>NZ_JBHSBB010000012.1:210640-250069 GCF_042650325.1 Streptomyces polygonati | reverse complement strand
AACCGCAGATCAGCACGTCGGGTGACGTGCGAGGTTAAACGCCAAGCTTAGTCGCTGTTGTCGTTCCGGCTGTGAGGGGTGGGCTTCGAACCGGGGTTCCCGATTGGGTGATGGCGAAGGGCCCGTGGCATAGGGGTGGGGCCTTCTGAACAGCTCGTTGGTGTCGAATCACCGAGCAATGTCAGGAGGCCCCGGTGTTGGAGTGTTCCGTGTGGATGGCCGGGCAGTCCAGTTCGGTCACTCCGGGGTGTGACTGTCTGGCTCACCGGTTCGGTAACGCCGCCGACAACGGCACGCGTCGGCCTTGGTATCCGTCGGACATGACGGACGCGGAGTGGGCGGTGGTCCGGCCCTTGCTGCCGGTGCCGGGCTGGATGCGGGGCCGGGGCGGGCAGCCGGAGGCGTACTGCCACCGGGCGATACTGGACGCGGTCCGGTATCTGGTGGACAACGGAATCAAGTGGCGGGCGATGCCGGCCGATTTCCCGCCCTGGGACCGGGTTTACGCGTTCTTCCGCCGCTGGCGCGACCACGGGCTGGTCGTGGAGTTCCACGACCGGCTGCGCAGCCGGGTCCGTGAGAGGGAGGGCCGGGATACCGAGCCGACGGCCGCCGTGATCGACTCCCAGTCGGTCAAGGCCGATGCCGTGGTCGGCGCGGACAGCCGCGGCTTCGATGGCGGGAAACTGATCAACGGGTGGAAGAGGCACCTGGTGGTCGACACGCTCGGCCTGCTGCCGGGCGTGATGGTCGCCGCCGCTGATGTCGGGGATCGCACCGCCGCGAAGGTACTGCTCGGGCAGGTCGCCGACGCCCGCCACCGGCTGGAGCTGGTCTGGGCCGACGGCGGCTACACCGGCAGCCTCGCCGGGCACTGCCTGGCCGTCCTCGCGCTGGTCCTGCAGGTCGTCAAACGCAGCGACGACCGACGCGGGTTCGTGGTGCTGCCCAAGCGGTGGATCGTGGAGCGCACCAATGCGTGGCTGACGCACACCCGCCGGCTGGCACGCGACTACGAACGCCGCACCACCAGCGCCGAGGCGATCGTCTACTGGTCGATGACCCTGCTCATGACCCGCCGCCTGGCCTGGCCGCACCCTTCGCGAGCGTGAACCGGCCCGGCGAGGGCTCGGCCAGCCAGCCCCGCGCGACCAGGCGTTTCGCCTTCGCCCGCAGTGCCTCCACCCGGGCCGGAACCACGTCCATCCCGAACAACGCGGCCATCTCCTGGCACGTCAGGGGCCCTTGATGGAGTCGGGACCGGTCCGCGAGCACGGTGAGAATGCGCTGGTAGTCCACCGACAGCACTGACCAGGCCAACCCCTTTCGGAACGACAACAGCGACTTAGATTCAACCGGTCAGAGCAACAGTGCTGATTGAGGACGGTATACGTGGCGAGACTGGGTCGGCCGGGGATGTCGGAGGAGATGAAGGCCGACCTGTGGCGGCGATGGAGGGGGAGTCGATCAGCGTCATCTCACGGCAGATCGGCAAGCCTGTCCGTGCCGAGAACCTCATCTATGCAGCTCATCGCCACTTTCAGGCCGCCGTGGGTGAGCATCGAGTGCGATCCACTTGAACTTGTTCAACAGAAAGGGCCCAACGTGAACACATTCAAACTGGGCTGTCCTCTGCCAGCGCCGCAGACCGCCGATATGCCTGCTGACCTGCGTGGATGGCATTTTCGGCACCCACAGAGCCGGGTAGATGCCACGAAGATCAGTGGCCGTAAGGGGTTATGGCAAGGGCCTCCACCTGCACCATGAACTCCGGTCGGTACAGCGCGACCACCTGTACTGCCGTGCTGGCAGGCGGAAGTTCGGGGTCGATGTACGTGTCGCGGACGCGCCACACCTCCGGCAGGAAGGCAACATCGGTGACGTAGATGGTCAGTTTGGCGACCTCGGCGAAGGTGGCATCGCCCGCTGCCAGGCAGCGCTTCAGGTTCTCGAAGACCTGACGCGCCTGGGCGGCGGCGTCGCCCTTTCCGACCACGTTCCCCCGACCGTCCAGAGCGACCTGCCCGGAGATGGCGACCACTCGGCCTTCGCCCGCAACCACGTGGCTGTACCGGTTCCCTGGGACGATTCCGTCCGAGGGAATGTGTTCGAGCCAGGGCTCTTCCTCGTCATATGGCACAGGTGACTCCCTTGAAGGACGGACGACGAAGCGACGGTACAGCGACCGCGCCTGTCCCGCTCGGAAACACGATTCCGGACGTGACCTGCGAGCTTCCCCGCCAGGGCAGGGCTCAGCCGGCCCCTGGGATCATCCTTCGATGATGCTGTCAATCATCACAGCCCTGGCCGGGAACCTGGTCACGGCGCCAGCGGCTGTCCTGCGCAGCCGTATGGCCAAGGACGCCGAGGTGTTGGCGCTCCGGCACGAGAACGCGGTACTGCGCCGTCAGATCGCCCGGGTCCGCTACGGGCCGGCCGATCGAATCTGGCTGGCTGCGTTGTCGCGGTTGGTCCCCCGGGAGCGATGACGGGAGGTCTTCGCGGTCACACCGGCCACGCTGCTGCGCTGGCACCGGGAACTGGTCAAGCGGAAATGGACGTTCGCCCAGCACCGCCGTCGCCCGGTCGCCCCTCCACCGCGCCGACGGTCAAGAAGCTCATCGTGCGCCTGGCCCGCGAGAACAGCACCTGGGGTCACCGCCGCCTACAGGGCGAACTTGCCCGCCTCGGCTTCCCGATCGCCCCCTCCACGGTCTGGGAGATCCTTCACGCCGCCGGCATCGACCCTGCCCCACAGCGATCCGGCCCGATTTGGCGCCAATTCCGCACTGCCCAGGCCCACGGCATCATCGCCGCCGATTTCCTTCGATCCCCTCGATGACGGCTCCCCAGGCCGACGCGCCGGACAGGACCGGTCGGCGGTCGGCGCCGGCAAGCCCCTCGAGTCCCTCCGTCGCGGCGACCGCGCCGGTCAGCAGGGTGACGCGGTAGCGGCGGCCCGTCTCGTATGAGGTGAACTCGTAGGAGCTGTCGACCGGATCGCGGTAGAAGCAGGTGCCGGCGAACGGCGTCAGGTCCCGGTCCGCGGGCGTGATCGCGGGACCCAGCCCTTCTCCGTGCAATCGGACGGTGTCGGGACTCTCGTAGACCAGCGAGATCCGGCCGCCGTCGGCCTCCCAGTCCAGGGTGGTGGGAGTCGTCTTCCAGACGGTCTCCGCCCGCTCACCGGTCACCAGGTGCAGGGGCGCCAGGCGCAGGACCGCGTGCATGCCGTTCTGGTGCGAGACCAGGCGCAGGTCCCGGGCCCGGATATGCTGGGAGACTACCGGCGAGATGTTGAACCATGATCCCTGACGGCTGAACGGTATCTCCTGAATCGCGAAGGTGTGGCGATCGTGGTTGAGGGTCATCGGTGGGAGCTCGATCCTTCTCGGATGGGGGCGTTCGGGCCATGGCGCGGCGTGGAACGGCAGGCCGGTCAGTCTTTTACGGCTCCGGCCGCGACACCGGCGGCGACGTAGCGCTGGGCGAGGACCAGGATGAGGGCGGCCGGCAGTGACGCCACGACCGCGGTGGCCATGATGGCGTTCCACTCTTGGTTGTTGTTGCCGATGTAGTGGTAGATGCCCAGAGTGATGGGCTGGTGGGCGCCGCCGCTGTCCAGGGTGCTGGCGAAGACGAAGTCCGACCAGGACCACAGGAAAGCGAACAGCGGCACGGTGCAGATACAGACCAGGCCGAAGGTGAGCGCGATCACCACGAGGTGGTTGCCCACCGCGGCTCCGGGGCCGAACTCCGGCAGAAGGTCGCCAACGCCGAGCCGGTAGGACCAGGTGGCGAACGTCGTCGAGGAACCACTGGGACCGCCTTTGGTCATGATCCAGATGATGTCGAAGACCTTGAGCGTGTAGACCAGGCGGAGCAGGAGGGTGATCGCGGAGACCGGGCGCAGCAGCGGGAACGTCACCCGCCAGAAGCGCTGCCAGGCGTTCGCCCCGTCGATGGCCGCCGCCTCGTTCAGCGACGCGGGGCCCGCACGGACGAGGTTTCCGGCAGGGGCAACGTGCCACCGCGCACCTTGCAGCTGACCGGCGGCTGACTTGAGCTGAGAAGGCGCGTAGTCGGGGCGCCGAGGCAGGGGAGAGGGACTGGACGCGCGGCTTTCACTCCGGGCGGGGCGGCGCGCAGGATCCCGCCCAGCGCCTTCCTCCGCACCGCCCGGAAGACCCCGGATCCCGCTTCGCACCAGGACAGTTCGCCCGCGGCCGCCCCGCGTCGGCGCGGTCGGGGGCGGCCAGCGGTTGAAACCGGAATTTCTTTGGCCCTGACCATTGCAGGCCGATCGCGCCGGTGCAACACTTCCCAACGAAAACGCACTTGTTCGCCCATGACAGGCTATGGATTCTGGTCGTACATGGTGGGTCGGCGACGGACGGGGCTTCATGTTCAGTCAAATGCACGCAACTGCACAGCGTGGAGGTCGAGGATGACTACTCGCCATACGGCGCGCGGGATCAAACACCGCTGCCTGGCGATCAGCGCGGCTCTTGCCATGACCATCGGGCTCATTACCGGGGCCGTTTCCGCGGCCGCTGCCACGCCACCGACGCGAGCCGTGTCCAGCGCCGCGGTGTCAGGGACGGCTCCCGCGGGGGCGCCGCAGCGGACCCACACAGTCACCTACGACGGCTACTCGTACATGGTGGACGGGAAGCGGACCTACCTGTGGGCGGGGGAGTTCCACTACTTCCGGCTGCCCAGCCAGGACCTGTGGCTCGACGTGCTGCAGAAGATGAAGGCGGCCGGTTTCAACGCGGTCTCGCTGTACTTCGACTGGGGCTACCACTCGCCCGCGCCCGGTGTGTACGACTTCACCGGAGTACGGGACGTCGACAAGCTGCTGGACATGGCCGACCAGCTCGGCATCTACGTCATCGCCCGGCCCGGCCCGTACATCAACGCCGAGGTCGACGGCGGCGGTTTCCCGGGGTGGCTGTCCACCACGGCGGGCACCACTCGCACCAGCGACCCCACGTACCTGAAGTACAGCGACCAGTGGCAGACCCAGATCGACCGGATCCTGGCCCGCCACCAGCTCACCAACGGCACGGGCTCGGTGATCGACTACCAGGTGGAGAACGAGTACTACAACGGCAGCGCGGCCGGGCGTACGTATATGAAGCACCTGGAGGACAAGGCCAAGGCGGACGGCATCACCGTGCCGCTGGTCGGCAACAACAACGGCACCTTCAACTCCGGTGACGCCGCCCTGGACGTGGACGCCGCGGACTCCTATCCGCAGGGCTTCAACTGCAGCAACCCCACGAAGTGGAGTGGCGCACCGGACATCAGCTACGACCATGTGGCCGGAAAGCCGCTGTCCACCGCCGAGTTCCAGGGGGGCGCCTTCGACCCGTGGGGCGGACCCGGCTACGACAAGTGCGCACAACTGATCAACGACCAGTTCGCGGACGTCTTCTACAAGCAGAACATCGCGGTAGGCGCGACCGCGCAGAGCTTCTACATGACCTATGGCGGCACCAACTGGGGCTGGCTGGGCGAGCCGGAGAACTACACGTCGTACGACTACGGTGCCGCGATACGTGAGACCCGCCAGCTCGACCCGAAGTACGACCAGGACAAGCTGATCGGCTACTTCACCCAGGCCGTCGCCCCGCTCACCAAGACCGACCCGCTGCCCACGGTCCCGACCGACAACCCGAAGATCGTGGACACCACCCGGGCCAACCCGGACACCGGAACGCAGTTCCATGTGCTGCGGCACAGCGACTCCACCGCGACCAGCACCGACAGCGCGCACATCACCATCGACCTCGGCGCGCACAGCGGCTACACCTACGACGACCCGAACCCGGCGGTCAGCTACAGCGGCACCTGGTCGCATGTCGGCGCCGAACAGAGCTATACCGGTGGCGACTACCAGCACACCGAATCCTTCTCCAGCGTGGCGGGTGACAGTGCGAGCGTCGCCTTCACCGGTACCGGCGCCAAGTGGATCACCAACCTGGACAGCAATCACGGCACCGCCGACGTCTACCTCGACGGCGTCAAGGTCAAGACCGTCGACTCGTACGCTGCCACCAAGCAGAACCAGTTCACCGCCTACCAGGTGAGCGGCCTGCCCGTCGGCCCGCACACCCTGAAGATCGTAGCCACTGGGGCCAAGAACCCCTCCGCCAGCGGCACGTTCGTCACCGTCGACGCGATCGACGTCGCCACCGGGACCGCCTCGGCCGCGCCCGTCTACACGGTCCCGCAGCAGCCCGGCACCTCGATCGGCCTCGACGGCCGCGCCTCGAAGATCATCGTCGCCGACTACAACCTCGGTGGCAACCAACTGCGGTACTCCACCTCGGAGATCATGACCAACGCCTCCATCGCCGGCCGTGATGTCGCGGTGCTGTACGGCGACCACGGCTCCGACGGCGAGACGGTGCTGAACTACAAGACCCGCCCGACGGTGAGCGTGACCGGCGGCGCGGTGACCTCCACCTGGGACCCGGCCACCGGTGACCTGCGGCTCAACTACAGCCACTCCGGCCTCACCCGGGTCTCGATCAATGGCGGCAGCCACCCGCTGCTGCTGCTGCTCGCCGACACGGACACCGCCAAGACCTTCTGGCGGCAGGACACTTCGGCCGGCCCGGTACTGGTCCGCGGCACTCACCTGCTGCGCGGCGCGGTCAGCCACGGCTCCGCTCTGGCGCTGACCGGTGACAACGGCACCGACACCTCGATCGAGGTGTTCAGCGGCGCCACGTCGGTGAGCTGGAACGGGAAGAGCCTGCGCACCCGGGTCACGCCCACCGGCAGCCGTACCGCGTCCATCCCGACCGCCGCGCCCATCTCCCTTCCGGCGCTGACCGACTGGAAGCACACCCAGGAATCGCCCGAGTCCCAACCCGGATTCGACGATTCGAGCTGGCAGGTGGCCGACAAGACCACCTCCAACAGCACCACGACCCCGGGCACCCTGCCGGTGCTCTTCGCCGACGACTACGGCTTCCACACCGGCAGCACCTGGTACCGGGGCCGGTTCAGCGGCACCGGCAGCGAGACCGGCATCACCTTGTCCACCCAGAGCGGTGGCGGCGCGGCAGCCTCCTCGGTCTGGCTCAACGGCACCTTCCTCGGCAGCGCCACCGCCGACGGCCCGAAGACGTACACCTTCCCGGCGGGCACCCTCAAGACAGGTGCGGACAACGTCATCTCGGTACTCACCGTCGACATGGGCCATGAGGAGGACTACAACGAGTCCAGCGGCAACAAGGCCGCCCGCGGCCTGACCGGAGCGATCCTCACCGGCGACCCGCTGACCTCCATCACGTGGCGGCTCCAGGGCGCCCGCGGTGGCGAGCAGCCCGTCGACACCGTCCGCGGTCCGCTCAACACCGGTGGCCTGTACGGCGAACGGGCCGGCTACATGCTGCCGGGCTACCCCACCAAGAGCTGGCAGAACGTCACGCTGCCCAGTACCGACACCACCCCGGGCGTCTCCTGGTACGCCACCGACGTCAAGCTCAAGCTGCCCAAGGGGCAGGACACCTCGCTCGGCCTCACCATCACCGACGACCCGTCCCGCAAGTACCGCGCCGAGATCTACGTCAACGGCTGGGACATGGGCAACTACGTCAACTACCTGGGCCCGCAGCACAGCTTCCCGATACCGAACGGGGTGCTGAACCCGCACGGCGAGAACACCGTCGCCATCGCCGTGTGGAACCTCGACGGCAGCACCGGCGGGCTCGGCACGGTCGCTCTGACCAGCTACGGCAGCTACGCCTCCTCGCTGACCGTCGCGCAGAACCGCAGCCCCGGGTACGACCGTTCGCGGTATGCGATGCCGGCCGCGCCGAAGTCCTCGGTCAGCCTCCAGGTGCCCGGCTCGGTCAGCGGGGGACAGCGGTTCACCGCCACCGCGACCGTCGCCGTACCGCAGGACAAGCCCACCGCCCGAAACGTCACGGCGAGTCTGGAGACCCCGGCGGGCTGGACCGTCAGCCCGCACTCCACCCCGCCGTCCGTCCGTGAGATCCGCGGCGGCGGGACGGCGTCCTTCAGCTGGACCGTCACGGCCCCGGCGACCCTCGGCACGGCGAACACACTCACCGCGACGGCGCGGGTCACCCAGGGCGGCCACACCTTGACCGAAGCCGACGAACGGGTGGTCGGCACCGTGCCGGCACCCCCGCCCGCCGGTACCGACCAGGTCAGCGATCTGGCTTTCCTGTCCTCCTCCAACGGCTGGGGACCCGTCGAACGCGACCAGAGCGTGGGCAACACCGCGGCCGGGGACGGTACCCCGCTCAAGCTTGGCGGAACCGTGTACGCCAAGGGGCTGGGCACCAACTCGCCCAGTGACGTGCAGATCTATCTGGCGGGCGGGTGCAGCAGGTTCACCGCCACGGTCGGAGTCGACAACGGCGACCCGGGCACGGTCACCTTCTCCGTGCTGCTCGACGGCAAGGTGCTGACCACGACGGCAGTGCTGAACGGCAAGTCGGCGCCGGTCTCCATCGACGTCCCGGTCACCGGCGGACAGGTACTCGACTTGTCAGTCGGCGACGGCGGCAACGGCAACGGCAACGACCACGCCGACTGGGTCTCCCCGACCCTGACGTGCGGCACCGCCTGACATCCGCCTGACGCCGTTCAAGGGCGGCTGCCGTGCCGGGAGTTCCGGCACGGCAGCCGCCCTTCGCCGTTCTTCCCGTCGTGGTCACCGAGGAGCGCCACAGCGTCCTCAACGGACTCATCCACCAGTACCGCAACGTCAGGTGAGGAAAATCAGCTGAGCTGGCAAACTCCCAGGTCAGCGCATGTGCAGGACTTTTGGAACCCCACAGGTCCAGGAATTACGGTGCGACCCGCGGTGGAACGGCGCGTGCGGACCGGGCCTGCACGACACACGGATCCTGACCATCCGCTCGCACCACGACCAGCAGGCCGCCCCCCGCCGGCAAGCGGCCACCGACCCCGCCTGGTAGGCCGGATATCGCCGCTGGCGGCCACCAGTGGAACGCGCCGTCGCCTGGATCGTCCAGCACCACAACCGCCGCCTTCACTACTGCGGCACCCTCAAGAACGACACCGGCTCCACACCCGCGCGCTCATCGTCCTTCTCGGCGTTTCAGGACGTTGGTGACGACATGAGACCAGGGCCACCGACAAGCGGCCCGGCCGGGCTCGGGTCACGGTGCTGTGTCTGCTCAGTCGCGTAGGTTCGGATGTGGGCCAGGACGGCGTCGAGACCGGTGCGCAGGGGGATGGTGTTGCGGCGGGTCTGGGTGAGGAGGAGTCCGCCCTGGAGTGCGACGAGCAGGGCGAGGGCGAGGGCGTCGGTGTCGGTGTCGGGGCGCAGGTCGCCTCGGGTGCGCATGCGGGCCAGGCCGTCGCGGATCGGAGCCTCCCAGCGTTCGAAGCCGTCGACGAGGTCCGCTCGTGCGTGGGGGTCGTTGTCGGCCAGTTCGGCCGCGATGGATCCGATGGGGCAGCCGCCGACGCAGTTGCGCTGCTCTTGGAGGTCGACGAGCAGGTCACGCCAGCGGTAAAGGCTGTCGAAGCTGTCGAGTTCGTCGAGGACGGGTCGTTGGGCGGCCAAGACGCCGTCGGTCTGGTGGGCGATCACGGCCCGGATCAGGTCGTCCTTGTCGGTGAAGTAGTGGTACAGCTGCGAGGCGCTGACACCCGCTCGACGCTGGACGTCCTCGATGCCGGTGCGGGCGACGCCGTGGGCGAACACCAGCTCGGCGGCGGCGGTGACGATGCGAGCCCGGGTTGCCAGACCCTTCGTCGTGAATTTCCGCGCTGGCCTGGGCGTGGGCTCGACGACCGCGCCGGTCCGATCCGTGCGGTCTGTCTGGCTTTCGGGTATCGGCTGGTCCATGGGTTCAGCATACTCCATTTTGGAGTTGACTCTCCAAAAATGTCGGAGCATGGTTTGGAGTGCTCGCTCCACTAATTGAGAGGTTCCCATGACCACCGATCTGACCGGTTCCACCGCCCTGATCACCGGCGCCACCAGCGGCATCGGCAAAGCCACCGCCGACCGTCTGGCCGCCCTCGGGGCGCATGTCATCGTTTCCGGCCGGGACAAGGCGCGCGGCGACGCCGTCGTCGCCGGCATCCGCGCCGCCGGCGGGACCGCGGACTTCGTCGCGGCCGATCTGGGCGACGAACGCAGCGTGAGGGAACTTGCCTCCCGCGCCGCCCAGGCGGGCGGGGGCCACGTCGACATCCTCGTCAACAGCGGCGGCATCTTCCCCTTCGGCGCCACCGCCGACACCTCGACCGATCAGATAGACGAGGTCTTCGCCGTCAACGTCAAGGCGCCCTATCTGCTGGTGGCCGCACTGGCCCCCGCGATGGCCGAACGCGGCCACGGGGCGATCATCAACGTCACGACCATGGTGTCGGAGTTCGGCATGAACGGGATGGGCCTCTACGGCTCCAGCAAGGCCGCTCTTATGCTGTTGACCAAGTCCTGGGCTGCTGAATTCGGCCCCGCCGGGGTCCGCGTGAACGCCGTCAGCCCCGGCCCCACCCGCACCGAAGGCACCATCCCCATGGGCGACGCGCTGGACCAGCTCGCGAAGGCCGCGCCGGCCGGGCGCGTCGGGAAGCCCGAGGAGATCGCTGCCGCCATCGCCTACCTCGCCACCGAGGAGGCCAGCTTCATTCACGGCGTACTGCTGCCGGTCGACGGCGGCCGCCTCGCCGTCTGACACCTGAGCCACCTGCGAAGCGCAGGGAACGCCGAAGCTCGGTCACGTCAGCCGGCGGACTCCGCTCCGTCCGGACACCGACCCGGGCGGGGCGGAGTCGAGCGAGACCGCGAAGTCCACGCCCGGGGTCGACGGCACCACCATCTGCGGCGCCCGCCAGGTCACCACCGACGCGGCGCACGCTCCGCACCGGGCCGGTTGCCCCCGTCGTCATCGATCTCACGCACTCCGGCACGCGTGGCCATCGACCCAATCCCACGGATCAGGGCCGAAGCCGCCCGGCCGGCGAACGCGACCCGATGCGGCCTCAGGTGCCAAATGCCCTCCGTGGGCCGCTCAGGTTTTGTAGTTGACACTCCAATTTTGAGGCGTAAAATGGAGTGATCCCTACAAAATATCTGGGCGGCACGCCGCTGAGAGCGGCCAGAAGACCATCGTGAACACGATTGACCAAGTCACCCCGGCCTCGGGTTCTCATCCCGAAGGCGGTTCCCCGTGGGCGGAGGCCGGTCGACGGCGACCAGAGTTCAGCCTGCCTTTCCCGGAGTCAATGGTTTCGCCGGGATGCGACAGCTCTGCCCGGCGTTCCGCACGGACACATCCCGCAGGTGGCCGGGGCTGCCCCTGCCGAAAACTCATCCTCCCTGGTGAGAGCCGGTGGAGGAGGTACTCAGGGTTGGAGCCCGTAAGCGTTCGGATGGTGCTCTCGCGCGGGTGGTAATCGCCCCGGCATGATGATCAATTGTGTTGCTGCGACTGGCCTACCTGACCGTGACGAACGCGTTCGCGATGCTGTGTCTGCTGCCCATGACCGATCGGGACCGGGACGCGGAAATCCTCGCGCTGCGCCATCAGATCATGGTCCTGGAACGCCAGCTCGGCCAGGAAAGGCTGCGGTTCGCCCCGAGTGATCGCGCGTTCCTCGCGGCCCTGCCGCACCGGCTGCCGCGGGACGTGCTGCGCCGGGTGCGAATGCTGGTACGCCCGGACACGGTATTGCGCTGGCGCCGGGATCTGGTCGCACGCCACCACGCGGCTCGTTCCCGCCCGAAACGATCGGGACGCCCACGGACCGTACGCTCCGTCCGGCTCCTGGTGCTGCGGCTCGCGCAGGAGAACCCCAGCTGGGGATAGCGCCGCATCCACGGTGAACTCCTCGTCCTGGGCGTGAAAGTGGCCGCCTCCACCGTGCCGACCCTGTAGACGGTTGCGATCAGGCCGAGCCGCCACGGCGTGGACAGTGTGCTGGCGAGGGGACCTGACGGATTCCCCCGCAGCTCGTCCAGAACGGGCTGCCAAGCGGTGGCGCCGGAGGCTCGCCGCTGAAGGTAGTCCGCCGCCGTGTCTGCGCGGATGGGCTTGATCCGGATACGGGCCGAGTCGTGCAGTTCGGCCGTCTGACGCAGCGCCGCGTAGTGCCGGGTACGGCACGTCAGAATCACAGGACCGGCCTCGCGTCCAGCCTGGTAGCTGTTAAGGGCGCGCAGCGCGGCCCGGGCACGCGGTGCGCGCGGGTCTGGCCGCCCGTCCGGACGTGGCGGGTCCATCTCGTCCAGCCCATCCAGGACCGGCAGGACCAGCCCGTGTCGGACCATGCTCCGTGCCGCCTCCAGCGGCCACTGGTAGGACACGTGTAACCGCTGCGCGATGAGTTCGGGAAGCGGGACGTCGGTGTTCCAGTCCGCGACCGGGACGCGGACTGGAACGCGGTCGTCTTCGGCGCGGTCTTCAATGAGCGCGAGCATCAGTTCCAAGACGAGGACGGTCTTGCCGGCACCGGGTGCGCCGGTGACTATCAGGCGGCGGGGCCGCAAGGCCCGGTAGTAGTCGACGATGTGCGGAACCGTGGCACCTGTACCGGGCAGCAGGGTGAGGCATCCGGGCTGCTCGCCGCCGACTTCTTCCACGTCGATACCGTGACCCTGAGGCGGCTGTACGTGTTCTCCGTGATGGAGGCCGGTACCCGGACTGTGCACATTCTCGGCGTCACCGCCCACCCCACCGCGGCTTGGACCACCCAACCGCCCGCAATCTGTTGACTGATCTCGGCCAGCGAGCTGTCGGCTTCCGCTATCTGCTGCGTGACCGTGACAGCAAGTACACCCAGGCCATCCCCTTCCCCGCACAACGCATCCAGCGTCACCACGTCCTCGGCGGACTCATCCACGAGTACTGCCAGGCCACCTGACGAAGATCAGCGCCGCTGGCAAACGCCCACGTCAGCGCCTGCGCAGGATTTTTGGGAACCCCACAGGGATGGACCCTGACCTGCGTGATTCGGACTGGTGAGCATCACCTGGACGTCCGTTCGGACGCTGGGGGTCAAGGGGTCGCAGGTTCAAATCCTGTCGTCGCGATGGTGTTTTCGCAGGTCAGAGCCTGTCTTCGCTGAGCGGAGGCAGGCTTTCGATGTCCGGATTGTTCGATTCGGATGTGAGAGGTTGTGAGAGTTTGTCCCCTGGCGGCATCGCCGCAGGTCAGCCGTTTGAATCGTGGGAAGTACTTGACCCGGGTCATGTGCCTGGCTGGGCAGCGGCGCGATCCTCGGGCCGAGTTGAAGATCTCGATGTCCTTGTCCTTGTCGTTCGTCGGCAGCAGGGGCGGGTCCGCGGAGTCGTTGTTGGCCGCGAGTTGGGCCGGACGTTGCAGCATGAGAGCCGGGGTGATGCCGTCGATGCCCGGTGCGGGCGAAGCCAGCTTCAGACTCGATCGGAGCAGCCGGCCGGAGTGTGGGAATCAGGGCCTCCGACCTGGACGGATGAATTATCGGCACTCCCATCGCCGGTTGGCCCGTTCCCGCCGGTGGTCCAGGTGGTGCCGTCCGTGGCGACCGCGAAGGACCGGGTGCCGGGCAGGGACCGCAGCCAGCTGCGGGCCCGGTCGCCCATCGCGTAGGCGGCGGTGGCGTACGTGTCCGCCTCGGTCAGGCCACGGCAGACGACGGTGAGGGAGGCGAGTCCGCCGGCCGGGGGGCGCCCGCTGTGGGGGTCGAGGATGTGGCTGCCGCGTTCGGCGGGGCCGGAGGTGGCGACGGCCAGTTCGCCGTCGGCGTGCACGACGGTGGCCAGTTGGCCTCGGCGCAGCGGGTCGCTCACGCCGATCCGCCACGGTCCGCCCCGCACTTGGACATCGCCGCCGCCGTTGACGCACACCGCTTCGGCGCCGGATGAGGAGACCATCGCGGCTGCCCGTTCCACTGCCCAGCCCTTGACCAGTCCGGTGGGGTCGAAGCCGCCCGCGTAACCGGCGCTGAACCAGCCGCCGCTGCGGCGCTCGGCGGCCTCGCAGAGCCGGAGGACCTCCCAAACCTCCGGGGAGCACGCGGACAGCGCGAGAGTCCCGGCGGCCAGCCGGCTGATCTGACTCTCCGGCCGGTAGGTCGAGAAGACCTCGTCCACGTGGTGCAGCCAGGCCGCGGCCTCCTCCAGGGATGTCGGCGTGCGCGGGCCAGGACCGCGTACGTCGAAGGAGAACACGGTGCCCATCGTGTGCTCGACCCGGCGAAGGCGGGCGTTCGTCTCGACCATCGTCAGGTCCCGGCCTCGTCCAGGGCGCTCTGCAGGGACTGGATGTAGCCCTCGCTGGTGTAGGTCGCCCCCGAGACGGTGTCGATGTGCGCGCTCTGCGCCGCCAGCGCCTCCTGGGTGAGCTGGGGGACGGCGAAGCCGCTGATCTCCTGGTCGCGTGGGCCGCCCTCCGGCACCTGGACGGCGGACACCGCGGTGATCTTCCCCGCTTGGAGGGTGATGCGGAGCTGTACGGGCCCGTAGCGGGTCTGCACGGCGTCGCCCTCCACGGTGCGGGTTCCCGTTGAGCCGCTGCCCGCGTCCGCCGCGGCGGAGGTTGCCGAGGAAGAGGGCGTGGGCACGGGCGCCGCGGAGTGGCCGGCGATGCTGCCCGCCCCTGCCGTGGTGTGCGGCTTGAGGCTGAGCAGGAGCAGGACGCCGCCGACGGTCGCCAGCGTGCTGAGCAGGACCCGCCGCGCCGGGTGGCCGAGAGGGCTGTTCACGGGCACCTCACAGTTCGAACGACTCGTAATGGATGTGGCGGGCCGGTACTCCGGCCGAGCGCAGCGCCTCGTAGGACGCCCGTGCCATACCGGGCGGTCCGCACAGGTAGACGTCGTGCTGGGCCACATCCGGCACGGCGCCGCGCAGCAGGTCGGGGGTCAGCCGGGGGCTGCGGCCGTCGGCCTGGTTGAGCAGGTAGTGCAGGCGGGCGCCGCGGGAGCGGGCTATCGAGTCGAGTTCGCCGCGCAGCGCGAGGTCGTCAGGGGTGCGGGCGCGGTAGATCAGGGTCAGATCGCCCGGCCGTGCGGGCAGGGACTCGAACAGGGCGCGCAGCGGCGTCACTCCGACGCCGCCCGCGAGCAGCAGCACCTTCTGCCGGGTCCGGCGGTCGGCAGTCAGGGCGCCGTATGGCCCCTCGGCCCAGATCCGCGTGCCCGGCCGCAGCCGGGCCAGCGCCGCGCTGTGGCCGCCGACCGCCTTGACGGTGATACGCAGCAGGTCGGGCCGGGGAGCCGTGGACAGCGAGTACGGGCTGGCCGTCCACCACAGCCCGGGGGTCAGGAAGCGCCAGCGCAGGAACTGGCCGGAACGGGCCGCCAGCTCCGGCAGCCGCTCGCCGCGCACGATCACCGACACCACCCCGGGCGCCTCCGGGACCACCCGTGCCACCCGCAGCCGGTGCCGCGTGTTCAGCCGCAGCGGCGCCGCGATCCGGTACCGGAGCACGGCCCCGGCAGCCCCCACGTAGAGCGTGTACCAGAAGCCGCGTGCGAGCGGATGCGCCGAGAAGTCCGCACCGAGGGCGAGTTGGTGCCAGAAGGCGAGGAAGACCGCCAGATAGGTGAGCAGATGCAGGTGGTACCAGGTCTCGTAGCGGACCCTGCGGCGCACCGCCCGCGCGGAGACGACTCCGACGGCGAGCAGCAGCAGGCCGCCGATCGTGCCCTTGAGCATCTCGGGGTAGGTGAGCACGACGGTCGACGTCTCGCCGACCACACCGGTGCGGGCCTGTACCGCGTAGCCCCACAGGATCAGCGTGACGTGCGCGATCAGCAGGCATACCGTGTAGCGGCCCAGCGCGGCGTGCCAGCGGGCCACCCGGTCGCTGCCCACGCTCTGTTCCAGGACGGGGACACGCGCCATCAGGCCGACCAGCAGCGCGCAGCTGTAGCCGCTGAGCAGCCCGGCGATCCGGCCCGCGCCGATGAGCCAGTCCGCCGGGCCGACCACGGCCCCCGTGCCCTGCCACCACAGCGCCAGGACCGCGGCCGCACCCGTCCAGCAGAGCAGAAGGACCGGCACGGCGGGGGAGCGCCGTCCGGCCGGTGCCGTCGCGTGCCGCGCCGGGCGGGGGCCGTAGGTGGTGGTCATGTGGGAAATCCTTTCCTTCGCCCTGCGTGGCCACTGTGCGGGGGAAACCTCTCAATCAGCTCTGAGTACGCGGCCCGGCGGAAGAGTCACAGCGGTTTCAGAAGGTTCACAGCCGATACAGAGGCAGCGCGGCGCCGGGACGCCGCCGCGCTGCGGGATGCTGGAAGGACCATGGACACCGCACCGCGCGCTCAGCCCGCGCCTCTCACCCGGCCCGACGGCTCCCCGGTCCGGGTCCTCGTGGTCGACGACGAGCCGGATCTGACGGAGGTGCTCGCCGGGGTGCTGCGCTACGAGGGCTGGCAGGTCCGCACCGCGGGTGACGTCGCCTCCGCGCTCGCTCAGTCCGGAACCTTCGAGCCGGACGCCGTCGTCCTGGACATCATGCTGCCCGACGGCAACGGGCTGGCCGCCCTGCGGGAGCTGCGAGCGGCCCGGCCGGAGGTGTGTGTGCTCTTCCTCACCGCCCGGGACGCGGTGGAGGACCGGATAGCGGGCATCACGGCCGGCGGCGACGACTACGTCACCAAGCCCTTCAGCCTGGAGGAGGTCCTCGCCCGGCTGCGCGGCCTGCTGCGGCGGGCCGGAATGACGCGGGCCCGCGACGACGCGGCGCTGCTCGTGGTCGGCGATCTCACCGTCGACGAGGACGCACGCGAGGTCACCCGCGCCGGAGAGGCGATCGATCTGTCGCCGACCGAGTTCGAGCTCCTGCGGTACTTGATGCGCAACCCGCGCCGGGTGCTGAGCAAAGCGCAGATCCTCGACCAGGTGTGGTCCTACGACTTCGGCGGCCAGGCCCACGTGGTGGAACTCTACATAAGCTACCTGCGCCGCAAGATAGACGCCGGGCGCCCGCCGATGATCCACACCGTGCGCGGCGCCGGCTATGTGCTGAGGGCGGTGCCCCGGTGAGCCGGTCGCTGCCGCACACCCTGCGAGCCCGGCTCACCTGCGGCTTGGTCGTCCTGCTCGCCCTGAGCTGCGCGGCGGTGGGGATCGCCGCCGTCGTCACGCTGCGGTCCTTCCTGACCGAGCGGCTGGACCAGCAGCTCACCCAAGCGGGCGGGACGCTCCCGGCCAGCCTCGAACACCGGGGGCCGGGGGAGCCGGACGGGGACAACGATCACGTGGACACCCGCCGCCAGGCCCCCGGCACCTTCGGTGCCCGGCTGCTGCACGGCAAGGTCACCGCGGCCGGCGTCGTACGTTCGGGGGCCGACACCTCGGTGACCCTGACCACCGCTGACAAGGCGGCCATCGCCGCGGTCCCGGTCGATGGCCGGAGCCACAGGCTGGACCTGTCGGCGCTGGACGACTACCGGGTGAAGGCCATCGACGGGGACGACGGGGATGTGCTGGTGACCGGGCTGCCGCTCAGCGGTGTGGAGGACGCGGTGACCCGCCTGGTGGCCGTGGAGGCGGCGGTCTTCGGCGGCGCGCTGCTGGTCGCCGGGGCGGCGGGCGCGTTCTGGGTGCGGTGGTCGCTCCGGCCGCTGCGCCGGGTCGCGGCCACCGCGGCATCGGTGACCGCGCTCCCGCTGGCCAGTGGCGAGGTGGCGCTGCCCGACCGGGTCCCGGACACCGACCCGCGGACCGAGGTCGGCCAGGTCGGTATCGCCCTCAACCGGATGCTGGGCCATGTGGAGAGCGCGCTGGGCAAGCGGCACGCCAGCGAGGAACGGCTGCGCCGCTTCGCCGCCGACGCCAGTCACGAGCTGCGCACCCCCGTCGCCTCCATCCGTGGCCACGCCGAGTTGGCCGGGCTCCACCCGGATCCGGTGCCGGCCGGGGTGTCGCGCGCGCTGGAGCGGATCACCGCCGAGTCGGTCCGGATGGGCGGCATGGTCGACGACCTGTTGCTGCTGGCCCGCCTCGACGCCGGCCGGCCACTGGCCCGCGAGCCGGTCGACCTCACCCGGCTCGTCCTGGACGCCGTCGACGACGCGCGCGCCGCGGGCCCCGGGCACCGCTGGGTCCTCGATCTGCCGGAGCATCCGGTCACGGTGGAGGGGGACTCTCCGCGACTCCAGCAGATCGCCGGCAATCTGCTGGCCAACGCCCGCCTGCACACTCCGGCCGGCACCCGGGTCACCGTCCGGCTCCGCCAGGACGAGGCGGTCACCCGCCTCGTCGTCGAAGACGACGGCGCCGGTATTCCGGCGGACCTCCGGGACACCGTGTTCGAGCGCTTCGCCCGCGCCGACCACACCCGCCCGGGACCCGTGGGACACGGCGCGGGGCTCGGTCTGGCGATCGTCACCGCAGTGGCCGCGGCGCACGGCGGCACCGCCGACGTGCGAAGTCACCCGGGCGCCACCGCGTTCACCGTCACCCTGCCGGCGCGGCGTACGACGTCCGGCTGATCCGGCTGATCCGGCTGATCCGGCTGATCCGGTGTCCGTCCGACTCCGGGCCTTCGGGCCGTCAACGGTGCCGGGCGGAGGCGGACTTGTCGTAGTTGTCGTGCCAGGCCGCCTTCGCGCCGGACTCGCCGATCCGGTAGACGTCCACGACGGCCCCGGCGGACACCGCGACGGCCAGCACCACGGCCGCCGTACGCAGCACGGTCGGCGAGGTCCACCGCGCGCGGCCGGCCGAAGCGCCGCCCGCCGCGGGCTCCGCGGACTGTGCCGGCCGGCGCCCCAGCCACCAGACCGCGAGCGTCACCAGGAACAGACCGGCGGCCCAGGGCAGCAGACCGTCGCCCAGTTCCGTGTGCTCGCGGACCAGTGGGTCGTCGCCGACCCGGGACTCCAGCCACTCTCCCGCGTGTGTGGTGACGGGCACCAGCCCGAGGGTCACCAGGCCGAGCAACGGCAGGACCAGGCCTATCCGTCGGGCGTACCGGGGCTGGACCGCGCAGACCACGGCGGCCAGGGCCGTCAGTGGCACCAGCACCACCACGAAGTGCACGAAGAGGACGTGGGCCGGCAGACCGTCGATGTGCGTCAGGCTCATGGGTGTTTCTCCACGGAAGGGGACGTGCGCGGCGAGCCCGCAGGACAAGCCGGCCGGCGCCGCGCGCGAGGAGATCGCAGCCTTCCACGCCAACTTCTCAGCTTCTTCTGAGCTGCCGATGCGCCGCCGTCGGGTATTCCCAGGTTCGCCGGCTACGTGCGCATCGCCACCCTCGGTGAGGAGGTCCGCGACCCGCGGCGGACCATCCCCCGGGCGATCCCCCTCGCGCTGGGCATCACCCTGGTTGTCCACGCGGCCTCGCCCTCGCCGTTCTCCTGCACGTACGCGTGGAAGACGAAGGGCCCGGCGGCCGCTCGACGGCCGGGCCCTTCGTTGTGGCGGAGCTCAGCTCAGCGTGTTACCTCAGCGTGATCGAGTAGATTCCGCGGCCGTGGGTGGCGGCGTAGACGTGCCCGTCGGGGCCGGCCTTGAGCTGGAGGACGGCCACGGCCGGCAGCTTGCCGACGCGGCTCCAGGTGGTGTGGTGCGGGGCGCGGTAGACGACGCCGAGGTCGGTGGCCAGTGCGAGGCCGCCGCCGGGCAGGGCCAGCAGCGAGTCGGTGGGCACATCGGGCAGGTTGGCGGAGATGTCCTTCCACGTGATGCCGCCGTCAGTGGACTCGAAGACGTGGCCGATGCCGGCGCCGGGGCCTTCTGTCCAGTGCCGGGAGAAGCCGTTGACGGCGAGGTAGACGTGGCTGGAGTTGGCCGGGTCGATGGCGAGGCCGGACGGGTAGCGGTTGGGCACGGTTCCGTCGGCGCCGGTGGCGGGCAGGCTCACCTGGTGCCAGCCGGTGCCGTCGGCGTTGCCGACGGCGATGCCGCGGGTGAAGCCCTGGTTGTTGCAGGGCCCGCACCAGGCGGCGTAGACCTTGCCGCCCTGGGCGGCGACAGCGGTGGCGGTGTGCCCTTCGCCGAGGTCGAAGGCGTCGGTCCACTCGTCGCCGCTCCGGATGGCGTAGCCGCGGGTCTGGACCCAGACGTGCTGGCCGCCGGCGATCCATGTGTCGCTGTCGCGGGTGTCCGCGGTCAGGGGGGCGGTGAAGCGGGCGGCGCCGGTGGCGTTGTCGGGCGGGGCGACGTCGTAGCTGGTGGCCTTGGCGGGGTCGTCCACCCAGGCGCCGTCGTTGACGGCGCAGTTCTGGGTGACGTTGACGGCCAGGTAGACGTATTCCTGCGCGATATCGCACCCGTTGGCCGGGTCGGTGAGGGTGTCGCCGCCGTCACCGCCGAAGTTGGAGCCCATGACCTTGTCGCCGGGCCGCAGGACGGACTGGCCGTTGTCCTGCAGGCCGCCGTTGACGGTCACGCCGTGCCGGGAGGGGTCGCGGCCGATGCCCACCGAGTAGTACTGGAGGGTGTCGATGGTGCCGTCGTTGGTGGAGACCCAGTCGGTGGCGTGGCCGGCCGCGTCGGTTCGGCCGTTGAGCGGGCGCTTGTAGACGCCGCCGTCGTCGCCGACGTAGACGTACGGCCTGCCGTGGTTGCTGCCGATGGTGACCGCGTGCTGGTCGGCGTGGGTGGTGGGGCTGCAGTCGCCGGTCTGCTTCGCCGGGTCGATGCTCCAGCAGGGGAAGTCGAAGTTCCAGTACGGGCCCACCGCTGACCAGTTCGCACCGCTGTCCTTGGTCTCGAAGACCTCTTCCAGCCCGGCGTACACATGCGTGGCGTCGGTGGGGTCGACCTGGAGGAATTCGTTGTACCAGGCCTGTACGCCGGGCATGAAGCCCGGTTCGTCCAGCGCGGAGCCGGCGGCTGCCAGCGTCTCGGTGTCCGCGATCCGGGTCCAGTTGCCGAACGGATCGCCGGTCTTCGAGACGTAGATGCCGTCCAGGTTGCTGTCCGGGTCGGTGTTCAGCGCGGTGGGGGACTGGTTGATCACGTAATAGCGGGAGCCGTCCTTGGAGCGGGCGAAGGTCACGTTGCCCACGGTGGCCGCGTCAGTGGGCAACGCGCCCAGCGAGCCGACCCGGGTCCAACTGCTCCCGGCCTTGCGGTAGAAGCCGTTGTAGGTGTCACCGCTGCGCCAGCCGACCGCCAGCAGCACCTTGGAGGGGTCCCTGGGGTCGATCGCCACGTCGTTGGCGATGTTCTTGTACGGCGCGTTCGGGTCGCTCGCGAGCGAACCGCCCGGCAGATAGTCCGGGTTGGGGGCGAACTCCAGCTTCCACGGGCCGCGCAGGTCCGTCGTGGAGTGGCTCCACACGCCCCTGCTGGTCGAGGCCCACACCTTGTCGCCGCCGAAGCGCAAGGTGTGAATGGTGGTGGAGTCCAGTTCGCCGCCACCGACGCGGTCGTAGCCGCCGAAGGTGCCGCTGTGCGGATGCGCCAGGACGTACACCCCGCTGCCGAGGTACGCGTCCGCGTTCGTCGTCGCCTCGCCGGTGCCCAGCCACAGCCGGCCCCGGCCGTCGAGCGCCAGCGCGCCGGTGGCCTGGGAGGGCAGCGCGTCGCTGATCGGCTGCCAGTGGCCGCCGCCGGTCGCCGACCGCCAGACACCGCCGCCGGCGCTGCCCTCGTAGACGTATCCCTCGTCGTCGGCTGCCAGCGCGGCGGCCCGTCCGGTCACCAGGCCCGCGCCACCACTGGAGTTGGAGGAGATGTCGCGGTAGCGCGGATCGTCGGAGTTGTAGGGAAGTCCGGTCAGGTGCTGCCAACTTCCCCCCGTCTCCGGGAGTTTGTTCAGCTGATCCCAGGCGGCGCTGAAGGCGCCGGGGGCGATGGTGCCGGGGGAGGTGCGCGCCTCGGCGAACTGGTCGGCCCCCTCGGCGATCTCGTCGGCCTCGCCGCCACCGTCGTCGTCACCCCCGCCGTCGGCCGCGGTGACAGTGGCGTTGAACGCTCGTGGGTGGATGGCCGGATGCCCGGGCGCGGCGCCGGCCGGTATCGCGAACAACGCCGCCAGTGCCGTGATGGCCGAGATCGTCAGCCAGTGTCTCTTGCGGGCCGGTGCCTGCACGGAGTCTCCCGAACGAAGGTGGATGCGGACTGTTCGGAGCGACCTGATCACATCCGTGGGCGGCAGTGTGCCGGAAAGACAGTAGATTTGGCCGGGATTTTGACACGCACCTGCCATTTCGCGATCGCCGGATTGCTGCCTTGTTCCAGCTCCGCGCCCGGCTGCCGGCGTCCCTTGTCAGTTCTTCGTCTTGTGTTTGCCTTTCGTGAGGCCCCTGCCGTGACCGGCGCTCTGACCATGATTCGGCGGGGGTCCGGGTTCGTGACCGGGATCCGCTGGTTGTGCGACGGTCGCTGCCCGGTCAGGAGCCGAGGAAGGGTCTGCGGGAGGTGTGGTCGTGGACCGGTGGGCCCAACCGGTCGTGCGAGCGGGCGATGTCGGTGTCTGCCTCGTGGCTGATGACGTGGCCGACGCGGGACGGTGGTCCACCGCGTCGGGAGTGTGACGCCCGCCGTCCGTGGCCGCCAGAACGATGCCCGTCGTGCCGATCACCGCGAGCGCGCTCGTAGCCGCCAGGGCGAGCGGCAGACGTCGCCGCCGCACCGGGGCGCTTTGTGGCGGGTCGGTGTCGGCGCCGTCTGCCCGAGGGGTCTTCGCCTCGTGTGCGGTGGAGGGCGGGGGCATCCACGTGTCCGGGGCCGAGCGGAAGAGTGCGACGCAATCTGCGGCAACGGGTCGCGACCGCGGGTCGGAGCGTGTCATCGCCTCCAGGATCGGCCTCAGGGGCTCGGGCAGGTCCTCCCCGATCTCCGGCGATCGCATCAGCCGGGCGTATCCGGCTTCCGGCAGAGCGCCCTGGAATTCCCGCGCGCCCTTGAGGCATTCCAGCAGAACGAGCCCCAACGCGTAGACGTCGGAGGCGGGTCCCGAGCCGTTGCCGAGGATCTGTTCGGGGGCCATATAGGCCACGGTGCCCACGAGCGTGCCCGCTTCGGCGCGGGTGGGTTCATCGATGGAGCGGGACACGCCGAAGTCGGCGAGAAAGGGTTCGCCGTCGGCGTTCAGGAGGACGTTGGACAGCTTCATGTCGCGGTGCACCACGTCTGCGGCATGCACATGCGCCAGTGCCGACGACAGCCGGCTGCCGAGCTGTACGACGTCGTCGTACCTCAGCGGACCGGCCGCTATCCGCTCGCGCAGGGTGGTGCCGGCGATGTGGTCCATGACCAGGTAGCTCCCCTGTGCGTCCCGGCCGGCGTCGTAGACGGTCACCAGGTTCGGATGCCGCAGCCGGGCCAGCAGGACGCCCTCCTCGCGGAAACGGTCCTCGGTCACGGTCCGATCCCCCGCAGTGACCCACACGGGCTCACCCGCGACTCAGCGGGGTGCGTACCTCTTGTCATGTACGCGCGGCTCCCTCTATGGTCCGGTGAGGGAGTCCATGGGAGCGCTCCCATGACTCTCGCTGGCTTCTCCCCCCACCTCGGCATGTCGAAGGGACACCATGAAGACGCTTCAGCGAGCCTTCCGGTCGACCCGTACCGCCGTGTTGGCGACCCTGGCGGCACTCGCCCTGGTCGTCGGCGGCCTGGTCACACTGACCGCCGCCCCCGCCGCCCAGGCCGACACCCAGATCTGCGACCAGTACGGCTCGACCACCATCGAAGGCCGCTACGTGGTCCAGAACAACCGCTGGGGTACCACCGCGACCCAGTGCATCAACGTCACCAGCACCGGCTTCCAGATCACCCAGGCCGACGGCACCGCGACCGGCGGTGCCCCCAAGTCCTACCCGTCCGTCTTCAACGGCTGCCACTACACCAACTGCTCGCCCGGCACCAACCTGCCCGCGCAGCTCAGCGCGATCGGCACGGCGCCGACCAGCGTCTCGTTCACATACGTCGGCAATGCCGTCTACGACGCCTCGTACGACATCTGGCTCGACCCGACGGCTCGCAAGGACGGCGTCAACAAGACGGAGATCATGGTCTGGTACAACCACACCAGCCCGGTCCAGCCGGTGGGCTCCCGCGTCGGCACCACGAACGTCGCCGGACGCAGTTGGGACGTGTGGACCGGCAACAACGGGTCCAACGACGTGATCTCCTTCGTCGCGCCCTCGGCGATCGGCAGCTGGAGCTTCGACGTCAAGGCGTTCGCCAACGAGGCGATCAGCCGGGGCCTCGCTCAGAACTCCTGGTACCTCACCAGCGTGCAGGCCGGCTTCGAACCCTGGCAGAACGGAGTCGGGCTGGCGGTGTCGTCCTTCTCGTCCTCGGTGAACCTCGGCGCAGGCAGCTCCGGTGGCTCGAACAGCGGTGGCACCAGCGGCGGCGGCACCGGCGGCACGGGCTCCGCATCGTGCAAGGTCGCCTTCACCCCGCAGACCTGGAGCGGTGGCTACACCGCCGACGTCACGGTGACCAATACCGGCTCCACGGCCGTCAACGGCTGGAAGGCCGGCTTCAAGCTGCCCACCGGCCAGACCGTCACGAGCGCCTGGAACGCCACGATCAGCCCCAGCTCCGGCTCGGTGACCGCGTCCAACCTCTCCTTCAACGCCCAGATCCCGGCCGGCGGCAGCCAGTCCTTCGGCTTCCAGGGCACCTACTCCGGCACCTTCTCCCCGCCCACCGGCTTCACCCTCAATGGCACCGCCTGCTCCTGACCGTCTCCTCGCCCGGTTCCGGGTTCGCACACCGATGGGAGGCGGTCGTCGGCGTGCCGGGGACGGTGAGTGCCTGGCGGCTGTCGTCTGCGTGGCCTTGATGGTCGCGACCATTCAGTAAGGCACGGCCTTCCGCACCGCAAGGACCCGCTGACGCCCTACCGGGTGCGGTGACCTACGACCTCGGGTCACCGCACCCGATTGATCATCCGGCATGGTCAGGCGGCACGATGGGACTCGTGGAGGGTTTCTCCGAGCGGATCTCGTCGGCGGACATCGAGACGTCCGATCCCGGCTGGGCTCATTGTTTGGGTGGGGGAGCGCTCGCGATGGAGCGGCTTGGCCGAGAGCCTGGTGGAGCCGATGCCGTAGCGCGGTCGGCACAAGCGCGCAGCGGGCGGTCCTGGCACGAGCTGCACAGCCGCGCTCCGGGGCGGTCGGTGGTCGGCGGCGGTCGGCGTCGAGGTGCTCAGCGCAGCAGCCGGTCCAGGAATGGGGTGCTGAACACGTGGTGCGGGTCGAGCCGGTCCAGTGTGGCGACCGCCTCGTCCCAGCCCGGCCCGCCGCCGGCCCGCTGAGTGTCCGGGATGACCCTGCCGAGTACGTCCGGATCGGCCCAGGCCGCGGTCTCGGTGTAGGCCCAGCCTTTGGACCACTCCACCCGTACCGTCGCGCGCGGCCCCTCCAGGACTGTCAGCAGGAACTGCTCGATGTCACGGTAGAAACGGTGCAGGGCGGGGGTCGTCGGCAGGGACAGGATGTCGATCCATACGACGGTGTCGAAGTCGGGCCGGTCGGGGCGAGGGCGCAGTGCGGACAGCAGGGGGGCCTGCGCTCCGGGTACTGCGCAGACCGCCGGGTCCTCCAGCCCGGTCACCCGGATCTCGACCTGGCCGTTGACGGGGAACTCCCCGCGGGCCGCGTAGGTGTCGAGCAGGCCGGAGTAATGGGCGGCGAACTGGCTGACCACCCATTGGAGATCGGCCCGGCCGGTGAGTACCGCGTACCCGTTCGCGGTCTCGCGCAGCGTCGTCGGCCGAATGTATTCCAGCAGGTTCCGCGAGGCGCCCCACAGGTCCGACCGCAGGCCGCCCGCCAGTAGGTGGGTGAGGACATCGGCGGTCAGTATGTCGCGGACGAGGGTGCCGGAGAGAAGGACGTCGGTGATGTCGCCGGTGAGCGCGACCTTGGCGAGCAGGTACTGGACCTGCCCGAACAGCGGGGCGCTCGCCCACGCCCCGGCGACCAGGTCGCCGGCCAGCCGGGCCACCGGTTCGGGGATGTTGTCCGAGAAGGGGTAGTTGTACGGTTCGGAGACCTCGCGGGAGGCGAGGGGCCGGTTCGGAGTGACGCTCCAGGTCTTCAGCCACGGCTTGTCGGTGAAGGCGAACCAGATCACCTCCGCCCGGCCGGTGGCGTCCACGAAGCCGGCCAGTGTCCTGGCGGCGGCGGGAGCGCCGGGGGCGGCGAACAGCTCGGTCGCGGGGATGTCCAGCAGGGAGACGCAGCGCAGGTTGCTGTCGGCGCCGACCTGGAGGACCGCCTCGGTGACGAACGCGCGGCCGAGGTGGGTCAGCAGGGCGGCGCAGTCGGGGTCGGCGCGGCCGACGGTCCGCAGTACGTAGCGGTTCGCGCCGGCGTCCCAGACGACGGCGGTGAGCTCGGTGACGAGGTTGCTGAGCGAGCCGTACCCATGGCCGGCCGGCGGGGTTTCGCCGACGGCTCGGACCGCCGTGCCGTGTGCGTCGATCGCGAGGGCGCCTCCCACCGACAGGTCGCCGGGCGCGGGCGCCGCGGTCACGCCGTAGCCGCTGCCGCCCGCGAAGGCGAGCAGGGATTCCAGGGAGGCGCCGGCCTGTGCCCGGACCCGGGCTGTGCCGTTCGCGGCCTGCGAGGCGAAGGACAGCGCGGTGAGGTGGGCGGTGGTGTCGAGCAGGATCACCTGTGTGGCGGCGGGCGTCGCGTCGGCGACGGTGAGCGGCGCCCAGCCGTGCCGGTGGCCCTGGGCCCGGGCCGTCCAGCCCGCGGCATACGCCCAGTTGACGACGTCGACTACCTCCTGCGGGGTGCGCGGAGCGCAGGTCCACAGCTCGTCGGTGCGGATCTCGCCCGCCCAGTTCTCGTAGATCCCCTGGTGGAGTTCGCAGCCGCCGGGGAAGCCGGGCGGAGCGGGCGAACTGGCGTAGGCGCTGTCCGGCCGGGCCGTACCCCGCAGCAGCCAGGCGGCTCCGCCGAGAGCCGCCGACGAGGCGAGTACCCGGCGCCGCGACATGCCACCACCCTGCCGGACCGCGCCCGGCTCCGGCTCCGGCTCCGCTGTCCGATACCGTTCCGGGTCCACTGGGCGGTCCGCCATCACGCGCCTCCTCTGTCGGGCCGGTGCGTGCGGCCCGGTGCAGCTCGCACGCTACACATCGCGGCACGGGCTTCGGGGCGGATCGGACGAAGCCAGATCCGAGGACGGACGACCGCGTGGAACAAGGTCCGGCCTGTCGGGGCGGGACCCTGACAGGGAAGAGGTGGCGGCGGTCCCGGATGACGGTGCGGTCGAGGAGTTCGCGGCGGCAGGTCCGCACCCGCCTCCAGCCTTGGGCCGGGAGGTGCCCCCTGTTCCACGATCGAGTTCATGCGTGGGATGCGCACGCCGCTGAGCACGGTCTCGATGCCGGCGTCGGCGAGGATGGTGTCGAAGAGGGCTAGGAGGTCCGCCCATGTGGTGGAGGCCAGCTCGGGTGCCCAGTCGGTGCCGGCTTCTTTGAGGATCTCCCGGACGGTGGAGGCGGCCACTTTCAGGTCCAGGACGAGGAGTTCACCGTTGATGCGCCGATATCCCCATCCGGGATTCTCTCGGCCGGGGAACCGGAACGGCAATGTCAGGCGGCCGAAGCCGAGGCCGAACAGCGCGCCCGGCTTGCAACGTGCCCCTGCGCCGAACATCTGCCGGAAGACTCCGCGATGCCCCGCGCGGCCTACCCCGCTCCGAACCGGCGCGACCGCCGCGCTTCGTGGCTGTGCGCGTCGGGCGACCGAGTTCGGGTCGGTCGAGGGAGGCCAGCGGCAGGTCCGCCGCCCGCCGGCGCCGAGGCCGTTGTGGACCCGGACCTGCCGGAGCCGGACCTGTCCGGTCTGGTCGACGCGTCGAAAGCTGTCTTCGACCAGCCGCAGCAGTCCAGCGTGCTGAGGTCCGTGACGGGGGCTGACGCCGAACAACCGTCCGGAGTTTCAGGGGTGGGCGGCGGCCGTGCCGTCGGGGTCGTCGGGTCCGCCGCATATGCCAACTCGTCTCGTTCACCGCGTTGTTGCGGCGTCGCCGGGTAGCCGCAGAAGTAGGGCGCGACTGGGTGCCCGTGGCCGGCTGGGAGATGAGGGCGTGAGCGGGAAAGAGGGTACGGGTAAGGGCTGGCGGGTGCTGGACTCATGGTGGGGCGCGGCGCTGTTCGCCGCGGTGCTGTGGCTGGTGTTCGGTCTGCTGTCGCATCGCGGGGCGGCTTCGGCGGGCGTCTCGGCGGTGGTCTACGGCGGCTTCATGGCCGTTTCCGCCGGGATGGGCCGGCGCCGGGTGAGCCGGGCGACCGGGGTGGAGGTGGACGATCTGCCGCGGCTGTCGCGGCAGGCGCGGCGCGGTGAGCTGCCGCAGGATCCGGAGCAGCGCCGGCAGATGCGACGGCTGGTGCGGTGGCAGCTCGGCCGGATGCACGACATGCGGCGGGCGGTTCTCGCTTTCGGGCTGCTGTTCCTCGTTTTCGCGGCCAATACGGTTTTGTGGTTCGTCACCGGCCATGGGGTCGCGGGTCTGTGCTGGCTGGTCGGCGGCCTGGCGATGCTGGCCCTGATCTGGTGGAACCGCCGCCGCACGGAGTCGCGCCTGACCCGTACGGACCGCCGGCTGAGCGTCCTCGACCACGGGCAGCCGGCCTGAGCGGCGCGGTGCCACAGGCGAGAGGGTCGACGCTGGGGGTCAAGGGGTCGCATCCCGGGGCCGCGTGGGCGAGCAGGTGGCCGTAGAGGTTGACGGTCGTGAAGAGCGTCGAATGCCGCAGGGTCTTGGAGACCACAGCGAATGGGACGCGTGAGCTGATCATGATGGTGGCCGCGCTGTGCCGCAGGTCGTGCACCCCGATCCGGGACAGATCGAGTTCGGCGGAGCGTCGGCACAGTTCGACCAGTACGCATTGCGGCCGGAGCGGGGAGCCGTCCTCGCGGGAGAACACCAGCCCGTCGAGCGCTGCTCCGTGGGGCAGGTGGGCGTGGGCGTGCGCCTGCCGGCCGGCCAGGGCGGACACGACAGGGGATGAGAGGCTGACCCGGTTGCGGCTGGCTTTGGTCTCCGGCCGTCCGACGGAGAGCTGGTTGTTGTCGACGGCGGTGAGGTTCCACCGCACGAGTAGGACCTTCTCGGCCAGGTGCACGTCCGTCCAGTGCAGGCCGAGTCCTTCGCCGCGGCGCGTGCCGGTGCCCAGCAGCACCTCGAACAGGTCGGCGAGTCGGTCGTTGTAGTGGGTGTGGTTGTGGCGCAGGAAGGCTGCTGCCTGGCCGGGGTTCCAGCAGATCCGCTCGCCGGCTGCCGGGCGGGGGATGAGCGAGTACCGGCAGGGGTGTCGGTGATGAGCCGGGTGCGTACCGCGGCCCCCAGCGCACTGGACAGGGTGGCGCCGGCGCGGCAGACGGCCATGCGTCCGCGGCCGCTGGCCAGTTCACGGTCGGACCACGCCGTGATGTGCCGGGGCCGCGGATCGGTCAGGCACATCGGCCCGAACGCGGGGATCAGGTCCCGGCGCACATGGTCGCGATAGCGGTTGTAGGTGGTGGGACGCAGCGGTTCCTGCTTCGCGCGCGCAGCCAGTCGGTGGGATAGGTGGCGACCGTGAGATCGCTGTCCGCGATACCCGCGCGCTGATCGATGGCCTGCACGAGCTGGTCCGAGGCGCGTACAGGCCCGTCCGGAACTGTGCGAAGTACCCTGAGGTCGTCTGGTTGGGAGATATCCCGAACGGGGTGCTTCCTGCCCCGGCTGGAACCGAGCAGCAGGTTCTGGTGGCCCGCCACAGACCCGCGAGCGAGTCGCCAATCCGGTGACGCGCTCCGGACCGCCTACCTTGGCATCCTCGGTCGGGGAGCGCTCGCCGACTTCACGGCCAGCGTCGCCGTGTACATCCGCATGGGCGTCGCCCGCATCCGGCGTCGCTGCGCATCGAGTTCATCGGACCGGCTGGGCTGTCCGCCCTCAACAAGGTCGTCCTCCGAATACGCGACGACGGATACGACCGGCGCGGCAGATCGACACCGTCCGCCCAGGTTGTCTCACGCATGTTCCTGAGGCCAAGTTGCGCGACAGGATCGGCCTGGTTGGCGCCATGGACCGTGATCCACGAGAGCCAGCATGCACGCATCGCCAAGGGCGTGTCGGAGGATCCACGACCGCCACCATAGTCAGGCTGCGAGTGAGACCAGAGAGCCGGGCACCTGACCGTACGAGATCGTCTGAGACAGGGCCAGATCGCCTGAGACGGAACCAAACGCAGTGCGAGGCCTGTGGAACACCCTCGACAATGTCCTGTGCCACTGATCCTTGACCGATTGTCACTGAAGCCGGTTGCGCGGCAGAAGGCTCCTTCACCAAGGGCGCGTGATGGTGTCGGTGTCCAGTGTGACCGAGTCGGCGATGGCGAGAGCCTGGCCGTCGACCGTTACGCCGGCGTTCACGGTGATCGAGATCTGGGCCAGGATCCTGCCGGCGAAGTCGGTATCAGTGCCCAGTGTGGCCGAACTACCGATCAACCAGATGACATTCCTGGCTGTGGCGCCGTTGATGAGGAGCACCTGGCTCGCGGTCGCCGTCGTCAGGGTCGACCCGATTTGGAAGATCCAGTCGGCGTTGCGGTCGCCCTCGGCATCCAGCGTGAGCGTGCCGGTGAGCCCGATGGACGAGGCGGCGTTGTAGACGCCGGGGGGCAGCGTCTGGCCGCCGAGGTCTCCGCTGATGCTGGTGTCCGGGATCTGGCCGGCGGCGTTGTCGTACGTCGTGATCAGGTCGGCATGGGCTGCGACCGCGGCGGCGTCCGAGGTATGGATGATTCCGTTGACCTGGCCGGGTGGGAATCCGGTGATGGACACCCCCGGGCTTACTCCGAGATCTCCGGTGACCTTCGACAGACCGGTGTTGGTGACCGACGCTCCGCCCAGGACCGCGAAGAGCCCTAGATAGGTGTAGGCGCCCGAAGCGGTTGTGGTGCCACCGAGGGTGGTCACGGAGACGTCGGCCGGGCCGAGCGCTCCGGCTGGCACCACGGCGTCGATCTGGGTGTCGGAGGCGACCCGGAAGGCGATGACGGGTGTGCCGTCGAAGGTGACACTGGTGGTGTAGGAGAACGCGGTCCCAGTGATGACAACGAGATTGCCGCCGTCCGCGGGTCCCGAGTCGAGAGTGATGACGGTGACGGAAGGCGAGTCGAGATAGGTGTAGGTGATCCCGCTGCGAATTCCGCCTCTGGTGCGCACGGTGACCCCTACCGGACCCGCGGAGGCCGCCGCTGGAACGGTCACGGTGAGCTGGCCGTCCGAGTCGACGGTGAACACGGCGTTGTGCGCACCGAATCTGACCTCGCTGGTGGTGGTAAGGCCGAGACCGGTGAAGATCACCGTGTTGCCGCCTCCGACAGGGCCCGCGGGAGGCGGGTTGATGCGGAAGGAGGGCGGCGGCAGGTAGAAGAAACTGCCCAGAGTCCCCGTTCCGCCGGCGGTTGTGACGGAGACCGGGACGACGCCGGAACCGGAGGGGGTGATGGTGTTCGTCGTGGTGTCGCTGACGACCATGAAGCTCGTGGCCTGACGGGGGCCGTAGTGCACGGCGGTGGTGCCGGTGAAGTGGCTGCCGGTGAGGATCACGGCGTCGCCCCCGCCGGTGGATCCTTGGTTCGGAGAGACTGGCATAGGGGCTCCCTGAGTCCATCGCCGACGGACGGGGCGCGTCTCGAACCAGCTCTTCCTTCGACGACATAGCGGTGCGAATACATCAAGTAGCCCACTGGTGTAAACCGGTGTCAATAGCTCAAGGACCCCATGTCGCCCGCAGCAGAGGCGCGTTCGGCCCTTCGCGTCAATCAGCAGCACCGGCCCACCGCCCGACATCGGCCTTGGCCCGCAGCTTGCGGAGCTGGTGCCAGTAGGCCAAGCGCCGCAGGATCTATCCGTGTTCGGGGTCCGCGGTCGCTGCGAGGCGTTCGGCCAGCCAACGTTGGAAGAGCAGAAGCCGGCGATCCTGTCGGGGCAGGACGCCGCATTCCATGCGCAGGTCGCGCAGGTAGGCGGCAGTCCGCCCGTGCGAACCTGCTGCATCGCCTCGTGGGTGACGGCGATGTGGCCCCTGGTGAGGTCTCGCAGCAGCGCGGGGACCCGCGGGTTGTTCGGCCAGATGAGGCGGCCCTTGGGGCGGTCCATTCCTACCAGTAGGTCGTGCAGCGGGAGGAGGCGCGAGCTGGGGCGGCCGGTGCCGTCGTCCAGGATGTCGGTGAGCCTGTTGGAGAGGGTGCAGCGTTCGCAGAGTCGGCCGCATGGCTCGCTCCAGGCAGGTGCGACAGATCGGTCCATCGGGGTCCGTTCGGGTGCCGGTGGGACGCCGGCGTCCCGGGTCCTGGCCATGCGGAACTCAGGGGGCAAATCCGGCGCATTTCAGCCTCCCCCGGGAAAAGCGGAATACCTGCATCCAGTAAATCCGACTCCGTCGGACCCGGGCGCATCCGGGTTTCCAGCGGCGGTTTGCGGCTGCGGGTGCCTGTCCGAGCGCGAGTATACGCACAGTCGAAATCACGGTGAATTGGGCGCCAACTACCCAACGGCGGATCGGGGATGGCCCTAGCATGATCGTGCAGTTCGCGGTAAAGCATCGGTATACACAGCGAATGGACCATTGTCTGAAATGTCCACAAAAAAAATACTTCGATGGATCTTGGCGGTCGCTGCCACCGTCCTATTCACGGTGTCCTCCAGCGGCGCGGCCAGAGCGGACGCCGAAGCGCTGAACCTCATCAACCTGACTACGGGCAGATGCATGGCCGTGCCTGCTTCCAGTGAGGCGCCTGGTACCCAAATCGCCGAATGGCAGTGCAGTAGCAATCGGGATCAGGACTGGGAACTGAACCTGATCGCCGGAACCGCCGACCACTTCCAGATCCGCAACGCCAACAGCGACCTGTGCCTCGCCATGCCCGGATCCAGCAAGCTTGACGGTGAGCAGGCCATCCAGTGGACCTGCGAGGACGACCACGCCGAGCAGACCTGGACCATGGACAGCTGGGGTCGGCTGTGGAACTTGAACTCCCAAAGATGCCTGGCAGTCCCCAACTCCGACGCCACCAATAACACCCCCATCATCCAGTGGCCCTGTACCGACAACTACAACGAACGGTGGCTGTGGACCGGTGACTCCACCGCGGCCACCTACGCCCGCCTGTTCAACCAGGGCACCGGATACTGCTTGGCCTATCCCAATCAGGCCCAGGTCTCCGGCGTCACGATGATCCAGTGGGACTGCAGCTACAGCGAGACCAATTTCTGGGGCTTGATCTCGCAGCCCGGCGGCGGATTCCATGTGGTCAACCAGGCCACAGACGAATGCCTGGCCCTCGGAGGTGCCAGTACGAGTGACGGTTCCGAGGTAATCCAGTGGCCATGCGGCGACGGAGCCGAACAGGTCTGGTATCACGACGGTTACCAGCTCATCAACGAAAACAGCAACAAGTGCCTGACCATCCCATCGTTGAACAACGCCGCGAAGGCGATCCAGGAAACCTGCTCCGGAGCAAAGGACCAGCAATGGCTGTGGTGACCCGTGGGCGCGTTTGGCCGGCACCCCTGATCGTGCTGGTTCTCGCCGTACTGACCAGCCTGCTCGTACCACGTCTTGCCACCGGGTCCACCCCGGCCCCCACCTCGGCGAACGCCGCTACTTCCGACTCGTCGACTTCGTACGCGCACAACTTCACCAAGGTGACGACCGCCTACACGGACACGGTCAGCCACGGTGACGGCACCCGGGTTCCCGACATCATCAGCACCAGCGCGGACGACGCGGTGGTGGTCTGGCGGGAGGGCATCGTCCCCGGCCATGTCGACCAGGGCTACATCCGCTACTCCTACACCACGAACGCCGGCACCGGCTGGAGCCAACCCCAGATGCTCGTCCAGGAGACGGACGACATGACCTGGAACAACGTCGCCCTCTTCCATACGGGCAACCAGATCTTCGCCTACGTCACGGGCGCCCCCGCCAGTGCCGCATCACACGGGGGTGACCATGCGAGCGCCGTCGTCGTCAAGCGCAGCACCGACGAAGGGCACTCATGGTCCACCTACGCCACAAACTTGGATGACATCGCGAAAAGGGTCAAGACAAACATCGCCTTCTCCGGCCACCCCATCCAGCTGGGGCCGAACAGCTACGCCATGCCGTACTGGGCCAGCGGGCGCGAGAACGGGACACTGATCTCCAGCGATCTGTCGACCTGGACGCCGAATACGACAGCCGCGGCAACAGGGGGCCTGCTACCGGGGGAGAACCAGATCGCCGTCTCCCAGGACGACAGCGGCAACGGTAAAAGCCTCGTCATGGTCGCTCGCGCCAGCGGAAACGCGGCAGTGGCGACGAGTTCGGACGGCGGACACACCTGGGGCCAGTTCAGGGACGACGACCCCGGCATGCCCCTGCCGAGCAGCAACATCGCGAAGGATTTCTTCGCCAAGGACAGCAACGGGCAGTACCTCTACATCTACAATCCCGCAACGGAGCAGGCGAATCGCAGCGAACTCGCCTACAAGGTGAAACCCGCAGGCGGGTCCTGGGGCCCCCAGACCTTCCTCCTCGACACGGTGCTGGGCGACGACCCCGAGCAGCCCTCGCCGCCCGGCGGTGCGGGCTGGGACACGTACCCGATGGCCTCGGAGTACGCCCCGGGCAAGTTCTACGTCGTTTGGGAAGCCGACACCATGCACATCATGGTGGGGAAGCTCGACGTCTCCGGAACCGCCTGAGTCGTTGGCGTCGTTCCGGCCATGAGGGAGCTGCTTCGAACCGGGGTTCCCGATCCGCTGGCCGCGGTGGGTTCGGTGCACAGAGGCGGGGCCTTCTGAACAGCTCGTCGGTGTCGAATCACCGAGCAAAGTCAGGAGGCCCCGGCGTCGGAGTGTTCCGTGACCTGGTCAGCGGCACTGATCCTCGTCAAGTGGCCCGGCGGTACTGGTTCGTGACCGCCGCGAAGACCTCGGGAAAGGCCCGGGTGCCGAAGCTGCGGTCGTGGCTGCGGATGAGTTCCAGAAGGAAGCTCCGCAGAGTGGCCGTGATGTCGGCGCGGCCGAGCGTTTGCAGGTGCTCGCGAGCGTCGGCGTAGTGGCGCTCGGCAATGGCCGTGGTGATGACCTCGGCGATGCGGTCGTCGAGGGTGCCGCAGACAGCGACAAGGGATTCGATGATCTTGTGATCACCGAGTGCGCAGGCGTGCTGGACGGCGACACGGAGTTCGCGTCGCCACCACACAGGGACGTCGCCGTGGAATTCACCGGTCGAGAGTGCCGCGAGGTAGTCGAGGAGATTGGCCCCGGCCCGGTGCGGGTCCACGGGGCCGAGGCGCGCGAGGTAGTCGCAGACGATCAGGAACCGCCTGCCCTCGACGAAGACCTCCTCCCCTTCGACCTCGTAGAGCCCGAGCGTCCGCACCACAGGCCAGTGGCCGGTGGCGGCTTCGGTGCGGGTACCGAGGATGTAGAGCATCGCCCAGGCCGACGCGACGGCGACCGAGATGTCGGTCAGGAGTCCGAGTGGACGTACCACCGGCCTGTCGGCACCGGGCCGGACCTCGATGAACCTCCCGAGGTAGTCGAGTTGGGCAGAGACATCCCCGGCGGGAGTCTGCTGCCAGAGTGCTTGGATGAGCTGAACGAGTGTCTTCGGGTCGTCGACGTCGTCGAGGACGGCACGCAGTTCGGGCCAGGCCATCTCCGTATCGATTTTGGCCATGAGCCCGGCGAGGAACCGGCTGCCTCGGTGCCTCGACTCATCGGTGCCTGCCATCAGCTCACGGGCGTGGGCCAGGAGCGAGGGACCGTACCTGTCCACACGTCCATCGCGTCGATCGGCGGACTTGACGATCTTCTCCAGGTCCGCCGTCCGCCCGGTTCGGGTGCCGATGGACACCATGGCGTCGAAGACCTCATCGCTTTGGGGCATGTGCGCGGTTCGAGTGGAGAAGAGCGCGTCGAGCTGAGGTGTCGAAAGCGTCTGCGGGGTGCGGCTCACCTCTGCCAGCAGTCGCTGAGCTGTGGGGTGCCCGTGATCGGCCGCGGCCGACGCTAGCCGCAGGAGGCGGTGGTCGGCCTTCCAGTCCTGGGTTTCGAGATGTGGCGGCAGGAATCGGGCTATGCCCGTACCGGGGAGACGGGTTTGAGCGAGCAGGTCGAGCAGCAGCTGCTGGCGCTCGTCGATCCTGCCCTTCTGCGCGGCGTACCCGATGGTCGCGAGTGAGGACCTGGCGACAGTCTCCAGGACAGCGGTGGCCTGTGATCCGGAGGCGAGGATGCCGCGGAGCACGCTCTGGCACACGACGTCGCGCACACGAGGGTCCGACGCGTCGAGCAGGGCCTCGATGGCGACGCGGACGCAGCGGTCGTCGTCCGTGGTGACGACGAAGGCGCCGATGGCGTGCAGCGTCGCCTCGTCCCGCAGTGTGAGCGCGGCAGGGCCGGGGTTCACGGCGATCGCGAGGAAATCCGCCCAGGGCTCGGCACGGTGCCAGGTGCCCGCCCGGTGCCATTCGGCGGCGATGACCTTCCCGAACCCGGCCGCGACGGTGTGGTTCGGCGGCCCCTCGGTGTCAAGGGCCCGGACGATCTCGGCCAGCAGGTGGTCGTCGCCGATGGAGGACCACTGACGTGCGAGGTACTCCAGCTCGACGCATTCCCGGTCGTCACTGTTCATGAGCATGGCGACGAGCGTGGACCGTACGAGAAGGCGCGCCTGCGCCGAGATCGTATGGAGGATCCCGAGAAAACCGCGCCGCATCGCGGGGGTGACGGTGGTTCCCGCGAACGTGTGGAGCGGCTCCAGGCTGTCGACTGCCGCGGCCACGTCTCGCGGTGTGCGCAGGGCGAGACGGCCGAACGCGTCGAGCACCGCGGTACGGACATCCGACGCGTTCGTGGACTGCCAGATACGCAAGAGCTGGCTGATGGTCTCCCCCGCCGGCTTGCCGGCGATGGTGGGCAGAATTCTCGTCGTGCGCTCCAGCGCGGATGCCCCGGCTGTTCGCAGCGTGTTGGTGGCGCCATCAAGAAGCGTCGGATAGTGACCCCAGGCCACAAGCCCGATCGCCTGGACCGCTTCGCTGTCCGAGGTGACCAGAGCGTTGACAGCATCGTGGGCCGCATCCTGGAGAAGCGGGTTGGTACCCGCGAGAATCAGGACCTGTTCGAGAACGGCGCCGACGAACAGGTCACCGCCGTGGTTGGTCGCCCGGGCCGTCAGCGTGCCGATCACGGCTGGATCCGACCGGGCGAGCAGACCCTTTGCGGCGGCGAATTCGAACATGGTCTGGTGGAGAAATCCGACCTGTTCTCCGCCAGGTACGAGCACACCGCGTTCGGTGAGGATCGCGAGCCCTTCCTCGAGCGATGCGGGGTCGTCGGACGATCCAGCCGCCACGGCGGTCGTCTCGCGCAGCGTGGCGGCGGGCAGCCCCGGCAGGCCGGAGGCGAGCAATCCGATGGCTGCGTGGCCGGCCAGGGCGCTCAGATTGCCGGCCGCACGGGCACGCAGGCCGGTCTCGGTATCCGTACGGGCGTCACGGATCACCCGCCGCTGCCAGTAGGCGTCGAAGAGCCGGGTGACGTCGACATCACCGAGTTCGGGCTCGGCGGGCGCCGAGAGGTCGAACAGCATGCGCAGCAGCAGCGGGCTCCGGCAGACCTCGGCGACCGGCAGGCCGCGCGCCGTTGCTTGCCGGACCCGCCTGGTGACCTCGGCGTGAGGAACGTCCGGGCAATAACGGGTCACCAGGGCGGCGACAGCGTGATCCAGCTCGGCGTCGTCGTACGGCTGGAGGTCGTAACGACGCAGATGGTCGTCCGACAGGAGCGCTGCCTCCTGGGGCCTGGTGGAATACAGGCCGGAGAACCCGGCCGTATGGACGGAGTCGAGAAGACGCAACAGCCGCTGGCGCGCCTCTTCGTCGTGAAGCATCAGGTCGGCCGTGTCGAGGAGCAGGACCGGCCTGCTGCCTGCCCGGGCGATCTTTTGCAGCAACCCGGTTAGTTTTTCCGCGGGTTCGTCACTCCGGTCCTGCAGTAACCACGTGGCGGGCAGCAGCAGCGGCTCTGTGTCCGGCTCGGCGGCCAGGCTCCGGTGGAGCGAGCGACCACAGCAATGTGCTCTTGCCCGACCCGGCCTCTCCGACGACCACCCGCGGCCACGGATGACTCGGATTCCTGAGCTGCTCCAGCAGATCGGGTTCGAGAGTGCGCACCACGTGGAGCATGGAATCGACCCGGATGTCGCGCACATAGACGGCAGAGATCGCGAGCAACTCGCGGACCTCCGCGCCGTAGCCGTCTTCTGATACCGACGGGGCGACCGAGGCTCCGCCTGCCCGCACGGACTCAGACCCCGCGGTGAAAGGAAAATCCGGATCGAGAAGAATGAGGGCGAGTCGGCGACGAAGATCTTTCAGGTATGCACGAAGTCTCGCGTCGCTTATGTCAAACCCTATCGCATTCTTTAACGCGTGAAATACTTTGACGTAGCGATCGCCTCCAAGGCCGTCGAACGCTGCATCATCGAAGTCGATGGAATCGACTCTTCCGAGATCCGTCGAACCGGCGAAGTTGAAATAGCGTAGAGCCACCTCTTCATTGGTGATCCGCCGGCTCGGTCTCCATGTCGAATTGCTGGCGAACTGTCCTTCGAGTCGGCCTATCGCCCGCCTGAGCGTTAGCTCAAGCGCATGGACCCGGTCTCCTCGTCGCCACTCAGCGCGAAAGCTCCGTTCCGCGATCTCGCGCAACATGGGGATGGGCAGCGGTTCCTGTGACTTCTGGCCATCCCTGGCAACGTCGCCGAACGCGCCAGGGACCAGTCTGTTCACCATGCTGCCCAATTCGCTCACCAGGCCCTCGACGTTCAGGGCATCGAACGACACCTTCACCTCCACCGGCCAAGTCTGCGGAGGTGCGCCACCGGCCACCCTCTCGCACGTGCTCGGGGCGCACCTACCGGCACTGCGCCTCATCAGGCAGCTGACTGTTGCGGCAGCGCGCGGGGGCTCGTCGAACCAAACGGCCTGCCCGACGAGTCGGGGCGTAACCAAGAGAGTCCGATCATAGGCGGGACCGCCGCTTCGGAGCACCGATACGAGGGAACCGGCGACCGGCTTCCTGTCCTGGTCGAACCACGGGAGTCGGCCGCCCGCTCCCTGGCCTCCAGTGCCACTCCTGGCCCACCGGGTTTCTCCGTGGTGGGCGGGTCATCAATCGCCGCAGACCGGCCCGGGACTTGCCGCTCGACTTGGCGCTCCGGCCAAGAACCGAGATGAGCGCCAAGTCGAGCGGCGGGCCCTATTTACCATCGAAGGCCCTCCGTACTTTTGATTTCAGCGGGGCAATCGCCCGGCAAGAGCATGGGGAAGGGGTACGGATGCAGATTCTGATCGCTATCAATCTTGTCCTTGCGGGCTTCAGCGTCGGGCGCGCATGGCAGTTCGTTCGGGACGCCCGGTCGGCTATGGGAACCGACCGGCGTCGCTGACGAACAAGGCGGCGGCACGGGAACCGATT
>NZ_JBHSBB010000012.1:37998-210606 GCF_042650325.1 Streptomyces polygonati | reverse complement strand
GTTCGGAAAGGGCGAGGTGGTCTTCCGGCCCGACCCTCCCTCCGGCTGAGCGCAGCAGCGGTCGATGAGGTAGACGCCGTACGCGGGCGCGGGAGGAGGACGGATCATGATGCCGTCCATGCCCGTGCGGAGAGAGCTTGAGCGGGCCGCCGCAAGGCTCCTGATGTCGGAATCGCCCGGGCGACCACGGCGGCAGGGCGCGCGGCCCGGCAATGGCGGAGAAGCTATTCGGCGACCGCGTCGTCACGATGAGCGGCATGAACAGACGACAGCCGCCAGGAGTCTTCGCCACCGCCGCGATCACCGCCCCCGTGTCAGTGTTCGGGCTGCCGGGGGCCACCGCCGATGCGGCTACCGCCCCGACCCGGTCCGCGCCGTTGCCCAGGAACGGGGGGACTTCGAGTCTCCCGGCGCTCCAGCGTCCGCTGAACGCGGAGCCGGCCGCCGGGATGCCGGCGGCCGGCCGCGCCGACACCGGCACCCGCCGACCGCCGCGCACCGCGTTCGAAGAAGCGGCCTGCCGCTGATCGTCGGGGCCCGCCGAACAGACATCTACCAGGCGGCAGGGCCGAAAGGGGGCGCGGATGGCTGATGCGCGACACCGCGACACATTCCATGCGCTCCCGACGGCGGGTCGGCAGCGCTCGGCTCGGCTGGATCGGTGGCCGCGTGAGGAGTCCGTCCTCCCCTTCAGCGGGCCTGCCACCCGGCGCGGAGCAGCGCCGGCCGAAGGCCGAAGAACCCTCCGGCGATCCGATACCAGCGGGACTCCCACCTGCTCTGACAGAAGAGGTACCGACATGTCAGCACCGACCATCCCGGCCGCGCCGCCGATCAGAGCCAGGCGCGGGCTGTGGGGACGCCAACTCGACCGGTACCCCGAAAACGGGGCCCGGAGACTCTATCTGGGCATCGTCGTGGTGAGCACGGTGACCTTGTACTACGAGCTCTTCGTGCAAAACGCGGTGTCGACGCAGATCGCCGCGAAGCTGCACATGTCCCTGTCGTACTTCATCGCCGTGATCGTGATCGGTTACGGGCTCGGCGCGGTGGGATCGGTCGTCGCCGGGCTCGCGGACCGCTGGGGTCGGGCGAACCTGGTGGTCTACGGACTGGCCCTGACCGGAGGGCTGGTGCTGTTCGGACTGCCGAACGCGCACACCAAGCTGACGTACCTGGTCTTGTTCGGCCTGGTCAGCATCGTCGAGGGCGTCGTCCTGGTGGCCAGCCCGGCACTGGTGCGGGACTTCTCGCCGCAGGTCGGCCGGGCCTCGGCGATGGGCCTGTGGACGCTGGGCCCGGTGGTCGGCTCGCTGCTGGTGACCGAGGTCTCCAGCAACACGCTCACCGCGCACCCCGACTGGCAGTACCAGTTCCGGTTCTGCGGCGTCGTGGGTCTGGCGGTGTTCGTGATCGCGTTCCTGGGCCTGCGGGAACTGGCGCCGCGGCTGCGCGACCAGCTGATGGTCAGCCTGCGGGACCAGGCCGTGGTCGAGGCGCGGGCCCGCGGCGTCGACCCGGACCGGGCCGCCGACGGCCGGTGGCGGCAGGTGCTGCGGGCCGACGTGATCGGACCGGCGTTCGGGATCGGCGCCTTCCTGCTGTTCTTCTATATGGCGGTCGGCTTGTTCGTGGTCTTCTACACCACGACCTTCGGCTACAGCCTGGCCCGCGCCAACGCCCTGGGCAACTGGTACTGGGGTCTGCAGGCCGCCGCCCTGATCATCGCCGGCGTGCTGTCCGACCGGCTGCGCGTGCGCAAGCCGTTCATGGTGGTCGGCGCGGCCGTCAGCGCCGTCGGCGTGGCTCTGTTCGCCCGGGCCACCACGCACGCCGACACCGGCTATTACCACTTCGCGTGGATCATCGCGCTCATCTCGATCGGCAGCGCGATCGCCTTCGCGGCGTGGATGGCCGCGTTCACCGAGACCGTGGAGCGGCACAGCCCAGCCGCCACCGCCACCGGCCTGGCTGTCTGGGGCGCGATACTGCGCGTCATCGTCGTGGCGACACTGGGCTCGGTGAGCTTCGCGATTCCGGCCGCCGAGACCTTGGTGGACCACGGACCGCGGCTCAATGCCGCGGTGGCGGGCCAGGACCCGAGCCTGAGCGCGGCGCAGAACGCGATCGTCAAAGCGGTGGCGGCGGACCCGGGCATCGCCGTCAGGGCGCGGACGCTGGCCGCCCAGGACTCCTCCGAACTCGCGACCGCCGCAAGGCTCACCCCGGCCGTCTCCGCCGCCCTGATCGCGAACCCGAACGACCAGGTGACACAGGCCACGGCGCTGAGCCAGATCTCCGGCAAACCAGTCCCCGAAATCGTTCAGGCGCTGACGCTCAGCACGCGCTACCAGGCGCAGCTCGCCACCGCCGCCACCCTCGACCCGGCCACCCAGGCCGCGCTGGCCACCGGCGCCACCGACCCGGGCACCCTGGCCAAGGCCGTCGGCGAGATAGCGGCCGGCCTGCACGTACCGGTCGCCACCGCGACCGCCGACCTGCAAGCCCTGGCCCAAGTCCCGCCGACCGACCTGACCCTGCTGCGCACCGACGGTCCCGTGCTCCAGCAGGCACGCGCGAAACTCACCGCGCTGGGCACGGTCCCGCCGGCCGATCTGACGTTCCTCAACACCTACGGCCGCGGCCTGAAGGACCCCGCGGTGGCCTCCGCACTGGCCTACCTGCAGAAGGAAGCACCGGTAGTGCAGAAGGCGGCCAAGGACGGCCCGGCGCAATGGCAGCGCTGGTGGTGGCTCTGCTTCATCGGCCAACTGGTCTTCCTGCCGTCCATCTGGCTGCTCGCCGGACGCTGGACCCCGGCCAAGGCCCGCGCCGACGCCGCCGCGCACAACAGCGCGGTAGCCCGCGAACTCGAGGCCCTGGCGGCTGAACGAGCGGGCGGCCCACTGGCCCGCTGAGCCATTCCGGTCGGACCTCCGGTGCAATAAAGTCAGGGTTCCGCCCATTCATCACGGATGACACCCCGATGCCCGGAGGTTCACCGCCACGCCGCACACCGAATTGGGCAACGACCAGCCCGGGATCCGTTCGCTGTTCTTCTTCCGCCCGGAGACCGCCGCGCCGCTGTGCGACCTGGTCGAGGTCCCCCTGCGCGCGCCGAGCACATTGCGGCGGTGGAGCTCGTCGAGCCCGCCCGCGCGCAGGGGGCCACGGACGTCGAGCTGCACGACGCGGTCCTGATCGCGGCGGCGTTCTGCATGTACAACCGCTACGTCGACGGACTGGGCACTATCGCGCCGCAGGACCCGGAGAACCATACGAAGCGCGCCGAGGCGTTGGCCCGGAACGGCTACCTGCCGATCGTCGACGCCGCGTTGGCCCACCAGGCCGCCGCGCGAGGCTGACACGTCGAGGTGGTGCCTCACGCCGTGAACCGCACATCTTTGTCCACCGTGTCCACGGGGGATCGCGTGCGGGGCGCCGGGCGGTGGCCGGTAGGAGGTGGAGGGCGTGCCGGTCGGTACGCGTAGACGCCGGTCAGTACAGTCCTCCCACCGCCTGCCAGTCGGTGGCGATCTTCACCGGTCCGGTGACACCGCCGGTGCCGTCGCCGGAACGGCGCCACAGGTTGCCGGAGGCGTCGCGGCCGACCAGGTCGGGTTTGCCGTCGCCGGTGATGTCGCCGGCTCCGGTCAGGGAGGTGAGGGTGTTGAAGCCGGTACCGATCTTCTCCTTGGGGAGCCAGCTGCCGGCGCCGTCGCCCGACCAGCGCCAGAGGTTGCCGGAGGTGTCGCGGGCCAGGAGGTCGCCGATGCCGTCGCCGTCGAGGTCGCCGCCGCCGACCAGCATGGTGTAGCCGGACAGGCTCCAGCCGGCCTTGACCCGCGGGTCGAAGCCGCCCTTCCCGTTGTTGGCGTAGAGCCACAGGTCGCCGTTCTTGTCCTCGGCGAGCAGGTCGGCGCGGCGGTCGCCGGTCTCGTCGCCGGCGGAGACCAGAAAGGTGTACTGGTTCCAGCCCGTGCCCAGGGAATAGTCGCGGATGCCGTCCGGGTAGATCGGGAAACCGTCATCGCAGTCGCCCTGCCACTCCTTCAGTTCCCCTTGCGGGGTGCGCACCAGCAGGTCGTTGCAGCGGTAGCCGAGGATGTCGCCGAAGGGTATCGCGAGGTCGCCGGCCTGCCAGCCGGGTATGAGCTTCCTGGCCGTCGGTGCGGGGAGGCCGCCGCGGCCGTCGCTTTCCACCACGCCCGCCGCCGCGCCGGAGGGGCTGGTGAAGACCAGGCTGCCCTGGGCACCGAAGGAGTGGAACTCAACGGCTTTCACCTCCAGTTGTCCGCTGATCGTGGCGGTGTCGGAGGCGCGGTCGGCGGCGGTCGCGCTGAACACCCACCGGTAGGTGCCGCTGGGCACCAGCTGGCCGGAGGAGTCACGGCCGATCCAGTTCGGCCAGTGGTTCTGGTACGTGTCGTCGCCGTGCAGGTGCCCGCGGACCGGTCCGCCGGAGGTCGTCCACACCGTGCTGCCGGCCGCGTCGCGGATCTGCAGGGTCCAGGAGGAGGCCGGCTTGGACATCGAGAAGTCCGGCTGCCAAAGAGGATTCGGAAGGCGCTCGTTTGCCACCTTCTCCATCGCGCCGGGCACCAGGGTCATGCCCGTGGTGGTCACCCGGGGCATCATCACCCGGATGCCTCCGTCAGCGGTGATCACCGCCGCTCCGCCGCCGAACCGGTCCACGGTCCAGTACAAGCCGCGCTGATCGGCGGAGGCGCCGGGGCGGGAGGGCAGGTCGGCCAGGTCACGGGTGTCGAGAGCGTCCCCGTCGGACTGCGGCAGGTAGCTGATCCGCAGTGTGGCCGCGGCCGTGTCCTGGGTGACGAGGTAGCCGTCACCGAGCATGGCGTAGCCGGAGTCCACCGGCGTCAGCCGTCCGCTGGCGAGGTCGTACACCGCGGCGTGGGCGTCCGGGCCGCAGGACCAGTAGATCCAGTGCGCCACGACCTGGAGGTCGGTGATGGCACAGGTAGCGCCGACGTCGACCTTCTGCCCGGGTGTCATCGCCGGGAGTTCGGCGGCGGTCACCGTCCCCTGCTGGGCGCCGGTGCCGGCCGTCCACAGGGTGTTCTCCCACAATGCGGCCCCGACCGGGTCGCCCTCCGACAGCAGGCCGGGGCTGCTGCGCGTAGCGAACACATACTGCCGCTGCGGCGATCCCTTCCGCAGGACCTCGTAGCCACCCGAGGCGGCCACCATGTCCTGGGTCGTGTCGTACGAGTCCGAGCCCATCCCGGTATGTGTGACGTGGGCCCAGCCCGACGCGGTGAGGCGGCGGCAGTCCCCGGTGCACGGTATGGTCCGTCCCTCATCGTTGATGTACCCGTTGAGGATGTCGGCGAAGTCGAACGCCCCGACCGAGGGCGTACCGTCGGCCGCCACCGACACGTCGGCGGCCGTGACGTCGTCGGCGGGGGAGCCGTAAACGGGAGGGTAGATCGAATCGGTGCCGACGAACAGCCGGCCCTGGTCCAGTGCCAGCCCGCCGCCCTGCCAGGCCGGCGCCCCGGTCTCCTGCACCGTCGCCGGCGGCACGGTCACCGACGGCACGTCGTCCGCCGGGCCATCCGCCACCGCCGGCACCCCCGGCAGGCCCATCACGATCGCGGTCAGCAATGCCGACCCGATCAGCAACGCTCGTTTTCGGCGCATCCGAAACCCCCGGTTTCCTTCGACTTCGCGTCATCTGCGACTCGCATCCGAACTGCCAGACCCCGCACGGCACTTAAGGGTTGTAGCGACGTGATCGAATACCGTGCGTTCACCGGGCAGTCTCCAGAGAGCCCCGGCGTCCAGCACTCGTCCGGACCGGCCACCGGCGGGGTCGGCACCCGGCCGACATCCACCGCTACGGGCGGATTCCGGCTGCCGCTGATGAGGGCGCCGTTTCGGCGGGTTCGGCGTGCCGCATGCCGGCCCCTTCACGCCCGTCTCCGCTTCGGCCACCTGACACGGTCGTGAGAAGCTGAGGTGACGGAACAGGACCCGACCGCCGGAGGAGGTGCAGGAGATGGTGCCGAGAGCCAGGGCCGACGGCGTGCCCGCGTCCGAGGCGGCTTCTTCGGCCGGACTGCCCGACCTGCTCGGGGCGGCGGTGTGCGTGCTGGACGAGCGGGGTGTGGTCGCCCACCTGAACGGCCGCGCGGAGCGGCTGCTGGGCTGGGACGCCGCTGATCTGGTCGGCCGGAACGCTCACGATGTGCTTCAGCGCGACCGCCACGGCCAGCCGTTGCCCAGGTCCCAGTGCTCGCTGCTCCAGGCGTTCTTGTCCCGGTGCCCCCGGGCCGGCACCGGGTGGTTCGAGCGGGGTGACGGGTCGCTGGTCGAGCTGTCCTGGCTGATCGCGCCGTACGCCGAGGCGGGCGCCGACGCCGACGCGTTGGTGATCTTCACCGACGCCGATCGTGCCGCCGACCTGCCGAGCGGGCCCGGGTCGGCGCTGTCGGAACTGGAGCGGCTGACGCTGCTGGCCGATACGACCACCCAGCTGACATCGACCCTCGACAGTGACGAGGCGCTGAACCGGCTGGTTCACCTAGTCGTTCCCCGTATCGCCGACTGGGCGGTGGTGGACTTGATCACCGAGGGCGACGAGGTCGAGCGGGCCATCGTGGTGCACTACGAGGACGGCGTGTATGCCGCCCGGGAGGATTTGCAGGGACCGATGCCGCCGGTGCCGGCCGATTCGCCGATGCCGCTGTCCCGCGCGCTGCGCGGCGCGGCCTCCACCCTGGTGACGCCGCAGACCTACCAGGGACCACCGGACTCCGGTATCGCCCTCGAACAGGCCAGGCTGTTCGAGGCGACGGGCATGCACTCGGCCGCCATCGCCCCGATACGGGGCCTGCGGGACGTACTCGGCGCGCTGACGCTGGGGCGGGTCGAGCCCCGGGGCCCGTTGACTCCGGTCGACCTGTCGCTTCTGGAGGATCTCACCCGCCGCACCGGGCTGGCCCTGGACAACGCCCGGCTCTACCAGCGCCAGCGCAAGGTCGCCGAGACCATGCAACGGCACCTGCTGCCGCAGCTCCCCTCCGTACCGGGGCTGCAAATGGCCGCCCGCTATCTCGCCGCGCCGGACGACTCGCAGGTCGGCGGGGACTGGTACGACGCTTTCACCCTGGCCGACGGTATGACGGCGCTGGCGATCGGCGACGTGGTCGGGCACGACCTGGACGCCGCCGCGGGCATGGCACAGATCCGCAGCATGCTCCGCGCCTACGCCTGGAGCCACCACGAGTCGCCCAGCGCGATCGTGCGGCGGCTGGACGGATCGACGTCCCTCGCGGGAGTGCCGATGGTGACGCTGGTCTTCGGCGTGGTGGAGCAGTCGGCCGATGGCGCGTGGCAGCTGACCTGGACCAACGCCGGCCATCCGCCGCCGCTGCTGATCAGCCACGACGGACAGGCCCGCTACCTCAACGACGGACACGGCATGCTGCTGAGCACGGGCCTCACTCCGGTGCGCTCCGACGCCAGTCTGACTCTTCCGCCCCGGTCCACGCTGGTCCTGTACACCGACGGGCTGGTCGAGAGCCGCCACCGCCCGATCGACGACGGGCTCGAGCGGCTGCGCAAGCACGCCGCCTCCTTGGCCCACCGCCCGCTGCCGGCCTTCATCGACCTGCTGCTGGAGCGAGCCCGCCCCGCAGACGACAAGAACGACGACGACGTCGCCATCCTCGCGGTGCGTACCCCCTGATCGGGTCGTCGCTCGACGGCGGCCGGGACCCGCGGCCGCCGTCGCCACGGGTGTCCTGGCCGGTCAGTCCTTTTCGGCGGTGGCGATCCGGCCTGCCGGGGGCGACAGTGAACTCTCGCGTCCCACCGAGGTAGTCGTTGGCGGTGAGCGTGTAGCGCAACGGCTTGGTGCCCTGGTTGTGCAGGGTGAGTTCGACCAGTGGCTTCTGCTGGGCGCCCCTGCCCGTCAGCAGGTCGACCTCGACACGGGGAGGCCGCGGTCCTTCTGCTCCCGGGAGGGAGTGACCTGGCCGGCGAAGGCCCGAACGAAGCCGTCGTTGGAGTAGACCGAGAAGGCCGGATACTTGTCGGGGAAGACCTGGAAGCTCAAGGCCTTGTCCTTCGGGCCACCGGTCAGGGTCATCCTGGCGGTGATCTTCCCCGACTCGGGGTCCTCGGAGACCGTCGCGTGCGGGTGGAAGCTCAGCGGGCGCGGTGTCATGTGGCCGTCGGGGATCGACACCGGCTGCTCGGCGCGCGGGGCCGGGAAGGCCGCCGGTCCCGGCTGCGGGTGGGCGAAGTCGAGCGCGCTGGTCAGGTCGCCCGCGATCGAGCGGCGCCAGTCGCTGATGTTCGGGCTGCGGAACGGCTTGCCGAGGTGGGCCGACCAGATTTCGGGGAACCTGATCGTCGAGGTGTGGTCGAAGACCTCCGAGGCGACGTAGCCGCCGCGACTCCAGGGCGAGACCAGCAGCATCGGCACCCGAGGACCGAAGCCGAGCGGGTAGTCGCCGGCGTACTCGCGCGCGGTGCCCGCCTCGGGCCACGGCGGCAGCACATGGTCGAACTTCCCGTCGTTCTCGTCGTAGTTGAGAATGAAAAGGGTGTGGTTCCAGATATCGGGGTTGCTCCGCAGGATCCCGAGCACATTGTTGACGTAGCGCTCGCCGAGCATGGTGTCCCCAGAGGTAACCCTGCCGCCCGTCGCCGCTGTTGTCGGAGTAGAGCCGCCAGTCGATGCCGGCCCGCTGAAGCTGCTCAGCCACCGTGATCCAGGAGCGGGAGTAGTTGGATTCGTCCGCGTTGTTCGTCTCGGTGTTGGCGGTACCGCTCCACAGGTACTCGCGGTTGGGGTCCGTCGGCCCGAACTCGGAGCAGAAATTCTGGTCGGCGATGGTGTATTGGGCGGCGACCGAATGATAAAAGCCCATGTAGGCGTCGCTGTGGTAGTTCATGCCGCGGGCGCCGTCATCGACCTGAGGGGTGACGATATTGCCGTCGGCGTCCTTCTGCTGGAAGACGGTCGTTCCGTCCTGGAATCGCAGCGCCTGCTTGTCGTTGAAGCCGCGTACGCCGGGGAAGCTGCCGAAGTAGTGGTCGGTCGACCGGTTCTCCGCCCTGCGCCGTCCCGGATCTGTCGCCGCGGTCGGACCCAGCCCGGGGGTGATCGGACTGGCTTCCATGGAGGCTCCTCGCATGAGCACGGATCGTCGGGAATGGCTGCTATGGCCCGTTCATCGAAGCCGGTGGACACCTACGCCGCAGGCGCTGAGTTCGGTTTCCTTCAAATGCGATCAATCATTGGGGGGCAAAGTGGATATAAGGGCTATACAGTACCAGCTATATGCGGACTTGCGCGCCAACTGTGCCGCTGCGACGGGTAGTTAAGAGAAACATCGGACGTCGGACCCCTTGACCCCCTCAGAGTTCGGGAGTTGAATCGCCGCGCACTGCGGGGTCCCCCACGGGCTCCACCCGGCGCCTGCGCTGGGAACCCGCACGCCTCCCCCCCACCGCAGCTATGCGCAATGGAGTTGTCGCCATGGGTGTGTCACGTCGTACCTTCCTCACCACCGTCGCCGGCGGGTCGGCCGCCGCGGCCCTGGGCCTGGAAAGCCGCTCCGCCGCCGCGGATCCCGCGCCCGCGCGTCCCGCCGCCAGCGCGGCCGGCGACGTGGTCGGCAAGATCAGCGTCGGCTACCAGGGCTGGTTCGCCTGCGCCGGCGACGGCGCGCCGATCAACGGCTGGTGGCACTGGAGCCAGAACTGGGGCCAGGCGCCGTCCCCGTCGAACAACGCCATCAAGGCCTGGCCGGACATGCGTGAGTACGGCAAGACGTATCCGACGGCGTACGGCAACTTCAACGGCGGCGGCGCCGCGACCCTGTTCTCCTCCTACGACCAGAGCACGGTCGACACCCACTTCGCCTGGATGAAGACCTACGGCTGCGACACCGCCGCCCTGCAGCGCTTCAATCCCAACAGCAGTGAAGGCCCCACCCGCGACGCGATGGCCCAGAAGGTCCGCAACTCCGCCGAGGCCAAGGGCGTGAAGTTCTACATCATGTACGACATCACCGGGTGGACGAACATGCAGTCCGAGATCAAGACGGACTGGACGAACAAGATGAAGGCCCATACGGCGTCTTCGGCGTACGCCAGGCAGAACGGCAAGCCGGTGGTCTGCGTCTGGGGCTTCGGTTTCGACGACGCCAACCACCCGTTCAGCGCGGACGCCTGCCTGGACGTGATCAACTGGTTCAAGGGGCAGGGCTGTTACGTCATCGGCGGGGTCCCGCGCGGGTGGCGGACCGGCACCGCCGGATCGCGCGCCGGCTACGCGGACGCCTATCACGCGCTGAACATGATCACCCCGTGGATGGTCGGCGCGATCGGCAACGCGGCCGACTCCGACAACGTGTACAACACGTACACCGTCAGCGACCAGGCCGACTGCAACGCCCATGGCATCGACTACCAGCCCTGCGTGCTCCCCGGCGACGTCTCCGCCCGCCAGCGGGCGCACGGCGACTTCATGTGGCGGCAGTTCTACAACATGTGCCGCGCCGGGGTACAGGGCATCTACATCTCGATGTTCGACGAGTACGGCGAGGGCAACCAGATCGCCAAGACCGCCGAGAACGCCTCCATGGTCCCGGCCGGGTCCGGGCTGTGGGCGCTGGACGAGGACGGCACACCCTGCTCCGCCGACTACTACCTGCGGCTGACCGGCGACGGCGGCCGGATGCTCAAGGGCCAGACCGCCCTCACCGCGACCCGCCCCACCCAGCCGACGACAGGAGGCAGCACGCCTCCCGGCGGGGGTACGACCGTGGTCGGCTTCCGGGCCCGGGCCAACAGCCAGTACGTGACCGCGGACAATGCCGGTGCCTCCCCGCTGATCGCCAATCGGACCTCCGTCGGGACGTGGGAGCAGTTCGACATGGCGGACGCCGGCAGCGGCAACGTCACCCTGCGGGCGCACGCCAACAGCCAGTTCGTCACCGCGGACAACGCCGGTGCCTCCCCGCTGATCGCCAACCGCGCCACGGCGGGCCAGTGGGAGACTTTCCAACTCGTCCGCAACTCCAACGGCACGGTCAGCCTCAGGGCGCTGGCCAACAACCTCTATGTGACAGCGGACAACGCCGGTGCCTCCCCGCTGATCGCCAACCGGACGAGCATCGGGACCTGGGAGCAGTTCGACCTGATCACCTCGTGACCGCCGTGGGTGACCGTCCCCGATGACCACGGCCCCCCTCCTCCTGGCGGCGCCGGCGGCACGCAACGCGGACCTCGCTGTCCGGCCGCACCGTCACGTACCCCCACTCTTCGCAACGACGGAGGAACACATGCCCCCTCACTCCACGACTGGGCGGCGACCACGGCGCGCCGCACCGCGCCTGCTGGTGGCAGTGGTCGTCATGATCCTGGCCGCACTGGGCGCGAACACCGCCACGGCCACCGCCACGCCCGCCGGGACGGCCAGGACCGCGGCCGAAGCCGCCGTCAGGCCCGCCGCCGCCGCGCCGCTTCCCTGTGACGTCTACGCTTCCGGCGGTACACCGTGCGTGGCGGCGTACAGCACCACCCGGGCGCTGTTCGCGGCCTACAGCGGGCCGCTCTACCAGATCCAGCGGGCCTCCGACAGCAGCCGGCTGAACATCGGCCCGGCGTCCGCCGGAGGAGTCGTCGACTCCGCGCCGCAGACCTCGTTCTGCTCCGGGACCACCTGCACCATCACCGAACTGTACGACCAGACCTCCAACGCCAACCACATGCCCATATCAGCGGGCACCTCCTGCGCGGGCTGCTCCCACGGCATCCCCGGCCCCGGCCCGAACGGCTCGGACATCGGCGTGAACGCCATGGCGCTGCCGGTGACGGTCGGCGGCCGGCCCGCGTACGGAGCGCTGTTCAACGCCCAGGGCATGGGGTACCGCATCCAGAACGCCAAGAACGTGCCCACCGGCGCCCAGCCCGAGGGCATCTACATGCTGACCTCCTCGAACGTCACCAGCGACGGCTGCTGCTTCGACTTCGGCTCGGGTGAGACCGACAACACCGACGACGGCAACGGCACCATGAACGCCATCTACTACGGCACCGACTGCTGGACGAAGAACTGCACCGGCCCCGGCCCCTGGGTCGGCGGCGACCTGGAGAACGGCATGTTCTTCAGCGACACCGGCGCCAACCCCACGAGCATCCCCGGCGAGTACGGCTCCTTCCTGTCCGCGTGGGAGAAGAACAACGGCACCACCAACTTCACGCTCAAGTACGGCAACGGACAGCAGGGCGGACTCACCCAGTCCTACTCGGGGCCGCTGCCGCCGAACGGCTACAACCCGATGAAGGTCCAGCCGTCCATCGAGCTGGGCACCGGCGGTGACAACAGCATCTGGGGCAACGGCGAGTTCTTCGAGGGCGCCGTCACGGCCGGCTACCCCTCCGACGCCACCGAGAACGCCGTACAGGCCGGCCTCGTCACGGCCGGCTACGCCAACAACGTCACCGGCGTCCCGACCACCGCCTCCGTGGTCAGCCTCAAGGCCCACGCCAACGGCAAATACGTCGACGCGGCCGGCAACGGAGGCTCCGCCCTCATCGCCGACGCGGCCTCGATCGGCAAGAACCAGACATTCGACCTGATCACCAACCCCGACGGCACCACGGGCCTGCGCGCCCACGCCAACAACCAGCTCGTCACCGCGGACAACGCCGGTGCCTCCCCGCTGATCGCCAACCGTGCGACGGCAGGGCCCTGGGAGACCTTCGACCTGATCCACAACGCCGACGGCAGCGTCAGCCTGCGCGCCCACGCCGACAACCAGTTCGTCACCGCGGCCAACGGCGGGACCTCACCCCTCATCGCGAACAAAACGACCATCGGCCCCGCGGAGGAGTTCGACCTGGTCCACGACACCGTCCCCGTCAGCTTCCGCGCCCACGCCGACAACCAGTTCGTCACGGCCGACAACGCGGGTGCCTCGCCGCTGATCGCCAACCGTGCGTCGGCAGGGCCTTGGGAGACGTTCGACCTCGTCGGCAACGCCGACGGCAGCGTCAGCCTGCGCGCCCACGCCGACAACCAGTTCGTCACGGCCGACAACGCGGGTGCCTCGCCGCTGATCGCCAACCGTGCGTCGGCAGGGCTCTGGGAGACGTTCGACCTCATCGACAACGCAGACGGCAGCGTCAGCCTGCGCGCCCACGCCAACCGCGACATCGTGACCGCGGAGAACGCCGGCGCGGCGGCCCTGATCGCCAACAGGACATCGGTCACGGCGATCGGCTCATGGGAGTCGTTCGACCTCATCTACGACTGACCGGCTGCCGCGTACCGTCGTGCGGGAATGGGATGACGCTGGGGTCGTCGGCGGGGGCTCGGAGCTGCTCGGCGTATTCGGCTCGCGGCACCGATTCAGGAGGCGGGCTGTCAAGAGCGTGACCTGGGCGGACGATTCATCGGCGCCCGCGGAGTTGCCCGCGGGTCGGAACGGGATATCTGTTCCGACCCGCGTTTCCGTCGGTCCACCGGGAGACGACGGTCAGCAGTACAGGTTGCTTCCGGGGGTGACGCCGAGGATGGAGGTGAAGCTCTGGTAGGCGTTGACCCGGCTCTGCACCTGGGCCGGATTCCTGCCGTCGCACTCCAGCGATCCGTTGATCGAGCGGATCGTCTGTCCGAAACCGGCCTGGTTGACCATGGCGTTGTGCGGGGTCATGGTGCCGGGGCCGGACTGGGTATTCCAGTACCACAGGCCGGTCTTCCAGGCGATCGCCGGATCGGTCTGGACGAGGTTGGGGTTGTCGAGCAAGTCGATGCCGAGGGAGTCGCCGGCCGCCTTGTAGTTGAAGTTCCAGCTGAGCTGGATCGGCCCGCGCCCGTAGTACGCGGACTGGCCGGCCGGGCACCCGTAGGGCTGGCTGGTGTCGCAGTAGTGCGAGTAGTTGGCGGTGTTCTGCTCCACGACGTAGACCAAGCCGCCGGTCTCATGGTTGACGTTGGCGAGGAAGGCCGCGGCCTCCTGCTTCTTGACGGTGTCGCTGCCGGTGGTGGCGAAGCCCGGGTACGCGCTCAGAGCGGCGGTCAGTCCGCCGTAGGTGTAGAAGGAGTTCCGGCTCGGGAACATCTGGTTGAACTGCGCCTCGCTGACCACGAATCCCGAGGGTGTGCCGCCGCCCCCCGCGGGGGCGTTCCACTTCTGGTTGGCGGCGCCGGTGCAGGTCCAGATCTGCAGACGGCTTCCATTGGCGCTGCTGTTGTCCCGCACGTCCAGGCACTTGTTGGCGGCCGGGTTGACGATGTCGTGCGCCGCGGTGACCACCCACTGCTGGTTGGCGCCGCCGGAACAGTCCCACAGTTGCACCGCGGCGCCGTCCGCGGTGCTGCGGTCGACCACGTCGAGGCACTTGCCGAGCGCTCGCAGTGTGCCGTCACCGCCGTTGGACCACCGCTGGGCGGTGGTGCCGTTGCAGTCGTAGAGCTGGACGGCGGTGCCGTTGGCATTGCTGGCGGCGGCCACGTCCGCGCACTTGCCGGCCAGTCCGGTGATCTGACCGTCGGCGGCCTGGGCCGGGACGGCGGCGAACAACGCCGCCATCAGGGCCGCCACCACGGCGGCTGCCATGAAGCGGCCCTGGACGCCTCTTCTCGCCAGGAAACGCGTGAATCGATCCATCAGCATGAGGAAGTGACTCCTAGCCGGGAGATGTTCGAAATGGGGGGGATGAAGGTGTCGCGGCGCGAGCGGGCGCCGTCAGGTCGGTGGTGATGGTCGCGCTGGCGCCCGCGGCCAGAAATGCGGTCAATGGACCGAGGCTTACCGAGAACGCCGCTGACAGTCACCGCCTTTCGCGCGCTGCCGCGGCGAGTTGTGAACACCTGCTCGGAGGAGATGAGCGAGGTACACCTATGAAACATTAACGACCGTCACTCGGAAAGGTCTCAATTGGCCATGGTCAATGGATGGAAAAAACTCGATCGACCAGTTTTGACTCACAGTCGAGAGCATGTTCGGTATCCGGTGTTTCCGCCGTGTCAACAGGCGCCCTGTGCGGGATGCTCGGCGTACGCGCGCGCCGGCTGCCCCGGCGTGAGTGTCTGCGGCTCCTGGACAGCCGCCTGCGACTGGCGGCTGGTTACGCCCCGGTCGTCGTCGGACTACCGTCCGTGGCCGGCCACTCGGCAGCCAGGGCCCGGGCGGGATTGTCCACGAGTACGGCGTGCGCGGCCTGTCGGCCGAGGGCGGTGACCAGGCGGGGGCGCAGCACGCGCAGCAGCCAGGGCATGCCGGGGCCGCCGCCGGTCGCCCGGCCGGCGGAGACCACGGTGTCGCCGCCGACCAGGAGTTGACCGGTGTGTCCGGCCTCGGCGAGCGCGACGAGACTGTCGAACAGCCGCCAGTCGGTGGCGTGGTGGGCGAAAGACGGCCCGTCGAAGGCCAGGAAGGCACCGGACGAGGCCAGTTCGCGGTGCAGTCCCGGATCGGGGAACCGGTTCAGGTGGCCCAGCAGCAGACTGCCGGCCGGCACCCCCAGCTCGCCGTGCAGGAGTGCCAGCACGTCGGCGGCGGCGCTGCCCATCTCGTGGTGGACACCGATCGGGGCGCCGGTCGCGTGGTGTGCCTCGGCCGCGGCCCCCATCACCCGGCGCGTGTGGTCGTCCAGACCGTGGAACATCCCGGCGACCTTGATCATGCCGGCTTTGGCGGTGCCCCGCGGCCCGGCGGGATCGTCACCGTCCAGCAGGCCCTCGGTCAGCTCCGCGACGAAGAACCCGGCCAGACCGCGCCCCGCCGTCCGGGCCAGGGCATCGGGCCGGTAGTGCCGTTCCTGATGCAGCCCGGTCGCGGCCACCAGGTGCACGCCCGCCGCCCGGGACAGCGCCGGCAGCAGTGCGGCCCGCCGGCCCAGACCGAACGGCGTCCACTGGGCGACGGCGCCGCCGCCCAGCGCCCGGAAGGCCGCGAGTTCGGCGCCGGCCGCCGCCGGGTCGTCCAATTCCTGCCCGGCGAGCGCGGGCAGTGCGAGGAAGAGGTGGTCGTGCGCGTCGCACACGCCCAGCGATCCGGGCGGGATGTCGCCGAGTACGGTACGGACCGCCTTCACGCCCCCGCCCCGTCCTCGGCGGGCACCTCCGGGCCGTGCGGCGGCGCCGTACCGGCCGCCTCGTTGTCCCGCAGTACCCCGGCCACCACGCGCAGACCGGCCAGTGCCTTGGGCACGCCCACGTACGGCGCCAAATGCACCATGACCTCCACGATCTCGGCCGATTCCATGCCGATCCGCAGCGAGTTGCGTATGTGGTCCTCCAGTTGCGGCTCCACCCCGCCGAAGGCGGTGAGCGCGGCCAGGGTGGCGATCTGCCGGTCGCGCGGGGCCAGCCCCTCGCGCTGGTAGGTGCCGCCGAAAACGGCCGTCACGATCCAGTCGGGGAAACCGGGCGCGAGGGCGTCGAGCGGGGCGAGGGTACCCTCGACCGTCGCGTCTCCCGCCAGTTCGCCCAACACCCGGTAGCCCGCGGCGCGGTCGATCTTCGCCTTCTCCATCACCACTGCCGTCCTGTCTCGATGCTGTCCAGTCCTGGCCGCGACAGATGCGCCACCTGGTAGCGCTCGGCTCCCGGCTCGTCGGGAGCCGCCGCCTGCCACAGCGTGAAACGCAGCAGCTCCCAGTGCCGAGGGTCGACCGCGAGGGCGACCGAATGCACCCCGGGCCGCGCCGCCAGCTCCGGCAGTTCCCCGGCCGCGCGCTCCAGGGCCGGCGCCGGGTCCTCCCCGGGGCCGAGCGGCAGGACCTGCCGGGCCGCGGCGCGGGGGACGTCCGCGACGGCCGGTCCGCGCGCGAAGCCGAGCCCGGTCCAGTGCTCGACCGCCGGGCGCCCGAAGTCGGTGACGACGCCCTGGAAGCCGGGTCCCCACAGGAAGCTGTTCATTCCGCGGGCGGTGTTCCACAGATAGAACGGCGCGTACTGGTTGACGGGGGAGCCGTCGGTGCCGCGCTCTCTGACCAGGTAGGCCTTCAGGCCGAGGCCGGGGAAGTCGTCCAGCAGCCGGCCGCGGGACGCCACCCGCTCATGAATGATCCGCATGTCGTAGTCGGCGGGCAGGGTGATCCGGTAGTTCATCGCGTGCATGGGTGTCCGCTCCCGGGACGAGGACGTGGTGGACGGAGGTGTGCGCGCCGCGCTCCGGCTCAGCCGGTGGCCGGCCGGGCGGCGTCGAGCAGGCCCATCGCCCCCCGTACGGCCTCGTCGAAGGGCTGCCGGGAGCCGGCCGCGCGGGCGAGTACGTAGCCGCCCTGGACGACGGCGGCGACGGCGGCGGCGGTGTCGGACGGGTCCAGCCCCGCGCGCAGCTCGCCGGCGGCGACGCCCTCGGCGACGATCTCGGTGAGCCGCCCGCGCAGCCAGTCGAAGGTCTCCCGGACCGGTTGCCGCAGCGTCTCGTCGGCCACCACGTCGGGATCCATGGCCATCCGGCCCACCCGGCAGCCGCGCAGCGGATCGCGCTCGCGCAGCAGATATGTGCCGAGCCGATCGAACGCCGTTTCCCCGGACGACAGTTGTGCCTCGGCCTGGGCACGCAGCTCGGCGGAGTTGCGGCGCATCGCCGCCAGCGCGAGATCCGGCTTGCCGCGGAAGTGGTGGTACATGCTGCCCTGCCCGGCACCGGCCCGCTCCTGGACGGCCCGTGGGCTGGTGCCCACGTAGCCGCGTTCCCAGAGCAGTTCGCGGGCGCTCTCGATCAGTCGTTCGGCGGAGTCCATGGGAGCAGTGTACATACTAGTAGGTACAGAAACCCGGCAGCTCCGGGATCTGCCGGGGCACGCACCGGGTGGCGCTCCGGCTGTCCGGTGAAGGGAATGTGAGGCGAGCCAACTCTGATCACGCCCGGGTCCTGCCCCGCTCCCGAGGGCCCGGCCCGCCGCGCGACTGCGACGAGCGGCGCGGGACGCGTGCCTCAGACCAGGTAGCGCACGGTGAGGAGGGCCTCGACGTCACCGGACACCGCGGCGTAGCCTCGGATCGCCCTCGACGTGACGCGGCGGGCGATCGACGACGACGCCGCGAACAGCTACCTCCCCTTCCAGGGCCAGCGCGGCCTGCGCGAGGCCGCCACCGCCCATGTCGGCCGGATCGCCAGCCGCACCTACGACCCGGCGGCAGGCCGCGCGATCGTCGCCGGGGGCCTCAACGGCGTCCTCAACGCACTGCTCGCCACCGTCGAGCCGGGGCAGGAGGTGGTGATCGGCGACCCGGTCCACGCCGGCCTCGTCAACAGGATCCGTCTCGCCGGCGGCGTCCCGAGACACGTGCCGTGCCGCCCGACACCCACCGGCCGGCGCACCGACCCGGCCGAACTCGCCGCCGCGGTAGGGCCGGAGACGGCGGCGGTCCTGGTGATGTCCCCCGCGATCCCACCGGCGATCTGCTCGGACACCCGCACTGGGACGCCTTGGCCGCGGCGGTGGCCGAGCACGGCTGCTGGGTGATCTACGACGCGGCCATGGAGCGCATCCGGTTCGACGGCCGGGCCCCGGAGCACCCCGCCAGCCATCCCCAACCGGCCGAGCGCACCATCACGGTGGGTTCCGCTTCCAAGGAACTACGGCTCATCGGCTGGCGGGTCGGCTGGGTAGTCGGTCCGCCGCGCATCATGGCCGACATTGCCTTGGTCGGCCTGGCCAACGCGGTGACGCCCGTCGGCATCGCCCAGCAGGCGGTGGCCGCTGCTCTCGACGCCCCGGACGCGGACGCCGACGTGGCCGCGGCCACCCGCACATGGCGGCAACGCCGCGACCTGGTCCTGTCGGAGCTGGCCGACTACCCGTGCATACGCCCGCACGGAGGCCGGTCGTTGCTCGTCGACACCACCGCGCTGGGCCTCACTCCGGCCGAGGCGTCCGAACGGCTCTTGCGGCACGGGAAGGTCGCAGCCACCCCCCATGACCGGCTGGGGCCCTCACGGGGGCCACCCCCTGCGGTTGGTCTTCGCCAACGAGCCCGTCGAACGCCTCGACGGGCTGCGAGCCCGTTTCGCAGCCGCCTTCGGGTAGGGCCTGTCGTTTGGATCTCCGTGGATGGACTTCTTCGATGAGTGGGCCGCTCGTGGGGGCGGGTGACCAGAGCGGTGGCGAGTTGCTCGAGGGCGTCCAGTCGCGCATGGCCAGGAAGCGGGGGATCTTGGAAGTCCCGACCTGATGTGCTCGGTGGCCTGAGAACTCGTGAGGTTCCGGTCATGGTGACTGCGACTGTCCGATGGTGGAGCGACGAGGAGGGGTGGGGTGTGCTCGACTGATCGGCTCAGCCTGCGGGGCGGGCGGCGACGCGCCAGGACCTGGACCGCCTCGCCCGCACCGAAGCCCTGACGCACCGGCTCGCTGGTCCACTCGACGAGCCAACCGTCGTAGATTGCCACGGCTCGCAATGCCGACGGTGGGCTGTTCAGGACGGGTCGCCGTCACCGAGGGCCCGGTAAATGGCGGTGGTGTAGGCCGCGGCCCGGTGTGAGCCGAGAATGTCGGCGCCCATGGTGTTCATGACGTAGCTGATCGTCATGCGACGGTCGAGGTCCATGATCGCCATCGAGCCGCCCCAGCCGCCCCAGAACGCGATCCGGCCGTCGGGGATCCACGGCAGGGTGCGCCGGTCGGCCAGTGCGTATCCGATGCCCCATCGCAGATGCAGTCCGTTGACGAGGTCCACGCCGTTGGACTGCTCGTCGAAGATGAGTCCGATGGTGTCGGGCTTGAGGAGCTGACCGCGGGCGGAGGCTCCTGCTCGTGCGATGGGGGCGAGGATCTCGGCGACCGACCGGGCGTTCCCGTGTCCGTTGGCCGCGCCCAGGTCGGCTGCGCGCCAGGCCGGCGTGTTGGCGGCGTCGGCGCTGAACGAGGGACCGGTGAAGGTCCGGTACGCGGCGGAGTCGTGATCGAGCGTCGAGGGATCGAAGTCGATGGTCGGTGCGATGACGTCGGCGACCCGTTCGGCGTCGGCGGCACGCAGCCCGATCTGGAAGTCGGCACGGAGGGGCCGGGCGATGTGCTGGTGCACGAAGTCGCGCAGCGACTGGCCGGTCAGGCGGTGGACCAGCTCGCCTATCAGATGGCCGTAGGTGAGGACGTGGTAGCCGGACGCCGTGCCAGGCTCCCACCACGGCTTTTGAGAAGCCATCCGGGCGGCCGCCGCGCGCACGTCGTACAGGTCCTCAAGCCGTGCGGGGCGCTCCAGGCCGGACACGCCCGAGGTGTGGGACAGCAACTGCCGCACCTTGACGTCCTGCTTGCCGTTCGCGGCGAACTCGGGCCAGTAGCGGGCAACCGGCGCGTAGACGTCCAGTTCGCCGGCGTCGACGAGCAGCATGGCGGCAAGGCTGGTCACGGTCTTTGTGATCGACCACACGTTGGTGATCGTGTCGCGCTGCCAGGGCCGCGTGCGTGCCGCGTCGCGGTGGCCGCCCCACAGATCCACCACCTGCTGGCCGTCGACGTCGACGGCCAGCGACAGGCCCACCTCTGCGCCGCCGCGCAGCTGGTCCTCCACGGCGTCGCGGACGGGTTCGAACGAGGGGCTGACGGTTCCGTTCAGTTCGGTCATACCGACATGGTCGAACCTTGACGCCGGTGTCAAGGTCAAGCGGATAGTGTGCTGATATGCGTATCGGCCAGCTGGCCGCCCGAGCGGGTGCCTCTCCACGACAGGTGCGGTTCTACGAGGCGAAGGGCCTGATCACCTCGACCCGTGGGCCCAACAACTATCGTGACTACAGCGAGACGACCCTGGGCCGCGTCCAGCAGATCCGCGAACTGCTGAACGCCGGCCTGTCGACGCAGGCGATCCGCGGAATCCTGCCCTGTCTGGAATCGCCGCGCGACCCGATCGTCTTCGAAGGCGTCACAGCCGAGACGATGGGGGCGCTCGAACGCGAACGTGACAGGCTGACCGAACGTATCGACGTCCTGGCCCGCAACCGTGACGCGATCGCCGACTACCTCACCGAACTCCGAGGGCGGGCGAACTGATCCGCCGCGAGCACGCTGGTCACCTCGGCGATGGCATCCGGAGAGGGCTCGAAGTAGCGACGCACGTTCCGGCTTCCGTTGCCTCGACTTCGCCGGCAGCATCGGCAGCCCGCGGAGTGCCCCAAGCCGCCCCTGGTCAGGCGGTGACCATGATCGCCTCGATCGACCGGTTCTGGCCCGTCGTGCCGACCGTGATGCGGCCGCCCGCGATCCAGCCCTGCCAGCCGAAGCCGCTCAGGTGCGCGTTGGCGGCCACGCTTCCGCCCTCGGTCTGGAACTCGACGGCCTCGATCGGCAGGTTCTGGCCGGTGGTGCCGATCTCCAGGGTCGTGTTGTCCCCGACGCAGATCCACGACTGCCAGCCGATCGTGGAGACGTGCGCACGCGCGCACAGACCGCCCATGCCGACCGTGATGAACCGCAGCGCTTCAATGGCCCTGCCTTCGCCCGTGGTTCCCGCCATCACTCCGCCGCAGGAGTACGCACTCTCCCAGCCGATGCCCGCGACGTGCGCCTCGTAGCAGATCACGCGGTTGGCCGCGGCCTGCGCCGTGCCCGAGTGCCCGCTCCCGGCGGCCCGGGCGGTGCCGGTCCCGACGAGCGAGCAGCCGAGGGCGAGCAGGGCGCCTGCAAGAGCCATTGTCGGTGACTTGCGCATGGGTCATCCCCTCCCGGGGGTCGGCACGACTTCGACAACCAGTGGCAGTGCGTGCCAAGAATGCGCAGCCGCCCTCCACCCGGTCAACACCGCGCGCACGGTCGGTCACCCTCCGCACGGAATCGGGCAAACCCGCGGGAGGGGCATCCACGACGGGTTCCCGCGCGGGCGCTTGCCCTACGGGGGCCGATCGGCGTACGGCGGCCGGACCCCGACCGATCCGAGTCAGGGCGGACCCCGCCGCGACCAGGGCGGGAGCGGCGGAGCGGCAGACGAGTCGGGCTGTACGACGGGTACGTCCTCGTCGCGCTCTTCGTCTACGGCGGAGTGACATGCCGAACACCGTGGGTCCCGCATGGGTGTTGAGAGAGTGGGTCTTGTCTGTGTCGACGCCGGCCCGGACCGCGGCCATGCGGTGCCTCCGTGCGGTGGGGTGCCGGTGCCGCCCGGGCCCGGGTGTTTACCTTCTGCGGGACGCGATGTCACGAACGCGGGAGCAGCGGGAGGCCGGTCCCGCAACGGATTCCCCCGGGCTGGGTCTTACTGGCTGGTCGGTGCTGCCTGGCGAGGAGACAGCGCCGAGGACCAGCGCAGGCCCGGCGTGGTCGTTCCGATCAGCGCGACGGCGGTGATGCAGAGTAGTCCGCCGCTGACCAGGGCTGTCGTGCCTGATGTGGCGCCCGCGACGAGCCCGCCGCGCATGTTGCCGATGTCCGGGCCGGCTTGCCCGACGATCTGTTCGGCGGCGCTGACCCGGCCGAGGAGTTCGATCGGGGTGTGCAGCTGGACGATGGTGCTCCGGGAGACCACGGAGACGGTGTCGGCTGCGCCGGCCAGGGCAAGGAAGGCCAGACCCGTCCAGGGGTCGGGTGACAGGCCGAATAATGCGAGCGCCGCGCCCCAGGTGGCTGATCCGCCGAGCATGACCAGGCCGGGATGCGGCAGGCGGGTGAAGGCCCCGGAGAAGAGCGACGCGGCGACGCCACCGGCCGCGATGGCCGTCAGGAACAGCCCCAGAGTGCGTGGGCTGTTGTCGAACCACTCCGCGTTGACCAAGGGGAACAGGCTGACCGGCATCGACAGCACGGTGGTGGCCAGATCCGTGAGGAGCGCTCCGCGGATGACGGGAGTGCGGGCCAGGAAGGCGAGGCCGTCCAGCGCGCCCCGCAGACCGGGGCGGGCAGGCTCGTTGCCGGGGTTCATCCGGGGCAGGCCCAGCGCGCCGATGATCGCCGCGGCGAAGGTGAGCGCGTCGATCAGGTAGCAGCCGGCGACGCCCAGTCCGCCCACCGTCAGACCGCCCAGCGCGGGTCCGATCAGCATGGCGCCCTGGAAGGCGATCCGGTTCAGCGCCAGGCCGGCCGCGAGTTGCTGCTTGGGCAGCAGGCCCGGGATGAAGGTGCGTGACGCCGGGCCGCTGCCGGCGACGAAACAGGATTGGGTCGCGACCAGCAGTAGGAGCCCTGCGGCCGGGAAGTTCCCGAGGAAGCCCTGGAGGGCGAGAATCAGCGAGCAGACGGCCTGGCCGCTGGTCGTGACCAGGTAGAACTTCCGTCGGTCCACACGGTCGACGAGCGACCCGGTGAAGAGTCCGAGGACGACGAGTGGAATGGCCTGGGCCAGGCCGACGGCGCCTGTCCACGCGGTGCTGTCCGTCATTTCCCAGATCTGGAACATCACAGCGACAAGGGCCATCTGACCCCCGAGCGCGGACAGCGCCTGGCCGGCCCAGAGCCGCCGGAACGGTGCTGAGGTCCGCAGCGGGGTCAGGTCGAGCAGCGCGTGCCTCACTCCCATGCGGGGTCCTGCGCCAGCTTCTCGGCGATCCGGTCGTGGAAGCTCTTGCGCTCCAGGGCCTGCTCGATGTCGGTGACCACCCGGGTGAGCGGATAGGGGATCTCAGTCTCGATATCGGCGATGGCGGCTTCGGTCGCCCGCCATTCCGCCGCCAGGCGGCCGACGATGCCACGGGCGTTGTCCGTGAGCGTCACCTTCTTGCTGCGTGCGTCGTCGCCCGGGACAGTCCGGACCCAGCCGGCCGCCCGCATCGCGGACACCTTCTGGCTGAGCGCTGAATGGGTCCGGCCGACCGACTCGGCCAGTTCGGTGATGGTCATCGGCCCGTGGGCGTGGAGCCGGAGCAGTTCCATCACGAAGTTCGTCCTGAGCCCGTCGATACGCCCCTCGGAGTGGATCCGGGCGATGTCGGCGTCCATCGTCGCCTGGAGAAGTCGCAGGGGCCGCCAGCGGCTCTGCTGGGTGGGGTCGAGTGTGTGTTCCTCGGGCATGGCAAGCATTCTAACAGTCCTTATATAAGGACTGTCACATAATCCTCGCGCTCCCGACCGCCCTTCGACGCCCGCCGGTGCGGCGGTGGCTGCCCGCACCGCGGTCTTCGCGCGGATCGAAGGCCGGTACGACATACGCAGGGCGGTCCTCACTGACCTGCGGGAAGGTGAGGACGACCTGGTTGTCACATGGCTTGGGGACTGGTTCGGCGATCACCCGGGACTCCACCTCTCCGGCGAAGAACGCGCGAGCTGATCGTGCTGGCCGCGGCGGCAGGGGACTGTCGGTGGCCGGTGGCAAGATCGCCGGCATGGATTTCGTACGTACTACTCCGCCGCGGCCGGTGGACGTGACCGAGGTGCGGCGGATGCTGGAGGACTAGGACAGGTGGCGGGCAGCCGGCGCCGACGTGGTCAGCTCCTACGCGAAGTATCCGCTCGATTTCTATTCCCTTCATCTGGGCAACGCACCCGGCTGGAAGGTCGGCGGCCGGCCGCCCTGGGGCCGCACCGATCCGTACCCCCAGTACTGCGCTGTGTGCGAAGTGCGGATGGTCCCGCCACTGACGATCGCTTCCCAGGAGCGGAGCGGCGGCGAAGGCCACAGCTGGGCGCCGCAGGAGGACCAGGCCGCCGCCCTCGCCGGCCCCCACTACGCGGGCCAGCATCCCTCGCTCCCGACGAAGGTAGAAGTAGGCAGCACGGACAACATGCAGATCTACGTCGGCCCGACCTCCCCCGAACATCCGCACACCGACCTGATCCAGTGAACTGCCGGGCCTGGCACGGATTTCGTGATCGGTTACGGTGCGTGTTGGCCACTGGGTGGAAGGCGGAGGGTGCCTTGAGCTCTGCCCGGACCGGTATTCCCCCCTCACCTGCCGGGTTGTCTCCCTAGATGGCAGTACACAGCTATATGTCTTTTTCAAAGAAATAGTAAGGCCGCCGCGATCGGCAATGCGGTAGCACTAATTCCACTTCCGGGCCAAGAAATAATTTGACGCGGACGCGTCGATCAGGTAAAAGTCCGCCACAGCTGGGACGTGCGTCTTTGATGACGGTCGTACCGAGGGAGTGATGGCCCGGTAAAAGGTAAAGAATGTGTCTGCTCTTGCCTCGCGGCGGTGGCGGGTTCTTTGGCGCTGGTATTTTCCCTGCCGGTTGATCGATCAGCGCTGACAGCGAGGGGCGGGACACTGTGGCGTCCGGGGACGGGATTTTCCAAAACAGGTCAGGCGGGGCGGGCGGGCGACGCAAACGGTGGGGCGGGCACACCGCCGCCTGGCGCGCCGTCATCGCCGTGGCGGGCGCGATGGCCGTGTCCGCGACGCTGCTGGGGGCGGCGTCCCCGGCGGCCGCACGAGTGACGGGGCCGCCCAAGGCCCCGCATGCGAAGCCGGTGCCGGTCACCGCGGTGACCTCGCACTACGGCAAGCCGCGCAGGCTCGTCACGAAGCCCATGCCGGCCCCGGTCTGGCCGGCGGGCACCGCGACGGCGAGCGTTCCGCGGCTCTCCGGTGGGAGCACGGCGGCAGCCGGGGCGGGCTCGGCGACCGGTTCGGCGGCGGCGACCGCCGCCACGCCGGCGCCGGCGCGAGCAGGCGGTCTGCCCGTCTGGTTCAGCCCGGTGCCCGCGGCGGCGGGCACGCGGGCCGCAGGCTCGGCGGCGAGCGCGGCCGGCGCCAAGAGGCAGACCCCGCCGACGGACGTCCAGGTGCGGATCCTGCCGAAGTCCGCCGCGGCGGCGGCCGGCATCGACGGCGTGCTGATGCAGGTCACCCCCACCCGGGCGACGCCTCTGCGCATGGCGCTGGACTACCGCTCCTTCGCCGACGCGTTCGGCGGCGACTGGGCCTCGCGTCTGCAGCTCGTGCGGCTGCCCGACTGCGCCCTGACCACGCCGCGACTCGCCTCGTGCCGCACCGAGACCCGCGTGCCGTCCGCCAACAGCGCGGCGGCGCAGACCCTTTCGGCCCCGCTCGCCGCCACGGACAACATCGTGCTCGCGGCCACCGGCGCGCCCAGCGGCGGCGGCGGCGACTTCAGCGCCACCTCGCTCAAACCCTCCGGTTCCTGGCAAGCCGGCGGCAGCACCGACGCGTTCACCTGGTCCTACCCGATCAGCGGGCCCAGTGTCCCCGGCGGGCTGACGCCCAACCTCGCGCTGGGTTACGACTCGCAGAGCGTGGACGGCCTGACCTCGTCCACCAACAACCAGGCCTCGGTGGTCGGCGACGGGTTCTCGCTGCCGACGAACTACATCGAGCGGTCCTACGGCTCCTGCCACGACAACCCCACCGGCGCCACCAAGACCTGGGACAGCTGCTGGTCCGCCGACAACCAGCTCACCCTCTCCCTCAACGGCAACACCACCACACTGATCAAGGACGACACCTCGGGGACCTACCGGGCCCAGGGCGACTCCGACGAACGCGTCGAGCGGCTGACCGGCGCGACCAACGGCGCCCAGGGCGGCGAGTACTTCCGGGTCACCACGCCGGACGGCACCCAGTACACCTTCGGCCTGAACCGACTGCCGGGGTGGGCCTCGGGCAACACCACCACCAACTCGGTGCTGACCGAGCCGGTGTACGCCACCGCCTCGGGCCAGCCCTGCTACAACGCCACCTGGGCCAGCTCCTGGTGCCAGCAGGGCTACCGCTGGATGCTCGACTACGTCAAGGACACCCACAGCGATGTGATGTCCTACTTCTACACCCCGACCACCGCTTATTACGCGCGCGACCTCGGCAAGACCGCCGACACCTCGTATGTGCGCGACGCGGCGCTCGCGAAGATCCAGTACGGCCAGCGCGACGGCTCGGTGTACTCCACCAGTCCGGCCGGCCTGGTGACCTTCACCTACAACGGCCGCTGCGACACCTCCGCGACCGGGTGCGCCACCTCCACGCTCACCAGCTCCACCGCGTCCAAGTGGCCGGACGTGCCGTTCGACCTCAACTGCGCCAGCGGCGCCTCCTGCTCGTCCAACTCCCCGTCCTTCTGGACCGAGAACGAGCTGACGGGCATCCAGGCGCAGGCGCTGGTCGGCTCCACCGAGACGAACGTCGACTCCTGGGCGTTCGCCTACTCCTTCCCGCCGACCGGGGACGTGACCACGCCCTCGCTGTGGCTGGACACGGTGACCCGCACCGGCCAGGACACCTCCGCCGGCGGCTCCGCTTCGGCGCTCGCCATGCCCAAGGTGACCTTCGCCGGCACGCCGCTGTCGAACCGGACGAACCTGACCAACGGCTACCCGCCCATCACCCGCTACCGGCTCAACACCATCACCACCGAGTCCGGCGGTGTCGTCAGCGTCGGCTACTCCGCCCCCGCCTGCGGAAGCGGCACGCCGAGCGACGCCAGCCAGAACACGTCCCTGTGCTACCCCGGTTACTGGACCCCCACCGGGCAGACCACCCCGATGCTGGACTGGTTCAACAAGTACATCGTCACCACGGTCACTCAGCAGGACCAGACAGGCGGCGGCGTCAACGACACCCTCGTCACCCGCTACCTCCCGGTCGGTACCCCGGCATGGCACTACGACGACAACCCGCTGACCCCCACCGCCCAGCGCACCTGGGACCAGTGGCGCGGCTACGGCGGCATGAAGGTCACCACGGGCACCGCCCCCGACCCGGCCACCGAGACCGACTACACCTATTTCCGCGGCATGGACGGGGACACCCTGCCCGCGGGCCACACCCGCTCGGCGACCGTCACCGACTCCCGCGGCGACCCGGCGGTGACCGACTCGGCGCAGTACGCCGGTCTGACCTACGAGGCCATCCTCTACAACGGGCTGAACAGCGGGAAGGTCGTCAACGACACGATCACCGCCCCCTGGAGCAGCGGCGACACCGCCTCCCACGCACTGTCCGGCGGCCTCCCGGCGCAGCAGGCGTTCCTGACCGGCCAGAGCGACATCAAGGTCTTCACGCCGCTGGCGTCCGGGGCGACCCGGGAGACCGAGATCGCCTACACCCACGACTCCTACGGCCGGGTCACCAGGACCGACGACAAGGGCGACGTCTCCACCACGAACGACGACCTGTGCACCACGGCGAGCTACGCGGACAGCACCTCGGCCTGGATACTCGACCTGGTGGACGAGACCAGGACGGTCTCCGTCGACTGCTCGGCCACACCGGCGCTACCGGCCGACGCGGTGAGCGACAAACGGATCTTCTACGACAGCTCCAGCACGCTGGGGGCCGCGCCCACGGTGGGTGACCCCACCTCGACCCAGCAGGCCACCTCGTACACCGGGTCCACTCCGGTCTACACGACCATGTCGTCGCTCACGACGGACGTCTACGGCCGTCCACTGACCAGCACCGACGCGGATCAGCAGACCACGAAGACCAGCTACACCCCGACCACCGGCGCCGCACCGACGTCCATCGTCTCCACCGACCCGCTGGGCCAGACACTCAGCCAGACCTACGACGCGCTGCGCGGGCTGACGCTGACGCAGACCACGGCGGCCGGCTACGTCACCAAGGCGCAGTACGACGCCCTGGGGCGGACCACGGCCGTGTTCCGGCCCGGGATCGCGGCTGCCACCACCAAATACAGCTACGCGCTCGCCGCCGACAAGCCGAGCTCGGTCATCACCCAGACCCTGAACGAGGACGGCAGTTACCGCAGCAGCGAGCTGCTGCTTGACTCGCTGCTGCGGCCCCGCGAGACGCAGATCGCGACGGTCGACGGCGGCCGGGACGTCACCGACACCGTCTACGACACCAACGGATGGGTGGCCAAGACCACCGCGCCCTACTACGCGAGCGGTGCGCCCAGCGCGACACTGGTGCAGGCACAGGACGGTGACGTGCCGTCGGAGACGGGCTTCACCTACGACGGCGCCGGCCGCAAGACGGTGGCCACCGCTTACGCGCTGGGCACCTCCACCTGGAACACCACGACGGTCTTCGGCGGCGACTTCACCACCACCCTGCCGCCGAAGGGCGGCGTCGCCGAGACCACCCTCACCGACGGCCGCGGCCGTACGACCGACCTGTACCAGTACCACGCGGGCGCCGCGGCCGACCCGGTCCACGACGCCGCCTCGGACTACTCCGACACTCACTACACGTACTACCCGGACGGCCACCAGGCCAGCCAGACCGACCCCGGCGGCAACACCTGGACCTGGACCTACAACCTCCTGGGCGACCAGGTCGCGGCGACCGACCCCGACGCCGGCGGCTCCTCGGCGACCTACGACAACGCCGGCCAGCTACTGACCACCACGGATGCGCGCGGTGACCGGGCCACCTACACCTACGACAAGGACGGCCGGAAGACGGCCGTCTTCGACACCACCGGGAACGCGACACCGTCCGCCGCCAACCAGGTGGCGTCCTGGACGTACGACACACTGAAGAAGGGGTACCTCACCTCTTCGACCTCGTACGCCATGGGCACGGGCAGCGCCTCGGTCACCAACGCCGTACTCGGCTACACCAGCATGGGCGACGTCGCCGCCACGAAGACCACACTGGCCAACCTGCCGAGCGATCTGGCACCACTGGCGCCGTCCGGCGGATACACCGAGTCCAACACCTACAAGTCCAGCGGACTGCTGGCGAGCCACCAGGACCCGGCGGGCGGCGGCCTGCCCGCGGAGACCGTCGACTACGGCTACGACCAGTACGGCCAGACCACCGGCATCGCCAGCTCCGGAACCAACGCCTGGACCTATGTCTCGGCCATCGGCTACGACGAGTACGGCGAGCCGCTCCAGTACGCCATGGGTCCGACCACCAATTGGGTCGACCTGACCATGCGGTACGACCCGCAGACCGGCCAGCCCACCGACGCCAAGACCACCGACTCGAGCAGCGGCACGGTCGTCGACGACACCTCGTACGCCTGGGAGAACCCGGCTCTCTCCAAGGGCGCCGGACTGCTCGCCTCGACCACGGACCGGCAGAACGGCGGTGCGGTCTCGGACACCCAGTGCTTCGGATACGACTGGGGAACCCGCCTGACCGCGGCCTGGACCGCCACCGACAGCTGCGCCGCCGCGCCCTCCACCGGCAGCGGCACCGTCGGCGGCCCCAGCCCCTACTGGCAGACGTGGACGTACGCCGCCGACGGCGAGCGCCAGACGCAGACCGACCACGACACCACCGGCAACACCGCCGGCGACACGACCACGACCTACCACTACCCGACCGCGGGCTCCGCGACCGACCAGCCCCACACGCTCGGCAGCACCACAGCCACCGGTCCGGCCGCCGCCGCGAACTCGGCGTCCTACGGCTACGACGCCTCGGGCAACACCGACTCGATCCAGGGCGGCGCGCTGGGCGACCAGACCCTGACCTGGAACCACCAGAACCGGTTGGACACCGACACCACGTCGGCCGGCACCACCAGCTACCTCTACGGCCTCGACGGCGGTCTGGTGCTGCGCACCGACCCGACGCAGGCCACGCTCTACCTGGGCGACGAGGAACTCGTGGAGAACACCGCCACCAAGGCGGTGACCGGCACCCGGTACTACTCCGTCAACGGCACCACGCTGGCCTCCCGCTCCAGCAGCGGCGACGTCCAGTACCTGATCCCCAACCGGCAGGGCAGCGACTACCTCTCCATCGACTACCAGACCCAGGCGGTGACGCGGCGTCAGTACCTTCCCTTCGGCGGGACGCGCGGCACGGTCCCGGCTGCCTGGCAAGGGGACAAGGGTTACGTCGGCGGCACCACCGACACCACCACCAGCCTGGTCAACCTCGGGATACGGGAGTACGACCCGCAGACCGGGCGGTTCATCAGCCGCGACCCCCAACTGGAAACCTCGGACCCCTCGCAGCTGACCGGCTACGACTACGCCGCCAACGACCCGGTGACCGGCAGCGACCCGACCGGGCAGAGCTGGTTCCACTCGCTGTCCAACGCGGTCTCCAGCCTGGCCGACACCGCGCAGCAGGTCATCGACCGGACCAACGGCCCCATGGCAGCGCTGGGCTTCGGGGAACTCCTGCTCGGCGCGGGCATGGACGGCCTGGGCGGCGCGCTCATGGCCACGGGTGTCGGGGCGCTCGGCCCGGGTGAGGCGCTGATCGCCGCGGGCTCCGTACTCGCTGTCTCGGGCACCGCCACCGTGATCGCCTCGGTCGCCGCTCCCAACGTCGCGTACGCCGTCCAGAACGCCGGCGGCGGTGGCGGAGACGACGGGGACGGCTCCGACGGTTCGTCGTCGGAGGACCCGGGCCGGGACGAGGCAGCGCAGTCCCTGGTCGACGAGCACAAGGCGAAGGGGCGAGAGTCGCAGCTGACCCTGGACAACGCCTACCGCTCTTTGGACGGTGCCCCGGAGGGGACCCGGTCCCAGCTGCTGCCCGAGGAACACGAGTACAAGAACATGCCGGGTTACAAGAACCCCGACCTCGAGTACCTCGACCAGCAGGGCGACGTCGTCGGCTACGGCGAGGTGAAGACGGTCGGGGACGCCAGTCAGAAAACCTTCAACAGCCAGCTCGCCTCGGCCGTCAAGCAGCTGCGCGTTCGCGAGGACGTCGAGGGAAAGATGGACGTCAACGAGATCTTCATTCAAGTCCCCGACCTGGCCGACGCCCGGGAGGTCAAGGGGTGGGTCCGCGCCTATCAAAAGACCCGCGTGCATCATGGGAGCGACCTCGAGAAGGTCCGCGGATACCATGTGCGGGTCTACACCGAAAGCGGCAGCAAACTGGCCGACTTCGACCTCGGGATCGACGCCGACGAAGGCCACGTCGTGGACCACACCTACTATTCGCCGAACGGGTACTCCTACTGAACCGCCTGCTGCCGCTGACTGACACCGGGCTGTAACCCGGGGCAGGGGCGGACGCGTACCGTGAGGACGCGTCCGCCCCTGCCCCCTGTCCGAAAGGCGCGTTTCCTTGTCCTCGACGCTTTACCGCGTGCGTGAACCGTTTCCCGACGCTTCGAGCGCGCTGTCCCGGGCGCGCGCGATCATGCGCGACCTGACCGACTGGACGGCCGAGCCCTGGCCGCAGCTGGAGGGCGTCACCACGGTCGAGCAATTCACCTACGCACTCCGCACGTTCGACACGGCCCGGTTCACCGCGGACCGGGCACCTCATGTCGTCCCTTTCACGGACGAGTTGCAGCGCCGAGGAGTCGTCACGTTCGACGCGCGGCAGATGAAATCCTGGTCCAGCGGCGATGTGCGGCTGGGTCCGGACCTGGCGGATCTCTGGCCTCTTCCCGAGGGTGTGGACCTCTCACTGGCCGCGACTCCGCCCTTCGGCGCCCCCGGCGGCGAGCCTGAGGACACCCGCACCGAGGAGGAACTGGACCGCATGGTCTCCCTGCTCGGCCCGCTGGCCCTGAGCGTCATCTGGGACTGCGCCTGGCGCGGTCTCCCGGAGGCCAAGGGCTGCGGCGTGCTGCTCTGCCTGAACAGCGTCTGGCTGCGGCAGCACGACGAGCCGGCTCCCGGCGAGTTCGGCGTCTGGATCTCCCTCGGCCCCCGCGTCGCCTGGACGGAGGAAGGCCAGAACTGGGTCCGCGAGACCGGACTCCCCCTGGGCGAACCCCAGGAAGGCTGGTGATGACGGGCGCGCCGCCGCGCGACAGCCTTGGCGACCGATCAACATGTCGCGTGACCCGCGCGGAGAAGGCTTTCGGCACGTGCGGGGCCACAATTCCCGCAAAATTGCCGACCTTGTGCCGGACAAGCGAAAACACCGTACGCACAATCGGAACGGCAACATCTCCTCACGTCGGGACCGGCGCGATCCGGTCATAGAGGCGGATAGTCGCCGTAGATGCGTTCGACGATGGGAAGATATGTTCGTCATCGCGCCAGGACGCATGTCGGTCATAATTTCCAGCGAGTGAGCGTCCCGGTATCTCGCGATGCCCCATTCCCGCTTTTCGGCCTTGCCGGCGAGGCCCCGGTCGTGGTGTGAGCCGGCCGACGCGCCAACGGTACCCCGGCGGATTCCGCCTGCGACACGCACTGTGTGTTCTGACCCTGCACGTAACGCGCTTGTCTTGTTATGTCAATCTTGGGATCAGAGGTGAGACTGCGTTGCAGCGTGACATCGAAGTGAAACTCCTGCGCACCCTCGTCGCCGTTGTCGATGAGGGCGGTTTTGCCCGAGCCGCACACGCTCTGCACGTGACACAGCCGACGATCAGCCAGCAGATCCAGCGTCTGGAATCGATTGTCCAGGCGCTGCTGTTCCAGCGCGCCCACCGGCCGCTGAGCCTCACCCCCGCCGGCCGGGAGATGGTGGCGCACGCCCGCCGGGTCATCCTGCTCAACACCGAAGTGCTCGACAGCGTGTTCGCCCTGCGCAGCGAGACATGGCTCAGCATGGGATGTTCGGTCCACTTCACCGACGGGCTGCGGACCATGCTCACCCAACTGGCGGTGGAGCGACCGCGACTGCGGTGCTCGATGACCACCGGCCTGAGCGCCGTACTCGCCGACAAACTCGCCGAGGAGGGGTTGGAGGCGGCCATTCTGCTGGGAACCGAGACGCCGCACTGCGAGATGCTGGGGAGGCTGCGACTGGCGTGGTTCGGCCGGGCTCCGATCGTGTCCGAGGACCGGTTTCCGGTGGCGCTCGTCGGTGAGCGCTCGGCCTTGAGCACCCGGATCGTCGACACCCTCGCCGAGCACAAGGTCCCCTGGCGCTCCGCCCCCTGGTGCTCCGACCCCTTGGCGGTCCGGGCGTCCGTCCAGGCGGGACTGGCGTACACCGCTCTCACCGCGAACGCCCACCACAACGACCCTTCGCTGCACCCCGCACAGCATGCCGCCCTTGGCCCCGCGCCGGAACCGCTCCCCGTCTATCTGGCCTTCTCACCCTCGGTGAGCGAAGCCGCTGTCGACGCGGCTCGGGTGGCCGCCCGCGCGATACTCAAGGACATCCCGCTCTGTCCACCCTGACGGTCACCCCACCGCCGACGCGGGACCGCACGGCCGGCCAGGGCCGGCCGTGCGGTTCGCGGGGTTCATCGCCGGCCGGGGTCAGCCGTCAGTAGGAACTCCTGGCCGCCCCGCGCTGCGCCAGCTTCGGCCCGTAGGGCGCGGAATCCAGCCACGCCCCCGCCTTGCGCCCGGCTATGGCCACGGTGGCCGCGGCGCGCCGCCGCAACCAGACAGTCGGGCGGTGCGCCAGCATGTGCTCCAGGGCCGCGTTGGCGCAGGCGCGGTTGTAACGCGCCGCTTCCTTCCGCTCCTCGGCGAACCGGCCGATCTCCGCCGCGGCCCTCCCGGGGCCGTCGGCCGCCAGCGCCGCTCGGACGGCGTCCACCGCCCGAACCGCGTCCGGCACACTGGAGTTCATCCCGCGCGCGCCGAACGGGGCGAAGAGGTGGGCCGCCTCGCCCGTCAGCAGCACCCGGTGGTCGGCGTCGGTGAAGCGGGCCGCGACCTGCTGCGCGAACCGATAGGTCGACACCCAGCGCACGCGCTCACCGTACGACGCGGGCATCACCCGGGGAATCCACCGGCGCAGGCCCTCCGGTGAGATGAACTTGTCCGGGTCGTCGTTCACCAGCAGATTGAGGTCGACCCGCCAGCCGCCCGCGAACGGGACGATCAGCACGTTGCGTCCGCCGACTCCCGGGTGTCTGTAGTGGAAGACCCGCTCCACCGGTACCGGGTGAGCGGGGTCGTCGTCGAGGTCGACCACCACGAAGGTGTTCTCGGAGCGCGGACCTTCCAATGGGCTGCTGATGGCGGACCGCAGCGCCGACCGGGAACCGTCCGCCGCGATCACGTAGTCCGCCCGCCATTCACGGCCCGCGGCGTCCGCCAACCGCACCCCGTCGGGGGAGGTGCCGGCCGACTTCACCTCGACACCCCAGTGGAACCGCACCCCGCGCTCCCGGCACGCGGTGACCATCATGTCCTCCGTCGCGACCTGCGGAAGGCTGGTGAACGGCGGCAGACCGTCGCGGCCCGAGGGCGGATAGGTCCGGGTGTAGATCTCCTGCCCGGCCCAGTACGAACGCTTGGTGGCCCACATCAGGCCATGGGCGGCGATCCGGTGCCCGAGGCCGGGGCTGAGCCGTTCCAGCTCGCGCAGTGACGCTCCGTGCAGATAGGCGGCTCGGCTGCCCGGTCGGACGGTGTCCTCGGTACGCCGCTCCAGGACCGTGGCGGGCAGGCCGGCGTCGCGCAGTGCCAGCGCGGCGCTGAGCCCGGCCGGGCCCGCGCCGACCACCAGGACGGGGTGACGCGTGGTCGGGCCGGCGGCGGGCGCGCTCACTGCCCCTCTCCCGTCAGGTGGATGATGTCCGAGGTGAAGGACACGATGCGCGCGTCGAGTCCGCCGGTCAGCGCCGCGTGCCACAGCGCGGTGCGGATGCCGGTCCCTTCCCTGCGCAGCAGCACCTCGTCCCCGCCGGCGGTGAGTTCCAGATAGTCACCGCTTCCACGGACTTCCATCCCGGCCGTTCTGGCGGCCCGGACCAGGGGTTCGAACTCCGGCACGTCGAGTACGTACAGCGCGACGGTCACAGGTCCGACACCTCCGCGCTCTTCCGGACGAGTTCCGCCTTCCGCTGCCACAGCGACTGCGCCCGGGGATGGGGGGACTCGGCGACGTCGATGAGCGCCCGCACCGTCAACTCCGCGTCGCGGGCGTCGATCCCGGACATCTCGCGGAGCGGTCTGGTGATCTCCAGTTGGAGGCCGTTGGGGTCGTCGAAGTAGATCGACTCGATCAGCTCGTGGGCCAGCGGGGTCGTGACCCGCACCCCATGGGCCTTCAGCCGGCCGCGCCAGGCCAGCAGGTCCTCCTCGGTGTCGACGTGGAAGGCGACGTGCCGGGAACGGTGCATGAGGTCGCTCGGCGGCTCCTCCTCCGGCAGCCCGAAGTAGTAGAAGAACGCGATCCGGTTCCCCTTGCCCGACTCGAAGAAGAAGTGCACGAAGTCCGGGTAGTCGTCGGTGACCCAGCCGGTCGCCGTGATCGCGTGCACCAGGGGCATCCCCAGTACCCGGGTGTAGAACTCGTAGGTCGCCCGCGGCTTCCAGGTGACGAAGGCCAGGTGATCGACTCCGCCGACGCGCAGGCTCGGCTGATCGGCCGGTGGACGCGTGGACGGCGATGCGGTTCCCAATGCTCCTCCTGGAGGCAGAACGGCGGAAGGGGCTCCGCCGGGACGGGGTCAGCGCGCCGGAGCCGGGGTCCTTCCCCGCAGTCCGCCGCTGATGAGGGCGCCGAGCAGCAGGACCGCCCCGCCGGTGACCAGCGCCCAGCGGGTGCCGGCGGCGTTGGACGAGGACAGGTCGAGCACCACGCCGAGGACGGCGACACCGAGTGAGGCGCCGATCTGGCGTGCCGAATTGAGCGTTCCCGCGCCGATGCCGGCCAGCTCCGGCGGGACCGTGGAGGCGACTCCGGCGACCAGCGCGGGGAGCGCGAAGGAGACACCGAAGCCGAAGGCCAGCAGACCCACCTCGGTGGCCACCACCGCGCCGGTGGAGTCGCCGGTGAACGGCGCCTGCACCAGTGCCCCGACGCCCATCAGGACGAAGCCGATCGTGGCCGGGCGGCGCGGTCCGATCCGGCCGACCAGGCGCCCGGTGTAAAGCGGGTTGAAGGCGGTCGGCAGGGTCAGCGGGAGGAAGGACAGACCGGCGACGAACGAGGATTCGCCGCGGCCGTCCTGGAAGAACAGCGACAGCACGAAGAGCAGCCCGGAAAGGCCGAAGTTCGCGAACAGGCCGGCCGCCAGCGCGGCCGAGAAGCCGCGGCTGCGGAACATGCGCAGCGGGAGCATCGCCGCGTCACCGGCCCGTGTCTCGGCGAGAACGAACGCCACCGCGGCGACCAGCGTGAGCGCGAAGGCCCCGAGCACCGCGGCGGCCGTCCAGCCCTTGTCGGGGCCCTCGATCAGCGCGTACACCAGGGCGGCCAGCGCGACGATGCCGCTGACCTGCCCGGACAGGTCAAGGCCGCTGCGCTGCTTGCGCGCGGTCTCGGGAGCCATCCGTACGGTGATGACGAAACTGGCCAGCGCGACCGGCACGTTGATCAGGAAGATGGCGCGCCAGCCGACGGCGTCGGTCAGCACGCCGCCGACCACGGGTCCGGCGGCGAGCGCCGCCCCGGTGATCGCCGCCCAGGAACCCACCGCGCGGGCGCGCTCGGCGGGGTCGGTGTAGGCGTTGGTGATCACGGCGAGCGAGGCCGGGAGCAGCAGCGCTCCGGCGGCGCCCAGTGCCAGCCGCAGCACCACCAGGACCGGGAGGGTCGTCGCGGCGGCCGAGACGCCCGACAGCAGGCCGAACGCCACCAGCCCGCAGAGGAACACCCGGCGGCCGCCGTAACGGTCCGACAGCCAGCCCGCGGTGAGCAGGAGGGCCGCGAAGGTGATGGTGTAGCCGTTGGTGACCCATTGCAGACCGCTTAATCCGACGTGCAGGTAATCGGAGATCGCGGGAAGTGCCACCGAGACGATCGTCATGTCCAGCAGGACCATGAAATAGCCGAGCGAGAGCCCGATCAGCAGGGTACGTGACGGCTTGTCGGGTCGTGCCGGTGCGACGACGGGCTGCGCTCCAGCCTGCGTTGCCATGTGTTCTCCTCGGTATCGGAGTCGCTGTTTCCACCGCCCGAACCGGGTCGTCGACAGGCGGGACAAGCCATTCAACCGGACCGGCAAGGCCGGTTGACGACGATGACGACGGGAATGCCCTATGGGTATCATCGGCTCAGCCGATAGATCGTCAGAGGGGGTCTCGGGCTCATGGAATTACGGCATCTTCGAACGTTCGAGAGGGTTGCCCGGACACTCAGTGTTACCCAGGCGGCCAGGGAACTGCACTACGCGCAGTCCAGCGTCAGCGACCAAATACAGTCGCTCGAACGGGAACTGGGGGTGGAACTGCTCGATCGGTCGCAGCGGCGGGTCCGGCTGACCCAGCAGGGCGTCGTCCTCGCGGAGTACACCGACCGCCTCCTCAAACTGCTCGAGGAGGCCCGCTTCGCGGTCGCCCGACCCGGCACGGAACTGGCGGTCGGCGCGCTGGAGACGCTGGGCCGGTATCTGCTGCCGGAGGTGCTCCTGCACTACCGCTCGCTGTACCCGCAGGCACGGGTACGGGTGGGGCAGCACAACCGCGGTCAGTTGTACGACGCGGTGCGCCGGGGGGACTTGGACCTGTGTCTGACCTTCGGCGACCCGCCGGCCGACCCGGTCCTGCGCGCGGAAACGCTGGCCGAGGAACCGCTGGTGGTCATCGTGCCGCCCGGCCACCGGCTGGCCGAGTGCGGCCGGGCCCCCCTGGCCGAGCTGGCCAAGGAGTCCTTCCTGGTCACCGAGCAGGGATGCGGTTTCCGGGAGATGTTCGACCGCGCCTTCGGGTCCGTCGCCCCCCAGGAACCGATCACCGAGGTGTCGGGCATCGGCACCCTCGGCGCGTGCGTGGCGGCCGGTATGGGCTGCGCGCTGCTGCCGCTGGTCTCGGTACGCGGCCAGGCCAACCGCGGTGAGGTGGCCATCGTGGAGATCGGCGACACCGAACTGCGGACGACGGTGACCATGACGTGGCTGGACCGTAACTCCGCCAATCCGACCCTCACCGGCTTCCAGACGGTGCTGCGCGGTCAGCTGGGAGGCTGACCCCGGGCGCGGGCCCGGGGGAACCGCCCGGCCCCGGATCACTGCGCCGCCTCCACCGGCTCGGGCACGGGCCGCGGCGGGATCGCCGGCGGCAGCGGGACCGTCCGAAGCCGGGCACGGGCGATCTTGCCGGTGACCGTGGTCGGCAACCGATCGACGACAACCAGTTGTTCGGGAAGCTTGTATGTGGCCAGCCCCTTACGGGACAGGTGCGCGGTCACCTCGTCCAGGGACAGACGGGCGCCCTCGTGAAGCGTGGCCAGCAGGCACGAGCGCTGGCCCAGGCGCGGATCAGGGCGTGCCACCACCGCGTGCAGGGCAAGCTGCGGCAGGTCGTTGAGCAGTTCCTCCACCTCCAGCGCGCTGAATTTCAGTCCACCGCGGTTGATCAGTTCGTCGGTACGGCCCCGGTAGCCGACCGAACCGTCGGGGTTGAGAACTCCAAGATCGCCGGAACGCAGCCAGCCGTCGTCGGTGAAGGTGGCCCGGGTCAGCTCGGGAGCGTCGAAGTAGCCGGCGAACACATAGGGGCTGCGGTAGTGCAGTTCGCCGACCTCACCCGGTTCCGCGGGGGTTCCGTCCTTGCCCAGCACCCTGACCTCGCCGCCGGACACCGGCCGCCCGATCGTGAAGGCCGCTTCGGGCGGGTCGTCGGGACGGGTGTAGGTCCCCGCCCCGATCTCCGTCATACCCCACTGCACGATGAGCCTCGCGCCCAGAGTCCGCCGTACACCGTCGACCAGCTCGCGGGGCACGGGAGCGCCGCCGGTGCGCACCTCCCGCAGACCGAGGGGCGGCCGAACGTCCGACGCGCTCTGCTCCGACCGGAAGACAAGGTCGCGCAGTTGGGCCGGGACCGCGAACGCCGCGGTGGCCGAGGCGGCACGCAGCGCGCCGAGGAAGCGCTCGGCGTCCCACCCGTCGAAGAGGCCGACTCCGCCGCCGACGACCAGGGCCAGGTGCACGGAGAGCAGTCCGAAGGCGTGGCTGAGCGGGCTCGCGGAGACGATCGTATCGGTGGGGCCGAGCCCGCCGTCCGCCGCGACGGCCGCGGCGTTGCCGAGCAGGCCGCCGTGGCTGTGCACGCACAGCTTCGGACGCTGGGATGTCGTCCCGGAGGACGCCAGGAGCACCAGGGGCGTGTACGGGTCCCGCGGGGGCTTCGGCAGCCGCGTGGTCGGATCCGGGTCCTCGGCCAGCAGCTCGGCCGAACTCGGCAGGAGGTCGCTCGACGGACCGCCGGCGGAGAGCCACACGTGCCGCAAGGACGTGCAGCGCTCGCGCAGCGCGATGATCTCCCGCACACGGTCGTGGCCGCGGTAGGAGTCCCGTGCCACCAGCGCGGTCGCGCCCGACTGCTCGATCAGTGACCGTACCTCGTGAGCACCGTAGGCACAGTGCAGGGGCAGCATGAGCACCCCGAGCCTGGCCGTGGCCGCGTGCAGGACCAGGAGTTCCCAGCAATTCGGCAGCTGAGCCGCGAGCACGTCACCGGCCCTGAGCCCTCTTCGGTGCAGGGCGCCGGCGGTCCGCTCGGCCTGGACCAGACAGTCGTGCCAGCTCCGCCACCGGCCGTCGTCCCACACCGCGGGGTCCGTCCGGCGGAAGGCGGCACGCTCCAAGGCTTCGGAGAACGTCGGGAAAACCGGCGGCGATTCCGTGAGGGGAGTGTTCACCAAGATCCTCCGTCTGTCGCAGGACGAACAGTCACCGCATTGCCGACACGAATTCTGGGCGGCACCGTCACGGATCGTCCAGAGGATGCCGATAAGAGTTCCCACCATGCGGCCGGCCGGGTCGGACCCGATAAGAGATCGCTATATCTCGGCTGACGGCCGAGGAAAGCAGCGGGCCGCGTGCGGTTGTTCGTCCCTGCCGATGCCAGCCATCGGCAGGGACGAACACCCCCACGTCCGGGACATGGCATGTGCCCTCGGAAAGCACCGCGGGGCCGGATTCCGGTAAGGAAAATTGATGGATCAAGCCGGGGCTCCCGGCTCCGGACAATGCTCCGACCCGGGCTCCGCCACATCGTTCGACGGTGTCAATACAAGCCATCGTGAAAACCGGAGAACGCGGGTTGTCCTGCCCATTCACGGCGTTTTCCGAGCTGCGCTCCGGCCGCCTGTCCTGATGTGCTTCGTTCGATCACAGCGAGGTCTTGCCGGAAAACACGGAGCACCACAGAATTCCGACTGGCCCCGACGCAGGAGGTATCGATGTCCGTCGCACGCCCTTCCGGCGAAGCGCATGCACAGTTACGGTTCGGCGGCGCCTTCCGGGACAGCGCGTTCTCCGGCGCCGACCGGCGGCGGTTGGAGGACGCCGTCCGCGACGCCCGTCTCGCCTCGACGGCCTCGGCGTCGACGTCCCTGCTCGCGCCGGCCGCGGCGGGCGGCAAGGCCATGCCACTGACCGACGAGAACTGCGTGTTCGACCACTGCGCGGTACTGCTGTTCCCCCGTACCCTCGCGGCCGGCTTGCGCGAACTGGAGAACCGCGGCCTGGCCCCCCTCCCCACCGTGGCGAGCACGGTGGTCCGCCGCCGGCTGAGCGAGCGCTACGGGCTCGACCCGACGGAGTGCGACGTCCACATCGCGCGGCTCCGGCTGGACCTGCCGGACGGACGACGTCATGCCGCGGTCGAGGCCTTCCTCTTCCCCCGCGACAGCCGCGCCTTCGACCGGCGGATCGAGGAGTCGGAGGTCGCCTACGGCTTCGAGCAGCACACCGCGTTCGTGGTGCCCCGCCCGGACCCGCCCCTGCTGGCCGGGCTCGTCACCGCTTGGCGCACCGAGGCGGGCCTGCTGTGGGAAGGCGGCGGCCACAACCCCAGCGAAGGCGGTCCCCAGGGTTCGACCGTCATGTACTTCGTCCGGGACCACGGACATCCGGCCCGGTGCCGCCGGTTCGAGCTGCACTGCGCCGGCGATCTACGAACGTTCACCGACCGGCTGCCCGTGGAGACCGAGGCGGTGCGCCGCGCCTACACCGCCTGGCCCACGGAGCCCCGGCGAACCGGCTGAGGCGTGGGCCCCGGACATACCCGCCCCGAGGCGTGTTCCGCCCGAGAGCTGCGCACCGTCCCTTCACACACTTGGGAGAATGCCCGTGCTGCGCAACGACACGCTGAGCCAGCGGAATCTGGCTCTCACCCCGGAGTTGCACACCTACCTGCTCGCCCAGGGCCGGATGACCCCCGATCCGCTGCTGGCCGAACTGATCGAGCGTACGAGGGAGACCGTCCCCGACCAGGCGCACATGACCGTCGCGCCGGAGGAGGGCGCTCTGCTCACCTTCCTGGTGCGGCTGCTGGGCGCCGTACGCGTCGTAGAGGTAGGGACCTTCACCGGTTACTCCTCGCTGTGCCTGGCGCGCGGGCTGCCCGTCGGCGGCTCGCTGACCACCTGCGACGTGTCGGCCGAGTGGACCGCCCTGGCCCGCGAGTTCTGGGCGCGCGCCGACGTGGCCGACCGCATAGAACTGCGGCTCGGCCCCGCGCTGGACACGCTTCGGGCGCTGCCCGCCGGACCGCACCTGGATCTGGCCTTCATCGACGCGGACAAACCCGGTTATATCGGCTACTGGGAGGAGTTGGTGCCGCGCATGCGCCCCGGTGCGCTGCTGCTGGTCGACAACACCCTCTTCAGCGGCGAGGTGATCGACGAGCACCCCGGTGAGAAGGCCGCCGCCGTCCACGCGTTCAACGAGCACGCCCGCCGGGACGACCGCGTCGAGCTGATCATGCTGCCGGTCGCCGACGGCCTGACCATGGCCCGGCGGCTGCCGTCCGGCGAGATCGCCGCCTGATGGCAGCGGCCGGCCCACCACGAATCCCGCACCATCGGCGCCGACCCGCAGGAGGACGGACGTGACCGGGGGAGTCCGATCAGGCGAACCGCACCCCATGCCCGTCACCGGGAGCCGCTTCGTCGACCCCGGTGCGGACTGGCCCTCGCGCCTGGGCCCGGCCGGCCAGCAGCCGGAGTGGAGCGATCCGGTCCGGGCGGCGGCGGTCCGCGCCGAGCTGTCCCGATCATCCGGCCTCGTCGTTTGGGAGGAGATCCGCCGGCTGCGGACCCTGCTGGCCGAGGCGGCGGACGGCCGCTACCAGATCATCCAGGCGGGTGACTGTGCCGAGGACCCGGCGGAGTGCGAACCGTCGGCCGTCACGCGCAAGGCGGCTCTGCTCGACACGCTGGCCGAAGTGATGACGGCGGGTACGGGCAAGCCGGTGCTGCGGATCGGCCGGATCGCAGGACAGTTCGCCAAGCCGCGCAGTGCCACGACCGAGACCGTCGGTGGCGTCGAACTACCGGTCTACCGAGGCCACTTGATCAACGGTCCCGAGCCCACACCGGCGGCCCGGCAGGCCGACCCACGGCGCATGCTGGACTGCTACCACGCCGCCCACGCCGCCGTGTCCTCCCTGCGGCGGCGCGCCGACGGCAGTGTGCTGCCCACCGGCGCTCCCGTGTGGACCAGCCACGAGGCGCTCGTCTTCGACTACGAGTTGCCGCTGCTGCGGCGCGCCCCGACCGGAGAGACCCTGCTCACCTCCACCCATCTGCCCTGGATCGGCGAGCGGACCCGGCAGCCGGACGGCCCGCACGCCATGATGCTGTCGCAGGTGGCCAACCCGGTCGCCTGCAAGGTCGGGCCGACGAGCCGGCCGCAGGACCTGCTCGCCCTGTGCGCCCGGCTGGACCCCGAGCGCGAGCGCGGCCGACTCACGCTGATCGCCCGGATGGGCGTAGCGGCGGTCGCCACCGCGCTCCCGCCGCTGGTCGCCGCCGTCCACCGGGCCGGCCACAGCGTCGCGTGGCTGTGCGACCCGATGCACGGCAACACCGTCAAGTCACCGAACGGAACGAAGGTCCGGTCGGTGCGGACGATCGTGTCCGAGGTGCGGGCCTTTCAGCAGGCGGTCGCCGAGGCGGGCGGTACGGCTGCCGGACTGCATCTGGAAACCACCCCGTACGACGTCACCGAGTGCGTCTGGAGGGATCCTTCCGAACTCGACTCCGGCGACGGGGAAGCGTCCGGACCCGCCCCCCACGCATCCCACTGCGACCCCCGCCTCAACCTGGCCCAAGCCGTCGAGGTGGCCCGCGCGTGGGCGAACCCGCACGCCCGGAGCGCCAGCCGTGCGGCGAACCCGGCGCTGCGCTGAGCCCACGGCACACCGAGATGCCCCGCCACGAAGGAATTCGAGAACACCAGAGGAAGGACCGACTCATGAGTGAGAGCGTCATCCGCACCGGCGACGGCACCATCGCCATGATCAACGTCTTCGACGTCGAACCCGAGAAGCAGAAAGAACTCGCCGAGGTGATGAACGAGGGCGCCGAGAAGTTCATCCGGCACCGCCCCGGCTGCATCTCGGTGAACATCCTCACCAGCAACGACGGCAAGCGACTGCTCTACTTCGCCCAGTGGCGCAGCAAGGCCGACATCCGGGCGACCATGTCCGACCCCGATGTCCAGGTCTACCGGGACCGGGCGGCCGCCCTGGCCAAGCCGGACCCGCACGCTTACACGGTGTACTCCGTGCACCACCCGGAGAGCTGACGCCCTTCCCGACGGTCCACCGCGCGAAGTTCCCCTTCTTCGGGCTTCCGTTCCAAAGATCGATCACCCGTACACCCGCGGTGACAAGGGCATGCCGGGTACTGGGCATCCATCCACAGACCGGCAAGCTGTGGCGCAGTGGACTCAAGGAACCGGCCGAAGGCGATAGTGCCGATTCGTCAGGTATCGCCTTCGGCCGGCCCCTCTCATCACCCCCGGGGGATCGGTTCGTATTGTCATGTCCGTTTCAATGCGCGGAGAAGTGGGGAGGCCGATGCTGTTCTGCTGTGCCGGCCGTCACCCGGTGGGACTACCACCGGTTCCAGGAGGAAGAATGAACCCGCGCAGGCTTCTCGCTCCCATCATTCTGGCCGTGATCGGACTTGGCCTCATGGCGCCGACCGCCGGCGCCAGTGGTACGAAGATGTCGCAGTCGGCGGCCGCGAGTGACCTCCGGGCCGCAGGCGTCACCTGGAGCTCCAGCGGCAACTGCACCACCCGCTCCAACTCGACGTGCACGTCGTTCGACCAGATCAACTCCGGCACGGTGAGCACGATCATCACCCTGAAGAACGCCAGCGGCTGCGCCATCAACATCACCGGCGGCACCGAAGTCGGCCACGCGTCCGGCACCTACAGCCACTACAACGGCTACAAGGTCGACATCTCGCACAACTCCTGCATCGACGGCTACATCCACAACAGCTTCAGTTACGTCGGTCTCCGCGGCGACGGTTACCCGCAGTGGCAAGCCGCCTCCGGCAACCTCTACTGCGACGAGGGCAACCACTGGGACATCACGGCCTACTGACGAGTACCCGGCCGCGGGACCGGCGATGGACGCGCTCGCGGAGCAGGACTTGATCCTCCTCCCGTGGCCGGACCGATCGGCCGAGCGGACAACGGACACTCACCTGCTCCACCGCGGAGAACTACTGGAATGACACGTGGGAGAACTCGAGGAGCGGAGGAAGCGTCCCCGTGCAGCACCCCAATATCGGTCTGGGCGACAACTCGCTCCACGACGGTACGAGCACCTGCGACTACCCGCTGGTGTACGGCTGATGCCGCAGCGGTGAACGCGCGGCTCTCAGATCACCTTCCGGCGGACGAGTGCGCCGAGCATCAACGCCGCGGGGAGCAGCGGCAGCCAGACGGTGATGATCCGGTAGCCGAGGACGGTGGAGGTGGCGATGCCGACCGGGGAGCCGGCGCTCATGAGGGCGACGACGAGCGCCGTGTCCACGGTGCCGAGACCGCCCGGGCTCGGCACGCCCGCGGCCGCGCTGGCGCCGGCGAGATACGCGATGGCGACATGGATCGAGGCCACCGGCATGTCGAGCGCCAGGGCGATCACCGCGAATTCGGTTGCCTGCAGGGCCGGGTACGCCAGCGCGCCGCCCCACAGGGCGAAGGCCCGGGCCGGACGGGCGTGCACGGACCGTGCGTTGGTCAGCGCGGTGCCCACGAAGGTGCCGATGGTCCCGCGCAGCCGCCGTACGACGATCACCGCGAGCACGGTCGTGCAGATCAGCCCTCCGCCCGCGGAGAGGAGCAGGAGCGCGGGCGCGTGCGGCAGGACGCCGCTGAGCCGCAGCGCGTGGGGAAAGACGACCAGCAGGGTCAGCAGGAGCACGATCCGCGAGGTGCTCTGGGCCACGGAGTAGAGGGCGAGCGCGGCCGTGCAGGTGGCCAGCGGCAGCCCGCGGCCTTTGAGGAAGCGCAGGTTCACCGCGTCGGCACCGAGCCCGGCCGGGAGCAGGTGGTTGGCGGCGCCCGCGGCGAACTGCGTGGCGAACAGCTTTCCGGCGGGCAGCGGTTCGAGAATCGCTCCTTGCCGGGTGAAGGAGACGGTGACCAGGCCGACCCCGGTGAGCGTCAACGCCACCAGCAGCCAGTAGGCGTTGGCGCCGAGCAGTCCGCGGCCACCGGAGGCGATGACCTGCCAGTGCCGGACCATCCAGACGGCGACCACGGTGATCGGGACGAGACACGCGATCCGGCGTAGTGTCAGCCGACGCGGAAAGGGTGTCGTAAGGGGCACGCGGAGTAGGGCCATCGGTCTGGGCCGTCCTTGCTCGGTCTGCACCTGCTGGGCGTTACTCCCGTCTTTCCCGGCGCGCGGGACCTTCCGGCGTCGTCCGGCCGACAACTGGCGGGCGTCCCGGTGGCCGGAGGGAGATACCCCTCCGGCCGACGAGGGCGCCGCTGTCGGCGCTGCGGGGGCTTGCGCGGTGCGGCCTTCGACCAGCGCAGGCCCGTCAGGTGCGCGTGTCCGTGTAGTAGGTGGTGATCCAGGCTTCGCCGCGCTCGTTGACCGCCGCCATCGCCACGTGTTCGCCGGTGGTCCCGAAGTAGTACGTGCGGGTCGTGCCCCACTGGGACAGCGCGCTGGGCATGCCCGTGTCGAGCGGAGCGCTCACGATGAGTTTCCGGGCGTCGGTGAGGTATCCGGCCACCACGGCGTCCATCAGCCCCTGGTTTTCCGGGAAGGTCCAGCCGTCCTTGAGCATGTGCTTGAGTGCGTGACCGGCCAGGGCGCGCGTGCTGCCGAAGTTGAGTTTCTCCGCCTGGGCGGCGCCCTTCAGTTTCGTGGCGAAGTCCGGTGCGTACGACCTCCAGTCGGCGGAGGTGCCGAGCTGGGGTGCCGGTCCGATTCCGGTGGCCTCGGCTGCCCTGAGGCTCATGTCGTAGAGGTTCCCGATCAGTTGCGGGTCCGGTGGCACGAACTTCGCCCCCGGCGTCTGGACGCTTTGGAGCCGGAACGCCTTGACAGCGGAGATGTAGAGCGCGTGGAACTGGATGAACTCGTAGACCGATGCCGGGTGGCGGCTGAGAGCGAAGGCGCCGGCGGTGGCCGGGATCGTCGGCGCCTCGAGCACCAGACCCTCGTACTGCAGGGCCCGATAGGTCGGCAGCAGCGCGTCGAGATCGGCGGGCGTCGCGAACTGGCCGTCGGCCGTGATCCCCAGTGCGGTGCGCGCGGCCCTGGCGTCATCCTCGAAGCCGGCCAGCACGATGCGGTACTGCCTCACCACCTGGCTCGACTCGGAGCGATCGGCGGTCAGCAGCGTCGCCAGTTTCCGGAGAATCCGCAGATCATCCAGAAATACCGGCGCCGCACGGAACGTCGTCTTGTTCCTTCCGGTGATGTGCCAGAACGGATCGCCCTCCGTGAAGGCACCGCTGGCGCCGAGCTCGGCTTTGAGCTCTTCCCACATGAGTGTTTCCCCCTCGTACCTCTGGTCCGGTCCGCCGGGAGCCTCCCTGTCGCTTCCCCCGTGCCCCCGCCGGGACCGCCGCCTCATCGCGGTCATGTCCACCCTTCCCTGCCTGGGCCGTCCTGCCAACCAGGACGAGAGGGAGCTCGAACGCAGAAAGGGCGCAGAGTGGCGCGTATGCGCGGCTCTGCCCGCCCCATGTCGATAGCCGCCTCGCCGCCATTGGCGTAGAGCCGTTGCCATGCGTACCCCAACGCTTGCGGAGCCCGCGCCGACCGGCCCCGGCAGTGTCCAGCAGCCGTCGATCGGCATGTCCACCGCGATCCGGCCGACATCACGCGTTCAAGTTGAGTAGTTTGCTCGGGTGAGTCTTCTTGATGATGTGGCCGAGCGCGACGGCTGGCGCTGCTGGGTGTGCGACGAACCGGTCGACCCCGACAAGTCGGTGAACGACCCAAGGGGGCCCAGCGTTGACAGCCGGACCGCCGACCGGAAGGCCAAGGTCGCCGAGCGGCTCGCCCACCGCGGGTGCAACACTCGCAAGGGCGCGGTCAAGGTGGTGATCGCCTGGCCGGACCGCCTGTACGTGGTCGAACCGGCACCGCTGCTCGCCGTTGCCGGGAGGCTGGAGCGCAAGGGGGGCCGCGAGATCGTGGGACGTTGTCCGACCGGGCGGGACGCCCAGGAGGCGGCGGACTGGCTGGTGGACCGCTTCTCCCGACTGGTACCGGGCCTGCCGGTGACCGCCGACATCGAGGCGGGCGGCGGCCAGTTCCTCGTCATCCTGGCCACCGGCCGCCGCTGACCGCCGTCCCCGGCCGGTGAGAACCGGGGCCGTGGCGGGCTACTGCCCGTAGACGCCGAACTCCCAGAGGGAGTAGCCGTACTGGGTGCCCCGTACCGTGCCCAGCACCCGCACCCAGCGGCCGCTGCTGCTGACCGGGACCTGGACGTCGCCGCCGCGCCCGGTGGTGGACGAGGCTATGGTCTGCCACGCTGACGATCCGTTGGGTGAGACCTGGAGCTGCCAGGAACTGGCGTACGCCGTCTCCCAGTTCAGTTCGACCTGGGTCAGTGTGCGGGTCTGGCCGAGGTCCACGGCGAGCGACTGCGGGTCGCCGGAACCGCTGGCCCAGCGGGTCGCGCGGTTGCCGTCCACGGCGTTGGCGCCCGACATCGTGCTGCCGGACTCCACGCTGGAGGTCTGGACGGGCCGGCCGAGCGCGAGGTTGACCCGCGGCGCGGCGGTGGGCGCGCCGAAGGCGCTCAGCGGAACGGCGTTCGCGATGGCCTGCATTCCCGCGTCGTTGGGGTGCAGGTGGTCGCCGGAGTCGAAGGCCGGCAGGTACGCCTGCGGATTGGACGGATCATGGGTGGCCGTGTCCACGTCGTTCACCGCGTCGCAGCCGCTGGACGACGTGCGCAGGAAGGCGTTGTAGGCCTGCCGGATGTCCTCGCGGTTCTGCGTCCATCCGGTGGTGCCCTTGAACGGGGTCAGCGTCGAGCAGAGGAAGGCCACGCCGTGCGCGTGCGCGGCGGTGACCAGTTGCGAGAAGGAGGACTCGATCTGGGAGATCGTCGGCGGGTTGGAGTTGAGCAGGTCGTTGATGACGTCGTCGCCGAAGACCACCCACTTCACGCCGGACTGGTCCAGGACGTCGCGCTGGAAGCGGGTGGTGGCTTTCTGACCGCCCCCGTCGAAGATCAGACCGTTGCCGGAGATGCCTTCGTTGATGACGCCGACCGCCCGGCCGCTGTCCAGCAGGCGGTCCGAGAACAGGTCGGGCCACCGGTGGTACGCCCCGAAGGTCGAGGAGATCGCGTCGGTGATCGAGGCGCCGAAGGCGACCACCGCACCAGGTGAGGCGGTGTTCTGGACGTCCAGGCCGGCGAGGAAGTTGTCGTTGGTGTTGGTCTGCGCGCCGGAGAGCGTCGCGGAGCCGCTCTGGTCTCCGGGCGCGGAGTAGTTGGTCACGTCGGCGGTCTGGTGCCAGGTCGACTGTGCGGACTGCGGCAGGTAGAAGCTCACTGCCAGGTCGGCGTCGGAGGGGACGGCGAACGCCGCGGTGTCGCTGACCGCGCTGCCGCCCGCCGGGATCGTCACCGACGAGGCGCCGTTGAACGTCAGGGCGCGATCCGTCGAGGTGTCGACCGCGCCGTTCGCGCCCGGTTCGGCCAAGTGGATGTCGGAGAGCGTCACGGGCGAGGTGCCGAAGGCGTTCGAGAGGTGGATACGGGCGCTCGTGCCGCCGATCGTGGTGTGCACGATCTGCCGCAGTGTCTGCTGGGCGAACGTGGGACCCGCGGACTGCATCGCGGCCCCCCAGGTGCCGGTGAACGCCGTCGCGTCCGCAGAAGTGGGGGAGGCGGCGGAGGTGGTGGCCGTCGCCGCGAGTGGCAGGACGAGTCCCAGGGGGACGGAGAGCGCCAGCAGCCTGCGCAGAGTTGTTCGCATGAACTTCTTCCTTGTCGTTCAGTGATCCGCCTGGGCCCGGGCGGCCGCCCCCTGAGCACGGCACTCCGACATTCACCGTGCGAGGCAGGCCTGCTTCGTGCGATCGGGCTGTGGGCGGTGGTGTGGGGGAGTCGGAGTGGGAGGGGGCGGGAGTCGATCAGCGGGGATCCCGTCCCTGCGGGGCAGTTAGATTATTAATCTATATAAGTGTCGGTCATGATCCGACACCATGCCCGGCGGTTCGAGCACCGTACCGGGCGCCCCGCTTCCGCATCAAGGGACAGACCGGATCAGGCTGTTGAAACGGCCGGGCACGGACCGATCGGACGTCATGAGGCCGGCGCTAGGAGCGTGCCCCGATGCCTGTCAGAGTCCCGTCGTACGACAGGACGACCACCCGTCCTGCCGTGATCGCGATGCCCGCGACCTGCGCGCACGTCGTCACCGGCTCGGGTCGGTGCGGGTGCGCGGGGTGCACCACGAAGATCTGCCCCCGGGTGTCGGCGAGCACCAGGCGCCCGTCGGCGCTGCGTACGGTCCGCGCCGCGAGCACCCTGTCGATGCCGACGTTCTCGAAGCGCGTGTCGGAATCCACGCGGCCGCGTGCCAAGTCCACGACGAGCCAGCCGTGCTCGTCGGCGGAGTGCAGACGGCCGCCGGGGTCCAGGACGCCCGTCAGCCGCGTCGGGCGGGGCAACGCGATGGATTCCACCGGCCGGCCGGAGTCCACGCCGAACCCCCGCACCCTTTCCTCGAGGGTGTCCTCGATCCACAGCACGCCGTTGACCACCGCGATGAAGCCGCCGCCCATGGTCAGCGCGCGCGGGTTCCGCCACCGCTCCTCGCCGCTCTCCAGATCCAGCGACACCAGGTCGCGCCCCCCTTCGCCCGCGGCTCCGACCAGCTGATCACCTACGGGCATCACCGGCCCCACGACGCCGCTGCGCCACATGATGTGCCCGGTCACCTCGTCGATCATCTCCATCGTGGACGACGACCAGTCGTCGAACGCGTCCACCAGCAGCCGGCCACCGGGAAGACCGGTCACACCCAACGCGTCCGGGGCGTACGCGCTCTCCCACACCGGCACGGGCGCCTGCCCTGGTGTCAGGCGGTAGACGCCCGCGTCGTCGTCCACGAGCATCAGGCCGCCGGGATGCGCCGAGCCGACGAAACGTACCGGCACCGGCCACCAGTCCGCATCCGTGCGCAGGCTTGGCGCGCCGGCGCCCAGGGTCAGCACGCCGCGGTCCGAGGAGACCAGCCAGGCGGCCCCTCCCGCATCCATCAGCCGCGCTTCGCGGGTGTGGTAGCCGGATAAACCCGCTTGCCAGACCACCTCAAGCGGGGCGTCCAGGAGCTGATCAACCACATCTCGTCCGGCGCTCCACAGGGGCGCCGCGATCACGTCACTATGCATCAGCGCATTCTAGTGACCGTGCTCCGCCTGGGCTGTCGGTCCGCACGCCATCGGACCGCCGTACTGACACTCACCAACTCGCGCCGCTGGCACGTCACTTGATCGACCCGATCGCAAGAGGGGAAGTTCACTTGCGTCCGCGAGCATCGGCGACCATGAAGAACCTCAGTCGCCGCATCTTCATCCTGGGCGGGCTCACCACCGCGGGCTCCGCCGCGCTCCAACTCGGGGCGATCGCCCAGCCGTCGGCCGCCGCCTCCACTCCCTTCCCGTTCACGCTCGGCGTCGCCTCCGGAGAACCGGACGACAGCAGCGTGGTGCTCTGGACGCGTCTGGCTCCCACCCCGACCAACGCGGACGGTCAGGGCGGCATGCCCAACGCCGACGTCGCGGTCGACTGGCAGGTGTCGACCAACCAGAACTTCACCACTCTGGTCAGCTCCGGTACGTTCACCGCCCGCTACGCCCAGGCCCACTCGGTGCACGTGCTGGCCGGTGGACTCGCCCCGGACTCGGAGTACTTACCGGTTCCGGGCCCAGGGATTCATCTCCGCGGTGGGCCGGACCCGCACCGCGCCGGCGCCGGGCACGGTCGGGCGTGACTTCACGATGGCCTTCGCCTCGTGCGCCCACTACGAGCAGGGCTACTACACCGCTTACCGCCGTATGGCCGACGACCGCCCCGATCTGATCCTGCACCTGGGCGACTACATCTACGAGGGCGGCGCCACCTCCGGCGCCCTGCGCCAGCACCTGGGCAGCGAGATCGTGTCGCTGGCCGACTATCGCCGCCGTTACGCGCTCTACCACAGCGACCCGGACCTGCAGGCCGCGCACGCGATCGCGCCGTGGCTGGTGGTGCCGGACGACCACGAGGTGGAGAACAACTACGCCAACATGGTCCGCGCCGACAACAGCCCTGTCCTGACGGCGGCCCAGTGGACCGCGCGCCGCACCGCCGCGTACCAGGCCTACTTCGAGAACATGCCGCTGCGGGCCGCGGCCACGCCTTCCGGCAACAGCATCCAGCTCTACCGCCGGGTCCGCTGGGGCACCCTCGCCACGTTCCACATGCTCGACACCCGCCAGTTCCGCGACGACCAGGCCTGCGGCGACGGGACGAAGGTCTGCGCCGACGCCGATCTGCCCAGCCGTTCGATCACCGGCGCGACGCAGGAGGCGTGGCTGCTCGACGGACTCGGCCAGCACCTGAGCACCTGGGACCTCATCGGCCAGCAGGTCTTCTTCGCCCGCAACGTGAACGCGTCCGGCGCGATGAACATGGATGCCTGGGACGGGTACCGGGCCAGCCGGGCGCGGATCCAGCAGGGCATTATCGACCGGGCCGTACGCAACCCGGTCGTGCTCACCGGTGATGTGCACGCGTCGTGGGGCAACAACCTCAAGGCCGACTACGCCAATCCCGCGTCGGCGACGTTCGGCTCCGAACTCGTCTGCACCTCCATCACCAGCGGCGGCAACGGAACCGCCACCACGGCGATCCCCAACGGGTCGCTCAACCCGCATCTGCGCTTCTACTCCGATCGGCGCGGCTACGTCCGCACGCACATCACGCCGTCGCAGCTCACCGCCGACTTCCGGTCGGTGGCGACGGTGACCGAGCACGGTGCGGCGGCGACCACCGCCCGGACCTTCATCATCCACGACGGACAGCCGGGGTTGGCCGATGCGTAAGCTCTCACTGCTCGGCGCGGCCGTCGCCGGCTTCGTCGCGGTCCTTGCCATGGTCGCCCCGGCCTCGGCGGCGGGGCCCTCGTCCTGGGTGACCGCGAACAGCGACTCCGCCGGTGACCAGGACTCCTCCTCGATCGCGGCCAACCGCCTCGGCGACGTCGCGGTGGTCTGGGAGGACGACCGCGACTCGACCGACCCGGACGACAACACGCACAGCGATGTGTGGGTGCGGATGTTCCGCAACGGCGTGTCGGCCTATGAGAAGAAGCTCTCGGCCGGCGGGACCGCGGGCACCGCCTGGCGGCATCTCCAGCCCGACGTGGGACTCGACGACCGGGGCGACGCCGTCGTCGTGTGGGCGGAGGACCCGGACGGCAACGGGTTCTACAACATCACCTACCGGGTGCTCTCCCCGGCCGGTGCGGTCATCGGCTCCGGCCAGGCCAACGCGAGCGCCGACGGCCAGCAGATCCATCCGCGCGTGGCCGTCGATCCGGACGGCGCGCCCAACAGCACCACCGCGGTCGCGTTCTCCGTGGTGTGGGAGGACATCCAGGGCACCGCGCCGGCGACGGTCAAGGCGGCCGGGTTCACCGGGACCACGACGAAGGCCTACGAGGTGACGGTCAACGCGGCCGGCGGCGCACACCACAACCCCGACGTCGCGACCTCCGCCTCGGGCGACGCCGTCGTGGTCTGGGACGAGGACACCGACAACAACGGCTACTACCAGATCGGTCTGGTGAAGCTGGCCAAGGCGAACGGGGCGGTCACCCTCACCCGCCGCAGCGCCAACAGCCTGGCCGGCGGGCAGCAGCAGCGCCCGGCCGTGGCCGCCGACTTCAACGGCGACTTCGCGGTGGCCTGGGAGTCCGATCACACCGGCACCCGTGGCGTCTGGGCCCGGTCGTTCACCGCGACCGGCACCGCCGGCTCGGCCGAGGTCGAGATCTCCAGCGGAGCCGGAGCCGGCAACCCCACCGTCGGCATCGACGACCAGCGCGACGCCGTGGTCGGCTGGAGCGTGGCCGGCACCGATCCAGCGGTCTGGGCCCGGGGCCTCAACCCCGACGGCACCTTCGCCGGCCGGCTGCCGGCCCAGTCCGTCAGCCAGGTCACGACCGGTCGGCAGGAGCAACTCGCCGTGGCTTCCTCCCCGTTCGGCACGCTCTCGATGTCGTACACCGATGACAACGACGGCAACGGCTTCGACCAGGTCCTGATGAGTCTGGGAGCGACCGACTCGGACTGGTGACGTCCTTTCCTTCCGCGGACGTCCGCCGGGCCGCCCCCGGGTGGGGTGATCCGACCGACGGTTCCGGAACCGCGCGAGAACGCGGTTCTCGGGCACCTCTGTCGGATCATCCCCGCGGGGCGACCCGGATGCGGACGTCCGGACACCCGTGCGCCGCCGGCCGCAGAAGACCAGGGCCGCGGTTCGGCCAGGGTGGCGATGGTGCGGTCCCAGCTGCCGGCCACCTGGTTCCACAGCTTCAGCAGCGCGCCGTCCACATTGCCCTGCAACTGGTCGCCCCAGCGGGTAGGCGGCCACCGAGTCGCCGAAGCCCTCGGTCCGGGCGCGGGTGGCGGCGTTCGCCTCGACGGCCGTCCAGCACGGGGTGGTCGAGTTGGCCCGGCGGCGCGAGGGTTGTTGCTTTCTGATCAGAAGGTTGTACGCAATTCATCTATGACCCTGGCCCTACGTGATGCTTTACTCACCGGCATGAGTGAGAACCCGCCATCCCCCTATGGCAGCAATCCGGGGGAACAGCCCGGACCGTACGGCCAGTCCAACCCGTACGCGCAGGAGGCCTACGGCCAGCCCGGTGTTCCGTCCTACCCGGGCGGCGGCCCGCAGGACCTGAACGCCTATGGCCAGCAGCCCACCGGCATGCCACCGCTGGCCAACTGGGGCTGGCGCGCCCTGTCGTACCTGATCGACTCCGTCATCATCCTCGTGCCGTACCTGATTGTTCGTGCGGTCGCGGGAGCGCTGTTGTCGGTCCTGGTCAGCCTGGTCATCACCGTGCTGTTCGCGTACATGGAGGGCACCACCGGCCAGACGCCCGGCAAGAAGGCAGTCGGCACCCGGACCCTGCGCGAGTCGAACGGTCAGGTCCTCGGCTTCGGCCTGGCCCTCGGCCGCAAGATCCTGCACATCCTGGACGTGATCCCCTGCTACCTCGGCTTCCTGTGGCCCGCGTGGGACAAGAAGAAGCAGACGTTCGCCGACAAGATCGTCTCCTCGGTCGTCATCAAGCCGTAGGGCGGCTGCCCGGCTCAGGCGCGGTCGTCACGCCACCACTGTGGAGCCGGCGATGACGGGGTGCGGCGCTTGGCACGCCGTCTCGCCAGGGGTATGCCGACCGCAAGGACCACGACGACCACGGTCATGACCATCACGTACCAGTAGGAGAAGTGAGCTGAGTTCATGGGCTCATTGTCCCGGCAGGGCCAAAACTGATGCCAACGGGGCGCGCGGTTCTGCCTGATGCGGCCGGACCGCGCTGCGCCCGCCGCCCGCGCTCCTACCGCAAAGGCAAGGTGTACGGGTGTGTCTCTCAGCGACAGCGGATTCATCCTCAGATGTGATGTCGAGATCCTCGCGCTGGCGGCCGGCGTCGTCGAGCGGCGCGGTGGCATCTCGTACAGCGCCGCGTCGCTCCGCGCGCTTCGCCGGTCCCTGGAGGGCCAGGCGGACTACGTCCGGCGCGTTCATCCCACGCTGGTGGACGGAAAGGGACCCGAGATGATGCGCAAGGCCGGCGCCCGCGAGTACATCGACCAACGGCGCAAATGAGCAACGACGGCCTGGCACCGGGCTCGCGGCCCCCCGCGTCCGGGGCTGCTGTCCGGGGACGGTGCGCGCGACGGTAGGACGGCCTACTCGACGGGGCGCTTGAACGTGTACTGGGCTCTCACGGACGTGACTGTCTTCGCCAGGCCTCTTCCCTCCGGTGATCCCATCTCGGCGGATTCGGGAAGCGTCGCGGTGACCAGTTCCCAGCCTTCGGCGCCGAACCGGGCGAGCGCGTGTGCCCACGGCTCCGAAGAGACCTCTTCCCAGTTCGAGGCGCCCGGCGGGGCCACACGCAAAGTCGTCGCCCACTCGGCCGAGCCCTCGCCGTCCGGGACGACCAGGCTCCACTCCTCGCTCACGATGAGGTACTCCCACCGTGTCCTCATCGGCGCGGCAGACGCTGGTGGTTCGGGGGCAATGCGACCTCCGGGTTTGTGGCCGGTCCTGGGGCGTGCGGCAGTTTATGCCGCATCCCGGCGCGCTGATCGGGATTCGGACGAAGAACCGGCCCGGATCGTCCGCAGGGACGATCGGCCCCGCCGAGACGGAAGCCGGAGTGGCCCAAGCGGTCCCGAACGCTTGGGCCCCGGGGGCGCAAGTAGGGGGTGAGGCCGGACCCGACCGGTCTGCGAGGGAGGGCGAATGAGGATCCTGCGCAAACAGGGGGACAGCGGCGGCCACGAGCCGCCCGAAGGTGACGACGCCGATCTGCTGAGCCGGTCCGCCCGGGAGCCGACGGCGTTCGAACCACTGGTCGAGCGGCATTCGACCGCGCTGCACGGCTATCTGGCCCGGCGCGCGCCGGCCGCCGCCGATGATCTGCTGTCCGAGGTGTGGCTGCGGGCCTTCGCGGGTCGGTCCGGCTTCGACCCGGCGCGCGGTACGGTCCGCGGCTGGCTGTTCGGCGTGGCCCGGCACGTGCTGGCCGCGCACTGGCGGGACGCCGAGGTGGCCGGTCCGCCCGGGCCCGGGCCCGAGCCCGTCGCCGACCCGTGGCAGGCCGTGGACCAGCGGTTGGACGCGGCGGCTGTGGGCCCGCTGATCCGCAGCACCCTGGCCGGACTCCCCTACGTGGAGCGGGAGTTGCTGCTGCTCGTGGCCTGGGAACAACTCACCCCCGCGGAGGCCGCAGCCGTGGTGGGGATTCCGCAGGGCACCGCCCGATCCCGGCTGCACCGTGCCCGCACCCGACTGCGCGAAGCCCTCGACCAGCCCTCCCTCACCACCCTGACAGGAGAACTCGCATGAGCACCGACGAACAGCACCGGCTCCCGGGCCACCCCGGCGGCACCGCCGGCTGCCCCGAGCTGGCCGCGCTGACTGCCGCTCGCGAGGTCGCCCCGCCGTCCGCCACCGCCCTCGCCGACGTGCGGGCCGTACTGCGGGCCGCCGTCGAGCGCGAAGAGGAGGCGGCCGTCGTCCCGGCCACCCGGCCCCGGCTGCGGGGCCCGCGCCGCTGGATCGTCACGGGCGCGGCAGCGGCCGCGGTCGCCACCGGCCTCGCGGTCCTCCCCGTTGTGGACTTCGGGGGTGGCGGGACAGCGGCGGACGCGTCGGCGGCCGCGTTCTTGGATGAGACCGCGCAGCACGCGGCAACAGGCGTCCAGCACAGCGGAAAGTACTGGAGGGTGTTCACCGCCAGCCTCGTCCCGGGCACGGCGGAGGTGCGGGATGTCATGTTTGTCGACCGGGAGAAGGCCCGCGACAGGATCCTGAATCCCAACAAGGCGGGTATGATCACGTCGTGGTATTCCGAGTACCGAGGGCAGTGGCGTTGGGGAACGGGCCGGGCCGTGGTGACTTGGGACCAGCTGAACCAGCTGCCGACCAGTACCGCGGCGCTGCGGACGCGACTGACCGGCACGGACTTCGGTGAGACGGTGAGAACCGTCACCGACTTGCTGGCCACCTCCCCGGCGAGCCCGAAACTGCGCGCCGCGCTCTACAGGGTGCTGGCCACCACTCCGGGGATCCGCCTCGACGGCGCCGCGCGGGACAGCCGGGGACGCAAGGGTACGTCGATCAGCGTCACCTACAACGAGCAGTTCGGCCCGGCCACCGCGCGGGCGACCGAACAGCTGCTGATCGACCCTCGCACCGGCGTTCTCCTCCAGGAGCACCTCAAGATCGTCACCTATCCGAAGGGGTCACAGGGGAGGGTCCAGCACCTCAGCACCACCACGTACCTGTCCTCCGGCTGGGTCGACAAGCTCAGCTGATCCGGCGCGACCGTGTCGCCCTTTTCCTCACCGGCATGAGGCCGTTGGCCGGACACTGCTGTGCCCAGGCCAAGGAGGTCACGGGCCGACCGCACCGAACCCCGGCAGCGCGGACTCCGTCAAGCGCCGAGACGGTCGGCGAGGGCGGTGAGGGTCTGTCCGAGCGGCAGGTCGAGCCGGAGGGCGGCGAGTGCGTCCCCCCGGGTGGGGCCCTGGTTGACGATCGCCACCGGAGTGCCCTGGCGCGCTGCGCGCCGGGCGAAGCGCAGCCCGGACATCACGGTGAGGGAGGAGCCCAGGACCAGCAGGGCGAACGACGCGTCGACCAGGTCGTAGCACCGCTGAACGCGCTCGGCGGGCACGTTCTCCCCGAAGAAGACCACGTCGGGCTTGAGTGTTCCGACGCGGCACGCCTCGCAGGCCACGACGCGGAACTCCGCCGAGCGGGCGGCCGGGAGTTCGGCGTCCCCGTCCGCGTTGGTGTCGGCCGCGATGTCGCGGAAGCCGGGGTTGGCTTGGGCCAGTCGTTCGTCCAGGCGCGTACGGGCGCTGCGCTCGCCGCAGTCGAGGCACATGACGCGGTCGAGTCTGCCGTGCAGGTCGATCGTCTCAGGGGCTCCGGCGGCGCTGTGCAGGCCGTCGACGTTCTGGGTGATCACCCCGGAGACGAAGCCCGAGCGCATCAGACGTGTCACGGCCAGATGACCGGAGTTGGGCCGGGCCTGCGCGATGGCCCGCCAGCCCAGATGACTGCGAGCCCAGTAGCGGCGACGGTTCGCCTCGTCCGCGGTGAACTCCTGGAAGGTCATCGGTACGGACGGCCGCCGGCGGCCGGTGACCCCGCGGTAGTCCGGGATACCCGATTCCGTGGAGAGCCCCGCCCCACTGAGGACGACCGCCGAACGCCGCCCGGCCAGGAACCGGACCAGCGCCTCGGCACCGTCGTCCGGCCTGGACGCGGCGCTGCCCGTCGTCCCGCGGATCGGAGGCGCGTTCCGTCCGCCGAGGCTGTTCTCCTCGGGCTCCTTGATCCCCTCACCGGGAGCAGGAGGGGCGTGGGGGCTCTGGCCAGCCGGACCGGTCACGGTACCGATATCCATCTCAGCAGCGTACGCCTCCCGGCCGTATCCCCTGCCTCCGTCACCGGTGACGGCCACCTCGATCCGCGGACGGGTCGGGCTTCACCGGCCCCCGGAAATCGACATGGGCCAGACGCGGTTGCCGCGTCTGGCCCTTACTGCCGTGGCTGTCGCGGGCTGCCGCCCGGGGTGTCAGCCGAAGAAGTTGTAAGCGACCTCGATGACCCCGTCGCTGAGGTGCAGAATGCCGTACCCCTTGGCGATCGGTTCGGCCGCGGGGCCGAGGTGCCAGGTGTAGAGCGCCGCGTCGTTGTGCGAGCCGATGATCGTGGTCAGGTCCAGCGGGAGGTCGCCCAGCTTCTCGCGGGCGGCTGCGATCGCCCCCACGATGGCGTCGCGGTCCTCGGCGACCCAGTCAGGGTCGATGATCTTCGCCTGCTTGGCGAAAATCGACTCAAGGGTCGCCTTGCGGCTGTCGGCGTCGAAGTCGTTCCAGGCCTTGAAGTAGGTCTCGACGATCTCGGTGACGTTGCTCATAGGTAGGTTCCTTCCGAATATAACGAGATAGAGCCTCGCGCGAGCTGCTGCCGCAGTCCGGCGCGTGCTTCGGGCTCAAGGCGCCTGCACGGTGGTTGACTTCTGAACACTGTGTAATTGCACCACCACAAACACTAGCGCAACGCCGTAAAGTGTCAAGCGGACCCCGGGGAGGGGCGGTCGGCCCAGGTCAACCCGCACATACGGCCCGGTCGGCGACCCTCGGCCCGACGCCACTGCGGCGCCTGGCGGGATCTCGGACCCGGGACCGCGGAGGGCAAGCCGAGCGGTCGGCGCCTCAGGCGTGCGGCGAGCGCCCACATTGTTGAATGACGGTCACACGCAGGGATTCGGCCGCGGCGCCCTTTTCCGCCATGTGTTTCCGTGCGATTTTCCTGACCTCCTGTGTGTGGCCTCGGCACGGAGGCGCTCTCGCCTGCTCGGTTTCGGGTGCCCGATGCTGCTGTCCTAAACGGAGTGAAGTGAGATGATGGCTGAATAAGGTCTCAGGGGTGTTCGGAGCTTCGGCGGCCGTATTTCCGGCGGGTGGACGCGCGCAGACGGCTCCGACCTCAGCTTATGCCCGCCGTGTTGTTCGCCCCCGCTTCCGGGGCTGACCCGGACGTGGATATAGGGGTTGCCGTTAGGGGGGCACCCGCCCATAGCGTCGGTCCAGGTAGCGGAATCGGCGAAAGGTAGGGGCAGTGACTGACTTATTCGGCGGTTGGGACTACATAATTGTCGGCGGGGGAGCTGCCGGATCCGTGCTTGCTGCCCGTCTGTCCGAGAATTCATCAGCCAATGTATTACTCCTTGAGGCAGGAAAGGACACGCGCCCCGAAAATCGTCCCGCGAATTTCCGTGGCCGCCGATTCGATTTGGACATGAATGCCCATCCGGACTTCTGGTGGCACAGCCTCCGGGCCCGTGTCCACCCGTCGCTCGACCCGATCCCGTTCCAGGCGGGGCGCGGTATCGGCGGAACCTCGCAGGTCAACGGGCTCTTCTCGATCCGTGGCGTACGGAATGACTTCGACCGGTGGGTCGCCTTGGGCGCCGAAGGGTGGTCCTTCGACGAAGTCCTCCCCTGGTACATCAAACTGGAGGACGACCTGGACTTCCCGGACGCTCCCCACCACGGGAAGGGCGGTCCGCTGCCGATCTTCCGCGAGCCGAGAGAGCACTGGGGCGGCGCCGACCACGCGTTCCACGACGCGGCGCGGGATCTCGGGGTCGTCTGGCACGACGACACCAACGCGCCCGGGGCGACCGGCCTGTCACCGTTCGCCATGCACATCCGCGCGGGCAAGCGGGTGGCGGTGAGCGACGGATATCTGGAGCCGGCCCGCGGCCGGACCAATCTGACCATCAGGAGCGAGGTCCTGGTGGACCGTGTGACCTTCGCCCCCGGTGGGACCCGGGCAGTGGGTGTGGAGTTGGCGGGCGGTGAGAGCATCCCGGTCGCCGCGGGCGGTGAAGTGATCCTCGCCGCGGGCGGGACCCTCTCCCCGGCGCTTCTCGTCCGGTCCGGCATCGGATCCGGCGACGATCTGGCCCACCTCGGCATCGATCATGTGGTGGACCTGCCCGTGGGGCAGGAACTGACCGAGCACCCCTTTATCGTGCTGCCCCTGCCGATCCCGTTGGAGAAGGCGGCGAGCCCCTTCGGGCGCCCGGTGAACGTGACCTGGCGCTACTCCTCGGGCCTGGCGGGCGCCGGTGACAACGATATGATGATCATCCCGAACAATGGCTGGCTGGGCCTTCCCGGCGTCTGCATCTGGCAGATGCACGCCGTCAGCCGCGGCAAGCTCGTCTTCACCTCGCGCGATCCGCTGGCCGGCCCGCTGGCGGAACTGCGCATGCTCACCGACGAGAGCGACCGGCTGCGCGCGCGGGACGGCCTGGAGAAGGTCGGTGAGCTGGTCAACCATCGCGCGTTCAAGAACATCCTGGCCGACAGCCCAGCCCTGCCGACGATCGACCAACTGCCGGCCGCCACCTTCGCCAGCCACCACGTGGCCACGACGGTCCGGATGGGCTCCCCCGACGACGCGACCACCGTCGTCGATCCCGACTGCCGAGTCCTGGGCACCGAGGGACTGCGGGTCATCGACCAGTCGGTCATGCCCGAGGTCGTCCGGGGCAACCCGCTGCTCACCGTACTCATGATCGCCGAGCGGATGGCGGACCGGCTGAAGTCGTCACCCGCCTGACCGGCGGGAGGAGCGGACCGGCCGGGAGGAGCACTCCAGCCCGACGCAGCTGTCCGGCTTCCATCGGCTCCCTGCCCCAGGCGCGGTCGTCAGCGCGGTCCCGGCATCACGCGGGAACCTCGACCCGGGCGTTCATCGTGCGCTCGGTCGTGCCCACCCAGAGAAAATAAGTGGCCACGACGACCAGACCCCCGGCAGAGACCCAGAAGAGAAGGGCACTGCTCGGCCATGCGACGACGGCAGAGGTGGCCGTCGCGATTCCGACCCACGAGCCGAGAGACTCTGCTCCGCCTCGTACCGCGCCGGCGATCCCATAGGCCGCAAAAGGCGTTATACGCCCCTTGAGACGGGGAACGATCGAATCGTAGGCCGGTCCCCAGACCAACTCGGTGAGGGTGAAGATCGTCATGGCGCCGTAGGCGACGATCATCGAGGCGTGGCCGGTGAAGCCGAACATGAGGATCGAGATCCCCAGCGCGAGGTGCACTCCCGGAAGGATGGTCCCGGCCGCAGGGCCGGGACCGCGTTTCCTGAGGTACTCGACCGCGGCCGTGATCGGGGTCTGCAGGACGATGATCATGACCGAGTTGACGATGAACAGATACGAGATCGACTGCGTCCCCACATGATCGGCCGAGAACGTGGGCAGCACGTCGAAGACTTGTGAGTAAGCCACCCAGGTGATGCTCGTGAAGAACAGGAAGAAACCGAAAGCCAGTCTGCCGCCGGCTGCCGGGGCGTCCGACGGCGACTGGTCCTGTCTCTCGGAGGCTTTGGGGACGAGTTTGAGCAGGATGAGTGCGGCAGCGTACAGTCCGGCGGCGCTCCAGGCGAACAGCCCGGGGGAGTGAGCCATGAGGTAGCCGCCCGCCGCGATACCGGCTGGTGCACCCGCATTGACGGCGAGGTTGAGCCGTGAGAATGCCCAGAGCCGTTGTTCGGAAGAATAAGCGACTACTACCAGGGCCTTGAGCGCGGCGGTTGCCGAGGAGAACGACAGACCCAGCAGAGAGCCGAGGAGAATCCAGACGACAGGATTTCCGCCCTGATAAAGCGCCATGAGCGATGCGGTCGCGGTGGCGGCTATGTAGGCGGTGACGACCGAGCGGTGCAAGTCGATCCTGCTCAGAAACGGTGCGGCCACCATCCCTCCGACCCGACCGGAGAAGAGACACAGCGCTACGACCGTTGCCGCGGCCTCGCCCGACAGGCCTCGGGAGTTGATGAGCCAGAGAGCGAGAAAGGGCACCAGGAGAAAGTACGCCGCGGCACTGAACCCGCGGACGCCGAGAAACGACAACTCAGCCCATTTCATCTGCGCTCCATCCGCGGCCGGTACGCTGCATCAGGCCACCGTACGTGCGGCGAAGGCGGAGATGTCGACGCTGGTACGTCCGTCGACGACCAACTCGGCCATGGCCTCCCCGAGTGCTGGTGCGAACTTGAAGCCGTGACCGGAACACGCGCTGACGTAGGCGACGTTCCGGAACTCGCTGGACCGCGCCACGAAAAAACTCTCGTCAGCGGTCATCGTATAGACGCAGGCCGTCCCACTTCCCTCGGGCCGCAGTCCGGGAAGCAGCCGGCTGACGCTCTTCCACACGTCGTGGAGTTCCGCGTTCGTCGGCGGTTGTCGCGGAGCGTCCATGTCGGTCTGCGAGAGCTGTCTGTTGTGGAAACCCACCCTCACCCCGCCCCCGGCCCGCCAGGGGGGCAATCCGTAGACGAGTGCTCCTCCGGTGTCCTCGAACAGGAACACCGGGAACCGCCCGGGTTGGTGGCTGGATTCATGTCCGGCCGCCACGGGAAGCTCGAACACGGGGATGCGCATGGGGGTGATCTGATCGGACAGATCCCTCGGCAGCAATTGCCGGGCCCAGCCGCCGGCCGCGACGACGACACTGCCGCACGACAACTGCCAGTCGTCTCCCCGGATGGTCACCGAGGTCTCGTTGCTCGTGAGTGACAGGGCGCGCCGCCCATAGGTGAGATGAGCACCGTCCCGGACAGCTTGTGACAAGTAGCCGAACCGCGCCGTCTGAGCCGACAGCATCATGGCGCCGGGTTCGAGGATCGCGACCTCGTCGTCGGTGACGTGGAAGGCCGGAAACCGGCGTCGTATGTCGTCCGCGTCGAGATACTCGTGGGCCACACCGTGGGTTGACGCGGTGTCCCGAGCGCCGCGGACGAGACGGGAATCCGCCGACCCGACGAAGAGGCCCCCCTCCGAGAGGATGACGGGATCGCCCGTGGCGTTCGCGGCGTGCAGTTCCTGCCATCCCTCGTGGGCGCGTTCCAGCAGCGGCAGGAACACCTCCCCTTCCCAGTACGCGCGTCGGAAGATGCGCGTCTGACCGTGCGAGGACCCCAGCACGTGTGCGGGCCCGTGCGCATCGATGCCGAGGACGCCGATACCCCGCCGGGCCAGGTGAGCCAGAGCGGCGGATCCCATGATCCCGAGCCCGATGACCACCACGTCGTAGCGCCGGCGTCCGGACCCCTCACCGATCATCTTCATCCCCTGCACCATCGATTCCCTGTTGGCGGAGCGGCAGATCCGGTGAGTCCACGACGGTGAGTTCGGTAATCTCGTAGTACCAGTACAGCATTTCGTCCCGGATGACGTACTGAGCGCCGTAGAGACGCCGATGGGACTCGAACTCGCGCAGCAGCCCACTGCGGACCGAAGCCCACTCCTCGGTGTACAGCAGTAGCGGGAGCTCAATGCGATCCAGTACCCGCAGTTTGAGCTTGCCACCGCCCACCCTCACGTAGGCCGCCTTCGATCTCTCCAGCACGTCGGACACGCCCACCAGCGAGTTCAGCCCGACGATGGCACGGCCGCCCGGTGCCAAGCGGGACGCCAACTGATCCAGGAACCGCAGAAGTACCGTCTCGCCGTGGAACATCGCGGCCAGATCCAGCGCTCCCGCGCAGGTGTCCAGCTGCGCCTTGAGCTCAGGGGACGGGCTTCGCCAGCCCGGGGGATTGAACACGACGAGATCGAAGGGGCCGGTCAGCGGACCGTCCGTGGTCTCGAAGACGTCAGAGACCTGGAAGTCGATCCGGGAATCGGGGAAGTTGAGTAACTCATTGCGCTGCGCGGTCTCGACAGCCGTGAACGAGATGTCGGTGGCTGTGATCGAGGTCGCTCCCATGGCCCGCAGCATGAGTGCCATCGCTCCGCTGCCGGTGCCGAGATCGAGCACCCGGCCCGCGATCTCGTCCTTGGTCAGGTGCTGGGCCAGGAACTTGCCCAATGCCCGGCCGGCACTGCTCACCTGAAAGGTCTGGCGCTGGTCGAGCAACTCAAAACGATGTCCCTCGAACGTCGCGGTGTAGACGGCGTCCCGGGTGGGGGTCGCGAATGTCGTCTCGGCCCCCGGCAAATCCCCTAGCACTCCGAGGTCTCGGGGTGCGTCACGCCATCGAGCACGGCGAGCTCACGAGATCGGCTGGCCGAGGCTGTCAGGGCGGCCGTGATCGTCGACTTGAGCTGCGCGGTGTCGAAGACGGCGATGCCGCGCTCGGTCGTTCCGCCCGGTGTCATCACCTCGCGGCAGAGCTGCATAGCAGGCTTCTCGCTACGGGAGATCAGCAATGCCGAGCCGGCGAAGACCTGGGTCGCCATGTCCCTGCCCTCGGCATCGGAGAAACCTCGGGATTCCGCGAACTGGCAGAACGCGTCGACCAGGTAGCTGACGAACGCCGGTCCGCCGCCGCAGATGGCGGTCGCGTCATCGACCAGCTCCTCTCGCCGCACCCGCAGGGTCTTCCCGATCGAGCTCAGCAGCGACGTGGCCCGCTCCATGGTGGTGTCCGAGACGGACGGCGCCGCGAAGTAGACGGTCATCCCGCTGAACACCTCCGACGGAGTGTTCGGGATCGCCCGGACCACCTCGTCGGTGCCCAGTGATCGCGCGATGTGCGCGACCGTGACGCCTGCCATGACGGAGACCGTGGGGGTGGCGATGTCGAACTTGTGCTTCTCGGCGGCGGCGAAATCCGCGAAGTCCTGAGGGGGGATCGCGAGCAGGATCAGGTCCCCCGGCTCGGGCGTGAGCGTATCGGTGACGACGAGTCCCTTGACGCCCTGGAGCAGGGTCCTTCGTTCGGCGTCCCGCTCGACGGCGATCACTTGCCCGGAGTCCTCGGCCCCCAGCAGGCCGTACGCGATGGCCAGGCCCATGTGCCCGCAGCCGACGATGATGACGCGTGACGACATTGCCACTCCCCTAGGCCTGGACCAGCGCGGCATCGAACGGGGTCTTGACGTCTGAGACCGTTGTTCGGTGCAGGGCCCGGCGTTGTGACATGTCGTACGGTCGCCCGCGGTGCATGGTACATCGGTTGTCCCACACGACCAGATCGCCGACAGCCCAGTCGTGGGTGTAGACGAATTGCTCCTGCGTCGCGAATTCGATGAGCTCGGCGAGCAGGCTCCGCCCCTCGTCGACGGGCCGGCCGACGATGTGGGACGCGTGGGAGGCCAGATAGAGGTTGGACCGCCCGTTTTCGCGATGGTCCACCAAACGCTGTGGCACCGGCGGGAGAGATTTCGCCACGTCATCGTTGAAGCTGTCGAATCCGATGAGGCTTCTCGAGTGGGCTATGCTGTGCTCCGCCACGAGCTTGTCGACTTGCTGCTTGCGCTCGTCGGGGAGGGCCTCGTAGGCCGACCGCATATCCGCGTACTGCGTCGCGCTGCCGCTCTCCGGGATCTCGCGTGCCGACAGAAGAGAGCACTTGGCACGCACCGCCTTGAACGAACTGTCGGTGTGCCACAGCTGGTTGCCGAGGTTGTATCTCGCGAGCCGGTCCTCGGGGTCGACGACATTGCCCTCGCTGTCCAGGTTGGAGATGTCGGTGAACTCGTTCCTCAGCCGGAGGGCATTGCCGGCGTAGTTGGGCGCCGTCTCGATGGGGCCGAACCTCTTGGTGAACTCGAGTTGCTGTTCGTCGCTGAGGGGCTGGTCGCGGAAGACGAGGATGCTGAACCGCTCGAATGCCTCATGGATCTCATGGAACTCCTCGTCCGACATCGGAGCGGTGAGGTCAACTCCGGTGACCTCCACGACGAAGAGTGGATGCAGCGGCTTCAGATTGAGCGGCACGGACTTCCTCCAAAGAGAATCTTCGACAGGGAGGTTCACGATCGAGGTGTGGATCTTGATCAGCGCCGTGATACGTTGCCGTGTGCAAATCAGGCATTACTCTCTTCGTACGATCGGGACGATGTCAAGAAGTTTGAAACTCAGGGCCGCGTCGTTCAGGTGAGATGTCCTGGTTGATCACGCGATGTCTAATCGCGCCGAAGCCATGTTGCGCAGAGTCCATGACACGTATAGCGGTGCCGGTGCGTACGCGGGAGGCGCCCTCGGCGTATACGGGGTCCGTGATCTGGTGGACCGGTTACCCAACTACGCGTTCCGGAGCGACCTCGCCGTTGGTGACTATCCGTCAGAGAGGCACGATCTGGACGGTCCGCACCGCGTGTGGGAACGTGATGCCGGTGACGGCGGCGGCTTGATCCGGCGGATCGGGTCACGGCCGCGCGCGGTGGCCCGCGTCCTGTCCAACGCGGAACGGCCGGGTAGGTCATCAGTGGCGGCTGGTGCCCGCACCGCCTGAACGACGCCGCCCTGGTTACGAAGTGTCAGGTCTCTTAGCGCGGCATGGTGGGGCAGACCACTAGCATCACTCGTGACTTGATCGCATCAAGACAGGGAGTATGCGTGACCATCACCAAGCAGCACGTCAGCGGCGTTATTCTGCCCCTCGTGACTCCTTTCTCGGACGGGAAGGTGGACGAGAAGTCGCTGACTCAACTCGTCGCCCGCTACCGTGCGACGGGAATCACCGGGGTGGTGCTGGCGGGCACCACGGGTGAGTCACCCGTGCTCTCCGGCAGCGAGGTCCAGCTTGTCGTGGAGCATGTCGCCGGTGAGCTGGACGGCGCCCTGCCCGTCTATCTGGGCGTCTCAGGGAATGACACGCGGTCGGTCGCGGCGGACATCGCGAGCTACGACAAGCTGTCCGTCGACGGGTACCTCGTCGCCGCTCCCTACTACAACCGGCCCTCCCAGGCAGGGCTGAGCGCCCACTTCGATGCCGTGGCCCGGCAGACCGACCGCGCGGTCATCGTCTACAACATCCCGTACCGCACCGGCGTCAACCTGGAGAACAGCACCCTGCTGGCTCTCGCCGAGCGGCACTCCAACGTCGTCGGTGTCAAGGACTCGTCCGGCGACATCAAGCAGAGCATGGAGCTGATCCGCGAAGGATCGGAGCGGCTGGCCGTCATGACCGGCGAGGACCATCTGTTCTTCGCGTGCGTCGCCCTGGGAGGAGCCGGCGGCATCCTGGCCTCCGCCCATGTGCTGCCGGAACGCTTCGTCAAGGTCTACCGCGACCTCGCCGACGGGCGTCGCGAGGACGCGCTGAGCGCCTGGAACCAGCTGAGCCCCTGGATCCCCCTGCTTTTCAACGAGCCGAACCCGGTCCCCCTCAAGGCGTGGCTCGCGGAGCAAGGGATCATCTCGTCGGCCGAGTGCCGGTTGCCGCTGGCTCCCGCCACGCCGGGATTGCTCGCGGCGGTTCGCGAGCGGCTGCCCCGCGACCCCGCGCACTGAACTCACGCGTGCCCGTCGATCATCCGTACGCTCGGCGGCCGCCGTTCGATCTGCCCGACCCAACACCCCCAGCGGAAGGATCCATCCGACATGAAGTACGTCGTCCCCGCGAAGCGCTCCTCGACACGGGTCCCGGACAAGAATTTCCGCGCCTTCGCCGGCGAGAAGTCGCTGATGGACATCATGGTGGAGAAGTACGTACGCCTGGGCGACCCCACTCAGGTCTATGTGTCGTCCGAGGACCCGTGGGTGAAGGAGTTCTGCGACAGGCACGGGGTGAACTACCTGCCCAGAGAGCAGCACCTGACGGCCAACTCCTACCCCTACCAATCAGTGGTCAACGAGGTGTGCCGGCAGCTCCCGGGCGATGACGACGTCATGTGGTGCCACGCCACCGATCCGTTCTTCGACGACCACCGGGCCGTGATCGAGGCATGGGACGCTCGGGACCCCGCCGCGTCCGACTCCATCGTCGTCGTCTACCCGATGAAGGAGTATCTCCTCGACGAGAACTTCCATCCCATCGGTTTCGGTTTCGGCCCGTGGCACCGTCCGTCGCAGGAACTGCCCACCTTCTACCAGTTCGGTCTCACCTGCTCGATAATGACGCGGCACGTGGCGACCACCATCGGTGTCGTCGGAGCGAAGCCGCTGTGGCATCAGGCGACCAACCACACCATCGACATCGACACCCAGCCGGAGTTCGACCTCGCCGCGCGGCTCTACCTGCTGGAGAACTCGTGACCAGTGCGGCCCGCTTAGCCGAGTCGACGACGCCGGATACCGAGGCAGCGCGCCTCGCCCGCGCGGTGTCCCGGCTGGTCCAGGTGCCCAGCGTCAATCCCTTCCACGCGGGTCCGCGCGCGGAGCAGGCCGGCCCGGTCGGCGAAGCCGTCATCGCGCGGACGCTCGCGGAGGACCTGCGACGGTGCGGAGCTGCGGAGGTGTTCACCGAGGAGGTCGAGCCCGGCCGGCCGAACGTCTACGCGTTCTTCCCCGGCCGTACCGAGCGTCTGGTCGTCGTCGACGTCCACACGGACACCGTCTCCGTGGAGCACATGACGGATCCACCGTTCGACGGACGCGTCGAGTCCGGACGCGTGTGGGGACGAGGCGCTCTGGACAGCAAGGCCACCCTCGGCGTGCTGCTGACGCTGCTCGAGGAGTGGCAGCGACAGGGACTGCGACCGGAAGCGACGCTCCTCGTGACGGCGACAGCGGGCGAGGAGGCGGGCGGGCTGCTCGGCGCCACGCGTTTCAGGTCGTGGGCCATGGAGCGCGGTCTCGTCATCGACCAGATCCTTGTGGCCGAGCCCACCGGCTTCCGGCCGGTGCACGGACTGCGCTCGCTCGTCCTGGCCGAGGTGACGACCCATGGCGCGGCCGCCCATTCGGCCCAGCCCGAACTCGGCGACAACGCCATCGAGGCCATGGCGCCGGTGATCGCCGCCTTCGTACAGGAGAACGCCCGGCTGCGTGAGATGGCCGCGGCGACCGAACTCGGCTGCGGCACCGTGTCGGTGACGCAGGTCGACGGAGGCAGCGGAAGCAACATCATCCCCGACCGATGCTCGATCACGGTCGGCAGACGCATCGTGCCCGGTGAGAACCCGGCCGAGGTCCTTGACCGGCTGCGCACCCTCGCCCAGTCGGCCAGCCGTCTTCCGTGCGCGGTCAGGTCTCTTCTGCCTGAGGCGCCGGACGGCGGGCCGGCCTGGCCGGCGTTCTATCAGGCTCCCGACTCCGCCCTGGTCCAGCGGCTCGCGGAGATCTGCGGCACCGTACCCGGCGTAGCGCCCTACGGCGCGAACGCGCTTCGCTACTCCGGACTCGCGCACGAGGTCGTCGTATTCGGGCCAGGGTCCATCGACGACGCGCACCAGGCCACGGAGAACGTCGCTGTGGCCGATCTCGTGCGGATGGCCGACGCACTGCGCGCCTGGCTCCTGCCCGCGGCACCCGAGGGGAAACCATGACAGCCGACAGCCCACCGAGCGAGGCTCCCGCGGTCCCGTTCGGGAAGCAGACGGCCGCCTCAGTGGCGGAGGCGATCACCGAGCCGATCCAGCTGTACACCAGGCGCTGGATGCTGGCTCCGGCGACCGACCAGTACGGCGTCGACCTCGGGTTCGAAAAGGGGTCACAGTTCTGGGTGGTGGGCCGTGCCGGAGTCCTGGGCTCGTGTCCACCGGAGATCGCGGCGGCCGCGATCGCGTTCGAGCCGCCCGCTATCGTGCGGCGGGCGTGGAGTGCGGTACCTCAGGGGCTGAGTCACCACGATGTCGCGTTGGAGTACAAGGGAGTGATCGTACGGTGGGCCGAGCGGGCGTTCCGCGATGTCGACCTTGAGATCCTGGCGCAGGTCGACCTGCTCGGGAGACGGATCGCACATGCCGCGCCCGCCTCACTCGGCGTCCTGTTCGCGGGATGGCGTGGGCTCGATCCTCCGGAGTCGGCCGCCGGTCGGGCCGGACTGACCATCCATGTGCTGCGCGAACTGCGGGGAGCGGCCCATATCTGCGCCCTCGCGGCCAGCGGTCTGACGCCGCTGGACGCGATTCTGGCCGCGCCGCACCCGCCGCCGCGTACCGGCCCGAAGTACGCCGAGCGGATGGGATGGGTCGGCCCTTTCCGTGAAGTCTCCGAAATACGGGAGGCGCGGCTGGACGCGGAGGTACTCACCTCGACGATCCTCGTGCCCTACTTCGGGGTACTGTCCTCGCGCGAACTCGGGGAGCTGAGAGAAGCGATCACCACGGTGTGCCAATACGACGGAGGATCCAGGGTCTGATGGCATCGTCGATGTCGAGCGCCTCCGTGGACGAATCATGGGATGAGCTCCCCCCTCTGCCGCGTGACTTCCGGCGTGTCCTGGTGATCAGCGCTCATCCGGACGACGCCGAGTTCGCCTTTGGAGGCAGTGTCGCCCGGCTTGTCGAAGGCGGCAGCGAGGTGCGTTACCTGGTGTGCACCGATGGCAGCCTCGGCGGTGAGGACCCCGGCGTCGACCCCGCCGACCTCGGAGAACGCCGGGCCGCTGAGCAGCGCGCCGCCGCTGCTCACCTGGGGGTGGCGTCGGTCGCGTTCCTGGGCCTCACGGACGGCGCGGTCGAAAACGGACTGGGCCTGCGGCGTGCGCTGAGCCGCGCCATCCGCCGGCACCGCCCGGATCTCGTCCTGACGCACCAGCCGCTGCGTTCGCTGGTCTTCCCGATCGGGGCCTCGCATCCCGACCACCTGGCGGTCGGGGAAGCCGCGATGTGCGCGGTCTTCCCGGACGCGGGCAACCCGCGTGCCTTTCCGGAGCTGCTCGACGAGGGCCTGGCGCCCCACAAGGTCTCAGAGATCTGGGTGCCCGGTCACGAGCACACCAACTTCTACGTGGCGCTGGCGCAACGGCACGCGGAAGCAAAACTTGAGGCCATCCTGCTCCACGAGAGCCAGTTCGAACGCTCCCCCTCTCCAGCAAAAGAAATCGGGTGGGTGGCCGACCGGATGTCGAAATACGGCAGGCACGCCGACGCGGGCTGGGCCGAAGGCTTCGTACGCGTCATCTGCGCGACATCAGCAGGCCCGGCCGACTGACGCAGTCCCGGCGCGAAATTGTGGGCAAACATCGGATAGTGAGAGGCAGACCGCACCCCATGACGCTCAACGGCGCGCATTCCGACGCGCAGCACCCGGAAGCCTTTCTCCTCTACGGCAGCAACAAGGTCCTGACGCGCTATCCCGAGCTGTACCAGGCGCTGCGGGAGCGTGGTCTGAAGCCTCTGGTCATCACTGAACCCGTCGAGCGGGCGGGAAGACTCCCGGAATTCATCGGGGACACCTCGCACCCGTTGTCGGACATCGCCGCGGTGGGCTACCACGAGCGGGGCGACCTGGACGGGATTCTGGACACGGTGGCTTCCTGGCGAGCCGAGTACTCCATTGTCGGTGGATTCTCGATCGGGGAGTATTTCGTCGGCCCGTCGATCGTTGTGAACGACTACCTGGGGTTTCCGTCCCCCGGACTGCGCGCAGGGCAGGTCTGCAGGAACAAACATCTGCAGCGGCTCTACCTCGAAGAGTTCTCTCCGAATTCACGGATGATCGCACCGGACCAACGCGAGGATTTTCTCGCCTCCCGCGAAGTCCAGTCCGGGATTGTCAAGCCGGTGGGTCGAAACTCCAGTTCCGGTGTGTATCCGTTCTCCAGTGTCGAGGAACTGCGCGAGCAGATCCAGACCTACCAGGAGGATGAGATCCTGCTCATAGAGCAGCACGTGAGCGGGAATGAGGTCTCCGTCGAGTCCCTCGTGCAGGGTGGGGAGGTCATCTTCACGGGAGTCACACAGAAGTTCGTCGGAGAAGGGTTCGTCGAGATCGGTCATGAGTTTCCCGCCGACCTTCCCGAAGCGCAGACACGCGCGCTTGTCGAAACCAACAAAGAGATCCTGCACCGGCTCGCCTTCCAGGACGGCATCTCCCACGCGGAATACAAGATCGACCCGTCCGGCAAGGTGTACTTGATCGAGATCGCCGCGCGCTTCCCGGGCGACAGCATCATGGGTCTCTACAACCTCGCAACCGGAGAATCCCTGGCGACCGCGATCGTGGACATAGCCCTCGGTCGCACCGTCACCTATCCGACCCCCGCCAGGTTCGCGAAGCAGGTGTTCGTCGTCCCCCCACCCGGCATCCTCTCCGAGGTCTCAACGACCGGGGACCTGGGCACCGAGGTCAGCTGGTCCGACAAGACCTGGATGTGGCCGCTGCTCATCGAGGCGGACGCCGATACGCCGGCCACGCTGCGCGTCATCATGTGCGACAAGTCCGTGGGCGACACCGTGACATCACTGGAGAGTTCCGCCGACCGCGTTCTCTCCTTCGTCGTCGACGCTCCTACCCGCCATGACCTGCTCGATATCGCCAAGTCCGTGGAAGCGTCCGTCGTGGTGAAGACGGTTTGACAGGTTCACCGACGGTCACGGGTAGCTCCCCCCTTGATGTAAGGAGACACAGGAACCTTGCGGGTCGAACGGATCAGCTTGCACGAACTGCGGGTACCGCTGCGCTTCCCGTTCGTGACAGCGACCACCCGTCTCCTGGACGCTCACACACTGGTCGTCGAGGTCGAGGATTCCGATGGGTTCACCGGCTGGGGGGAGGCACCTCAGGCGTGGAAGGCCACGGGAGCGTCGGTCCAGTCCTCGAGAGCCGCGCTCGAGGGACCGATCGGAGAAGCCCTGATCGGGGTGGAGGCGGACGTCCGACGGGCGTCCTCGATCCTTCACCGCTGCGTGTACGGAAACCACTCGGCCAAGATGGCCATGGACATCGCGGTGCACGACCTCGCCGCACGGCGTTCCGGAGTGAGCCTCGCGACCCACCTCAGAGACTTCGCGTCGGGTCCGGACAGCCGCGGTTCCCAGCCGTACGGGGACGGGGAGACACCACCGGTCTCCATGGCCGGGGCCGTCCCGACCCGGATCGAGTCCGACGTCACGCTGCCCGTCGGAACACCGGATGAGCTCGCCGAGAACGCGTCGGCGAGGGTGGCGGACGGATTCACCACGGTGAAGGTCAAGGTGGGCGGGCGGCCGGAGGCGGATATCGCCGGCGTGCTCGCCGTACGCCAGGCGGTGCCGCACGCCGCCCTGCGACTGGACGCGAACGCCGGCTGGCGGGTCGAGGACGCGCTGTCGGTCCTCGGCGCACTGGGTAGAGCCGGTGTCGATCTGGAGTCCGTCGAGCAACCGGTGCCCCGGCACGATCTGGAAGGCATGGCGTACGTCAGACGGATGCAGCCGTACCGCGTCGTCGCCGACGAGTCCTTCTCGACGCTCGAAGACCTCGTGGCCATCGTCCGCCTCGGCGCCGCCGACGTGGTGAATATCAAGCTGGCCAAGTGCGGCGGTCTCACGGCGGCAGTCGAGCTGCACAAGGTGGCCCGCGCGCACGGCCTCGACGTGCTGGTCGGCTGCATGGTCGAGAGTCACATCGGCGTCGGCGCGGCCGCGTCACTCGCCATCGGCGCCGGCTCGACGACCGTTCAAGACCTGGACGGCGCATGGTGGTTGAAGTCGTCACCGTACCGCGGTGGAATGACGTACTCAGGTTCCGAGGTCGTGCTGCCGGATCGTCCCGGTACGGCCATCGACGGTCTCCTCTGACGGAGACCGGCCCGCGACGGCTCGGCCGGCACCCCGCCGGCCACGACAGCGCGGGGGCCACCGCTCCCGGTGGCCCCCGCACCCGTGCCCTGCGGCTACGCGCCGTCAGGCGTGTCCGCTAGCCGTAGACCTGCATCTCGTAGAGCGAGTAGCCCCACTGGCCCGACAGTTGGCTGCCCTGCATGCGGACGTATCTCGCCTGCCCGCTGACGGGGATCTTCTCGGTTCCTCCCGCCGAGTTGGTCCGGGTGTAGAGGTCGTGCCAGGTGGAGCCGTCCGTGGAGCCCTGCAACTTGTAGGACTTCGCGTAGGACGCCTCCCACAGCAGGTCCACCTCGGAGAGGTTGTACGTGCCGCCGAGGTCCACCTGGATCCAGCTGTTCGGGTCCTGGCCCGCGCTCCAGCGGGTGTTCAGGTCTCCGTCGAAGGCCTTGGCGGCCGACTGGTCGTCGCTGGACTGGGAGGAGGCCGTCGCCGGCCTGCCCTGCGCCAGGTTGGCCTTCGGGGCGGTCATGGTGAGGCTGACGGTCACCGTCTTGCCGGCCTGGAGCGGCAGGACGCGCGCGATGTTGCCCAGCGGAGAGCTCTGGACGGTGATCCCGTCACCGGTGATCGAGGAGATGCCCGCGCGCTGGATCAGCGTCAGGTTCTGGTTGATCTTCGAGGTGAGCGTCACCTTCGCGGTGTGCGCGGTGGTGTCCCAGGTCAGGTTGTTGATGGTGAACTGGCTCTTGCCGAGCATCCCGGAGATTGATCCCTTGTCCAGGCCCTTCGGCAGCCCCGGCAGCAGCTCCAGCGTGCCGGGCTTGGTGGCGGCCAGCATCTCCATCATCACCGTGGGCACGGAGTTGACGACGTCGGTGGCGAAGGTGTTGTGGTTGTTGTAGTGGGACGTCGCCATACTGGTGTAGTAGTAGTCGTCCTTGGCGAAGCGCAGCAGCTTCGCGCCCACCGAGTCCGGCATGTCGAGGTCGGCCGCGATCAGGGCCCCGTGCAGCAGACCGTGTCCGGCGTTCTCGTAGGCGCCCTGGTCCTTCTTCTGCAGGAAGACCTGCGCGGCCTTGAACTGCGCGGCGTTGGTCTCCGGGGTGATCTCGCGGTAGGGCCACACCGGCAGCAGGCCGCTGGAGTGGCGGTGCTGGTAGTTGTTCTTGTTCTCCAGGTCGGGCCACGCCCACTCGGCCAGCGCACCGTCGTTGTTGATCAGGTACGGCGGCAGGTGGTCCAGCTTCTCCTGCCAGACCGGGATCTTGTCGGCGTCGCGGCCGAGGGTCTTGGCGGTCTGGATCAGCGTCGTCAGCGCGAACTTGGCGCCGGAGATGTCGTAGACGGAGTTGACGGCGAGCGGCACCCCGCCCGGCGGGGTGTTCTCCGGCGAGATGGAGCCGGCGAAGATGTAGTTGCCGTTGGCGTCCTTCTTGGTGAGGAAGTCCTCGTAGAAGTCGCCCATGTCGCGGATCAGCGGGTAGTACTTGTCGGCCAGGAACGTGGTGTCCCCGCTGACCTCGTAGTACTCCCAGAACGGTTCGAGCAGCCAGGACTCCCCGCCCGTCACGTACTGGTACGGGTAGTCGAAGTTGATGTTGGAGATCAGGCCCTCGCCATTGGGGGTGTTGCCGCCGGTGAGCATGCCGCGGGTGCCGAGGAGTTTCTTGGCGTTGGTCTCGAAGTCCTTCTGCCATTGCTGGTTGAGCCAGAAGTAACCCGCCATGGCTTCCGGCATGTTGCCGATGTTGCCGCTGGAGATCTGCAGATTGAGATTGGCGTCCAGGTGGTAGTAGCCGTCCCAGCCGACGTTGCTGTCACCCGTCCAGTTGCCGAGCAGGTCCGGGGCCTGCGTCGGTCCGCTGGAGCCGAGCAGATGGTAGCGGCCGGCGTAGAACATCCGCTCGTACAGTGCCGGGATCGGGGTCGAGGAGGACTTCTGCTCGGCGAGCAGCTGCTCGGTGGACTTCGCCCGGTCGGCCGGGGTGGCGCCGAAGTCGATCGAGACCCGGCCGAAGATCGAACTGTGCGCGCTGGTGTGCCGGTTGAGCAGTGTCTGGTAGTCGCTGCTGAGCCCGGCGAGCTTTTGCTGGAGCAGGTTCTTGCTCCACTCCTGCTCGGCCGGGACGCCGCCGTTGTACGTGCCGTTGTAGCGCTGGGTCAAAGACAGCAGCAGTACGTAGCTGGCGTTGGAGACGGTCACCTGGCCGTTGCTGATGGTCTTGGCGCCGTCGGTGACGATGCGGGTGACGCCTTCGTAGCCGGCGTTGTAGCTGCCGCTGGGGTATTTGGCCCGCAGGTTCAGATAGTCGGTGGTGGAGTTGTCGGTGGTGGTGACGCCCTTGTTCAGGAGGTTCATGCCCGGGTCGATGGACAGGCCCAGGGTCATCGTCTCCTTCTGGCCGGCCGGCGCCGCCTGGTACTGGACGGTGGCGCCGTCGGTGCGGGATACGAAGGAGTCACGCTCCCACGAGCCCTTGTTGTCGGCCCAGTTGACCTTCACCACGCCCGCCGAGTAGTCGGTGGAGCGGACGTAGTTGCTGATCGGCCCGGCGTCCGGCATCGCGATGGTCATCTTGTAGCCGGGGTGCTTGCTGCCCTCGCCGCCGCCCTGGTAGCCCTGCACATCGGCGGCGAGCTGGTTGGCCTGCTGGTACTGGCCGGAGATCAACTCGTCGCGGATCTTGTTGATGTTGTCCTGGCTGACGGTGTTGAAGGTGCGGTGCGGATGGGCCTCCGTCCGCGCCATGAAGAAGTCCTTGTCGTCGAAGACGACCGTGTCGTTGCGCGGGTTGCCGAAGACGATGATTCCCTGCTTGCCGTTGCCGGCCAGCAGTCCGTCCTGCCAGTCGCTGTACGTCGTCGGGTAGGTGGTGGACGGCGCCACGGTCGGTGAGCCGGCGGAGGGGTTGCCGCTGCCGCCGCTCGCCGCGCCGTAGACCGCGAACTCCCACAGGGAGTAGCCGTACTGGGTGTTGGCGGTGACACCCTGCATCCGTATGTAGTGCGCCGCCTTGTTGACGGTGACGGTTTCGGTGCCGCCGCCGCCGTTCGTCGTGGAGTAGGCGTCGGTCCAGTGTGTCGAGTCGTCGGACGTCTGGATCTTGTACGCCTTCGCGTACGCGGTCTCCCAGGTCAGCGCCACGGACGAGACCGTGTACTCGCCGGCGAGGTCGACGTAGATCCAGGCGTTGGCGTCGTTGCTGTGGTCGCTCGACCAGCGGGTACCGGTGTTGCCGTCGATCGCGTTGGACGCCACATAGGTGCCGTCCTGGTACGAGGCGACGGCGCGGGCTCCTGGATTGCGGGCGAGGTTGACGGGGGCGTCGGCAGCGCTCGACCGGGACGCCTGCAAGGCCATGGTGAGCAGCAGCAGGAAGGTCACGGCGACACCGAGCAGTTTTCTTCCCGTGTGCGGTGTGGCGGGTTTGATGAGGATCATGGGTGATCGGTCCCTCAGCTGCCGTTGGCGGTGACGCGCAGGGACGAGATGGCGTCGTTGTTGCCCGTGGTGGTCAGGTTCGGGGCGTCGCCGGTGAAGTTCCAGGCGGTGCCGGCGAAGCCCGCGTCGGCGTAGCCGGTCACCGTGTAACCGGCCGGGACGCGGAGCGACGAGATGGAGTCGTTGGCGATGCCCTTGGCCTGGAGCGCCGGCAGGTCGTAGCTGCCGGGCCCGAAGGCGGCCGAGGTACCGGTGTAGTTGGCGTCGCCGTAGACGGTGGCGCTGCCGGTGCCGGCGCCGCCCACGGGGGTGCCGTAGACCTCGAACTCGTAGAGCGAGTAGCCGTATCCGGTGGCGGGCGTGACGCCCTGCATCCGTATGTAGCGGGCGTTCTTGCCCACGTTCACCGTCTCGTTGCCACCCTGGCCGTTGGTCGTGGAATAGGCGTCGGTCCAGCTGGTGGCGTTGTCCGAGACCTGGATCTTGTACGCCTTCCCGTACGCGGCCTCCCAGTTGAGCACGGCGGTGGACACCGCGTACTGCGCGCCGAGGTCGACGTAGATCCAGGCGCTGGGGTCGTTGCTGTGGTCGCTCGACCAGCGCGAGGAGCCGTTGCCGTCAATGGCGTTGGAGGCCAGGTAGCTGCCGTCCTGGTAGGAGGCGACCGCCTTGGCGTTGGCGCCGAGCGACAGGTTCACCGGGGTGCCGGCCGGCGGGGGCGGGGGAGTGGGCACGGTCTGGCCGGCCGGCGGCCACAGGGTGACGGAGTTGGTGCCGTTGTGCGCGGTGGCGAACGGACCGGCCATGGTGTTGGTGCCGCTGACCGGCTGGCCGAAGAAGTCCGTGGTGACGTCGGCCTGGATGCTCTGGTTGGCCAGCGGCATTTTGCCGACCCTGGCCTGGGTGACCGGGGTGTTGCCGTGGATGCCGGAGGCGTCCAGGTCGAAGTTCAGCGACATCTGGGTGTTCGTCGCCGTGTAGTGCACATTGGAGACCGTGCCGGTGGAATTGCCTTCCTGCACCTGGGTCTTGTCCGTGGCGTTGGCCGGCAGTGTCGAGCCCTGGACCAGGTTGTTGTACCAGAAGAACTTCTCCGGCGAGGTGAGCGCGGTGGTCTCGTTCATCGTGCCCGGCTGGAAGTAGTAGGCGTCCCGGCCGCTGCCGTCGTTGTGGATGTTCGCGTTGTCGAGGAAGAGGTTGTTGGCGAAGACGATGCCGGTGGCGTCCAGGGTGCGGATGTCGCTGTTGCCGATGAAGACGTTGTTGTCCACCAGGATGGGGCCGAAGACAGCCTCGGCGTAGTAGCCCCAGGGGCTGTTCATCACGATGTTGCCGGTGATGCGGACGTTCTGGTTGCCCCAGTCGGTCCAGATGCCGGCCGAGTTGCTGCCCTTGGAGTTCTTGACGTAATTGCCCTTGATCAGGCCCTCGTTCATGTAGTGGACCTTGATCGGGGCGGTCTCCGCGCCGCTGAACTCATTGCGGTAGTTGGTGTCCTCGATCATGTTGTAGAGGATCTGCGAGTGCCAGGAGAAGACGCCCGCGATGCCCGACTGGCCGCATTTCGCTATGTAGTTGTTGCGCACGATGTGCGAGCCGTACGCACTGGTGTTGTGGAAGTCGGTGCGCGCTGTGCCGGGGCGGTTTCCGGCCCAGGTGTCGTTGCTCAGGCCGATGTCGATACCGATCGTCCTGGCGTTGATGACGATGTTGTTCTGGATGATCCACTTCAGCCCGCCGTAGACGCTGATCGCGCCGGCCTGCCGGCGGTCGGGGCTGTCGGGGAAGTCCGAGTAGGTGTTGGCCGCGTGTTCGACCGTGAAGCCGTTGACGGTGATGTAGCCGAGGCCCCACACATCGGGCGCGAAGATCTGCCGGCGGACGTTGATCTCGGCCAGTCGCGCGTTGGGGTCGGCGCCGTTGAAGTTGGCCCAGATGGTGGTGCTGGACGAACCGACCTCGGAGTACCAGGTGTTGGCGGCGCCCTGCACCGTGCTGAGCGACGGCTTCTCGTAGTACGCGGTCTCGTCCAGATAGACGTCACCGGCGGTGTAGCCGGCGAAGGTGCCCCCGCCGCCGCCGTTCGGCTGCCCCTGGGCGTAAGGATTCCAGTCGCCGAAGTAGCTGTTGGGCAGCGTGGCACTCCAGACGTTGCCGGTGCCGCGGGTCCAGGAGTTGACCTCCTCGGAGCCCTTGACGGTCACCGCGCCGTCGCCGGCGCTGGTGTAGGTGATCCGGTGCTGCTCGTCGGTGCCGCCGCGCGCGGGCTTGACCGTCTCGCGGTACAGCCCGGCGTGCACCATCACGGTGTCACCGGGCTGCGCCACCTGGGCGGCGTGGTTGATCGTCAGATACGGGGAGGCCTGGGTGCCGGCGTTGCTGTCGCTGCCGTTCTTGGCCACGTGGATGACGCGCGGGGCGTCCGCCGCCTGCGCCGGGGCGGCCGCGGGCAGCGCCAGTACGGCGAGCACGGCGGCGGCGACCGTGGCGCACAGCGCGCGGAATACCGCGGCGCGGCGGGGGGCCCGGCGTTTGCGGCCGGGCGCGGCCTGGCGGGCCGGGCTGATGGGGTGTCTCATCGGGCTCCTTCGGAGGGGGGAGAGGGCGCCGCGACGGCCGGGTCGGCGCGAAGGCCTCACAGACGGGAGGCTTAGTTTCTTAATTAATTTATGCAACTCTTCGTGCCACGGCCCCGCAGGTGCCAGCGGTCGAGCACGGTACCCGCGCTCCAGCACGGCATCAATACATCGGACCAAAGTAGTCGCAGGTGAGCGGAAGCCGGGCCCCGTCAGAGGTGGCCGCGAGGCCGACGACCAGGCCCCGGGGCCCCAACGGCTAGCTGCGGGCGGCCAGTTCGGGGCCGTGGCCCGGGGCCACCGAGCCCTGGAGCACCAGCGCCGCGCCGCCGATCGCCGCCGCGTCCCGCGGGTTGCTCGACAGGTCCACCCGCACGCCGTGCACGTCCCGGGTGTACGCGCGCTCGGCGAGCTGCCGCCTGACCTCGCTGACATAGATCGAGCCGGCGACCGCGAAACCCGGCCCGGCCAGCACTAACGTGTCGAGGTCCCACACATTGACCAGCGCCACCGCGCCCTCCGCGAGCAGCGCCGCCGACTCGTCGACCAGCGCGCGGGCCTGCTCGTCGCCGTAGAGCGCGGCCCGCGCCAGCACGTCGAAGGCCCGGCTGTCCGGCTCGTCGGGGCTGATCCGCAGCCGGTCCGCGAGCCCCGGCACCGCACGGGCACGGCGCACCACCGCGCGCGGCGGTGCGTACATCTCCAGACAGCCGCGGTTGCCGCACGGGCAGGGCTCGCCGTCGCGGATCACGGACACATGTCCGATCTTTCCCGCGTTGGAACTGGCGCCGCGGTGCAGTGCGCCGTCCAGGACGAGGCCCGAGCCCACACCCGAGTTCATGTACAGGCAGCCGAAGGTGCGGTCCCTGGAGACCTGTCGGCCCCAGAACTCGCCGACGGTCGCGGCCGCCGCGTCGCTGTCCACCAGCACCGGGATGCCGAGCCGGGCCGCCAGCGCGTCCGCGAGGTCGAGTCCAGCCCACCGCGGCAGGCCCGGCGGGGCGAGGAAGCCGCCGCGGGCCAGGTCCACCGGCCCCGGGCCGACCACCGCGAGCCCGGCGACGCTCTGCGTCTCCAGGCCGAGGCCCTCTGTCACGTCCCGGTAGAGCGCGGCCAGTTGTCCGACGGCGTCCTCGGTACCACCCGGCCCGGGACCGCCGCCCGGCGCCGAACCGCCCGGGCCGGCGTCCGCGCTCGCGACGAGGGCACGGCCCACCGTGCCGCCGCGGGTGTCGGTGACCACGCAGGTCAGCGCGTCGGAGCCGACATGGATGCCGACGCCGTAGGCCGCCCGCGAGTTGATGATCAGCATGGCGCGCGGCTTGCCCCGGGTGGCCACCGTGTCGCCGGTCTCGCGCACCACCCCGTCGTCGATCAGCCGGCGGACGATGTTGGAGATCGTCGGCTGGGTCAGCCCCGTCGCGTTGACCAGCTCGACCCTGCTGATCGGGCCCGAGGACCGGATGAGGTCCACGACGAGCGCCCGGCTGCCCGGTCCCGCCGCCGCAGACTCCCGTCGGGCCATCCTCGTCCACCTTCCGTTCGGCCGTACGCTGTCGTACGACCGCGTCACGCATGAGGTTAGACGAGACCCACGACCAGGAGGCCAGCATGCCCGCGACCAGCGACGGGGCCCGCCCGCCGCGCGGCACTCCGGTCGGGCTCGCCCTGGTACGGGACGCCGAGGTGCTGGGCGCTGAGCCGTTCTTCCACGATTTCATCGCCGGTATGGAGCGCGTCCTGGTGCCGCTCGGGGTGCCGGTGCTGCTCCAGGTCGTGGCCACGGTGTCGCAGGCCGCCGACCGGATGCGGGCCTGGGCGCGGCACGGCCAGGTGCAGGGCGTGATCCTCATCGACCTGCTGCCGGGCGACGAGCGGGTGGCACTGGTCAAGGAGCTGGGCATGCCGGCGGTGGTGATCGGCGACCCGGTGACCGCGGGCGGGCTGCCGGCCGTGTGGACGCAGGACGACGTGGCGATGCGGGACGTCGTGGACGAGCTGGTCGCCGCGGGGCACGCCCACCTCGGACACGTGGCGGGCCCGGCGCAGATGGCGCACACGATCATCCGCCGGCGCACGTTCCAGGCGGCGGCGGCCGGGCGCGGGGTGCGCACCACGACCTTCGAGGGGGACTACTCGGAGGCCGCGGGCGTCCGGGCGCTGGCCGCGCTGGCCGCGCTGGGGGACCGGCCGACGGCGGTGGTCTTCGACAACGACGTGATGGCGCTGGGCGCCCTGCACGAGGCCGGCCGGCTCGGACTCGCCGTGCCGGCCGACCTGTCGCTGGTGGCCTGGGACGACTCCGCCCTGTGCCAGCTCGCCGTCCCGCCGCTCGGCGCGGTCAGCCACGACGTCCAGGAACTGGGCGAGCTGGCCGGCCGCACCCTGGCGGACGCCCTGGTCGGCGCCCCCGCCGCCACGGTCAACGCCCCGCCGGCCCGCCTGGTGGTGCGCGGCAGCGTCTGAGGCCGGGCCGCCGGGCCGCGTCGGGCCCGTCGGCCGCCGACCCGCCTGCCCGAATCCGGCTCCCCGCCTGCCCGTATACGGTCCCGGTCCGCACCGCCGCGGCGGTACGTCCGCTGCTCGACGCCCGGCGAAGCCGCGCTCACCTGCATCTATCCAGTTCCTTGATAGATTACTAATCTTTCTTATTGACTTCCGCTGGGCGCTCGTAGACGCTGTGTCGCGTTCGAGCACGTTTCAAGCAAAGGAAGCTCTATGGACCACCGCACCCGGCCCTGGGCCGTGCGCGTCATGGCCGGGTCCGTCATCACCGCCCTCGCCCTCGCCCTGGGCGGCTGCGGCACGGGCGGCGACTCGGCGAGCGGTACCGGCGGCAGCAACTCCATCGACGTCGTCACCCGCTGGTCGGCCGGCAACACCGCGGCGGCGGCGCAGGCCCGTGTCTTCCAGGCCTTCACCAAGGAGACCGGCGTCAAGGTCAACTCCACCGACGGCCTGGAGACCATCGACGACCAGGTCGAGAACGCCGTCGCGGCCGGCAAGTCTCCCGACGTGGTGATCGTCAACCTCTACGACAAGACGCTCGGCTGGCAGGACGCCGGCATCACCGTCCCGGTGGACACCTACCTCAAGGAGTGGGGCCTCGCCGACAAGATGAAGCCCAGCGCGCTGGACGAGTGGCGGGTCGGCGGCAAGCCCGATGGCAAGCTCCAGGGCCTGCCCTTCTCCGGCTTCAGCTGGCCGGTCTGGTACAACACCGACCTGCTCAAGGCGGCCGGCGTCGACAAGATCCCGACCAGCACCGACGAGCTGATCGATGCCGCCAAGAAGCTGCGCGCCGCCCACATCCAGCCGCTCACGGTCGGCGGCAACGACTGGACCGGGCAGAAGCTCTTCTACCAGATCGCGCAGTCCTTCACCGACGCCGCGACCATGGAGAAGGTCATGCAGGGCGGCGGCTACTGCGCCACCCCGTCCGTGATGCAGGGCATCAAGCTCTTCACCCAGCTGCGTGACGCCGGTGTCTTCGCCGACAACGCGGCCGGCCTGAACGCCGACGCGATGTACGCGGCCTACTACTCCGGCAAGGCCGCCATGATGTCCGCCGGCTCCTGGGCGTACACCGACGCCAAGAAGTCGGGCACCGGCGTCGAGACGCACACCACGCTGGCCGGCCTGCCGCTGCCCTCCGGCTCGGTCTTCAAGAACCCCACTGCGCTGCAGGGCTTCACCGGTGTCGGCTTCATGATCACCAAACGCGGCGCGTCCAAGGACCGCATCGACAACGTGCGCAAGTTCATCACCTCCTTCTACCAGGACGCGACCGTCGGCGACTTCGTGAAGGACGCCAGCATCCTGCCGCCCACCGACGGCGACTTCCAGAAGTACGCCACCGACCCGCTGCTGTCGCAGTCGCTCAAGCTCGACAAGACGGTGGACTACGCCGTGGTGCCCGATGTGTGGATCGGCTCGGCGTCCGACCCGATCATCCAGGTCCTGACCGGGGCGTACGGCAAGTCCTCCGCCGACAAGATCTGCCAGGGCCTCGACAGCGCCACCAAGGGCGCCAAGAGCTGACGCCGCCGGACCGCGCGGCTCCCGGGGGCCGCCGCGACGCGGCGACCCCCGACCGTGCCCGAACCGCCGGCCCGGACCGTGCGGCCCCTCCCCGGATCGCCAGCCCGACCCCGGCCGAAAGAAACGTCTCCATGTCAACGACCAGCACACTGACCGGCACCCGCGCCGCGCCCGAGCCCGCCCTGCCGGCCGCCCGCCGCCGCGGACGGCGCCGCGGCGGCCTGAACACCCCCCGTCTGCTGTGGCTGACGGTCCCGTCCCTGGTGTGGTTCGCCGTGTTCTCGGTGGGGCCGCTGGTGGCGATGTTCGTCATCGCCACCCTGCGCTGGAAGGGCCTCATCTACGACCCCAGCTACGTCGGCACCGACAACATCCGGCATGTCTTCGCCGACCCGGTCTTCCACGACGCGCTGCGCAACAGCGCCGTGCAGGTCGCCGTGGTCATCCCGGTGATGATTCCGCTGGCCTTCATGCTCGGCTACCACCTCAGCACCAAACCCCGTGGCTACCGCCTGCTGTCCGTGCTGTACTTCTCGCCGGGCCTGATCTCCATCTCCATCACCGGGATGATCTTCTACGGGGTGCTGTCGCCGAACGGCGGCACCAACGGCCTGCTGCAAGCGGCGGGCCTGGACTCGCTCGCCCACTCCTGGCTGGCCGATCCGAGCACCGCCCTGCCCAGCCTGATCGCCATCGACCTGTGGCGCGGCATCGGCTGGACCGCCGTGCTGTTCGCCTCCCGGCTGGCCAGTGTCCCCGGCGACGTGATCGAGGCGGCCAGGATCGACGGCGCCGGACGCTTCCGCATCATGTGGCAGATCACCTTCCCGATGGTGAAGGACTATGTCCGCACGCTCACGATGCTCCAGTTCCTCTGGACGCTGTTCACCTCCGCCGCGCTGATCCTGCTGCTCACCAAGGGCGGACCCGGCACCTCGTCCACCACGCTGTCCTACCTGGTGTACGAGAAGGCCTTCTCGCAGAGCGACCTCGGCTACAGCCAGGTCGTCGGCGTCGTCCTGCTGCTGGTCGGCGTCGCCGGGATGCTGCTGATCCGCGCCCTGCTGCGCAGCCCCCTGGAGAAGATCCGATGACCCTCCCGGCCTCCTCGCCCCCCGGCGCCCGCGCGCACAGCCCCGAACGCGCCCGTCCGCCGCGGCGCTCCCGGCGGCGCGGCGCCGGAGCGCTCGCCGTTCCGCTGTCCTGGCTGTACGCGCTGGTGCTGGCCGCGCCGCTGTACTACCTGGTGGTGAGCGCCCTCAAAACCAATATCGAGATCTTCAACCATCCCTTCGCGCTGCCCGGGCACTGGCTGTGGCACAACTTCCGCACCGCCTGGCGGACCGCGGACCTCGGGCAGGCGCTGCTGAACTCGCTGCTGATCTCCGTCGTCGCGATCGTGCTGACGCTGGGCCTCGCGCTGCCCGCGTCCTTCGCGCTGGCCCGGCAGGACAACCGGCTCTCCCGGCTGGTCACCGGCACCTTCTCGGTGGGGTTCCTGATCCCGCCGTTCGCGGCGCTGATCCCCACCGTGATCCTCGCGATCAAGATCCACATGTTCTACACGCGCGAGTTCCAGATGCTCTTCCTGCCGGCGAGCGCGCTGCCGCTGTCGGTGCTGCTGCTCACCCAGTTCATGAAGACCGTGCCGCCCGCCCTGGTGGAGTCCGCCGCGCTGGACGGCGCGGGCAACTGGCGGCTGCTGGTCAACGTGTTCATCCCGATCGCGATGCCCGGCGTGGTGAGCGTGGCGATCCTGCAACTGCTCACCTTCTGGAACGAGTACCTCTTCTCCCTGAGCATCACCGGCACCGCGCCCGGCGTCCGCACCGCCCAGGTCGCGCTGCCCACCCTGATCTCCGACTCGACCGACTTCGGCGTGCTCACCGCCGGCACCGTGCTGACCCTTCTGCCGGTGTATGTCGCCTACTCGCTCGCCAGCCGCCGTATGCAGGAAGCACTCACCGCAGGGGCAGTCAAGGGATGACACTCAGCACTGAACTCAGCACCGGCTCCGGCCCCGGCAAGGGCTCCGGCTCCGGCGCCCGTACCGTGACGGCGACCGGCACCGCCGCCGACGCCTCGGCGCCGCCCGCGACCCGTCACGACCTCGGCGGCGAGTGGCAGCTGACCTGGCTGGCGGGCCCGGACGGCACGCCCGCCGAGGTCCGGGACGCCGCGCTGCCCGCCCAGGTGCCCGGCGAGGTGCACACCGCGCTGCTCGCCGCGGGCCACCTGGCCGACCCGGACGTGGGGCTCGGCGAACTGGCGCAGGACTGGGTCGGCCGCTCCCAGTGGTCGTACCGCCGCTCCTTCGCCTACACGCCCGTGCCCGGGAGCCGCGCCCACCTGGTCGCGGACGGGCTGGACACGGTCGCCGAGGTCTACGTCAACGGCCGCCATGTCGGCGCCGCCCGCGACCAGCACCTCGCCTACCGCTGGCCGGTGGAGGACGTGCTGGAGCCCGGCGACAACACCATTGAGGTGCGCTTCGCCTCCGCCTGGGACGCCGCGCTCGCCCACGAGCGCGCGCACGGCCCGCTGCCCTCGCCGTACGACGAGCCGTACGCCCACATCCGCAAGGCGGCCGCCAACTTCGGCTGGGACTGGGGGCCGCACTATGTCACGGCCGGCATCTGGCGGGACATCGGGCTGGAGACGTTCGCGGGCCGGATCGACCACATACGCCCGCTGGTCGCGCTCGCCGCCGACCACGCGGCCGCCGAGGTCACCGCGCACATCCGGGCCGAAGCCCCGCCGGGCGCCCGCGTCCTGGTCGAACTGACCGGCCCGGACGGCCGGTCGGCCGGAAACGTGACCGGCCAGGTCACGGGGGAGGAGACGGTGCTGACCCTCACCGTCACCGACCCGGAGCTGTGGTGGCCGGTCGGCCTGGGCGCCCAGCCGCTCTACCGGCTGACCGCCCGGCTCGACGACCCGGACGGCACCGTGCTGGACGAGGCGGCGGTACGCGTCGGGCTGCGCTCGGTCGCGGTGGACGAGACCCCGGACGCGCTCGGCAACCGCTGGGCCCTGGTCGTCAACGGCCGCACCGTACGGGTCCGCGGCTACAACTGGATCCCCGACGACACCCTGCCCAGCCGCGAGACACCGCAGCGCGTCGTCGCCCGTATCGAGCAGGCGGTGGCCGGCAACGCCAATCTGCTGCGGGTGTGGGGCGGCGGCCACTTCGCCGACGAGCACTTCCTGGACGCCTGCGACGAGCGGGGCGTCCTGGTCTGGCACGACTTCCTCTTCGCCTGCGCCGCCTACTGCGAGGACGAGGAGACCGCGGCATTGGTCACCGCGGAGGCGGAGCAGGCGGTGGCCAGGATGTCCCCGCACCCGAGCCTGGTGGTGTGGTGCGGCGGCAACGAGACGGTGCTCGGCCGGCACCACTGGGGCTGGGAGGACCAGATCGGCGAGCGCGGCTGGGGCGCGCGCTACTACCTCGACGTGCTGCCCGAAGTGCTGGCCCGGCTCGACCCGACCCGCCCCTACGTGCCCAACTCGCCCTGGTCCGGGGCTCTCGACGCCGACCCGGCGGCCGACACGCACGGTCTGAGCCATCTGTGGGACGCCTGGAACGAGGGGGACTACGCGCACTACCGGGACCACGACCCGTCCTTCGTCGCCGAGATGGGATGGTGCGGACCCGCCGCCTGGACGACCCTTGAGCGGGTGCTCGGCGGGGAGACCCCCGGCCCCGCCTCGCCGCTGACCCGGCACCACCTGCGGGCCATCGACGGCATGCACAAGCTGACCCGCGGCCTCCAGCCGCACGTGCCCACGCCCGCGGAGGGCGCGGACTGGCACTTCGCCACGCAGTTGGTGCAGGCCCGGGCGGTCGCCGCGGGCGTGGAATGGCTGCGGTCGCGGGAGCGGTGCGCGGGCGCGGTGGTGTGGCAGCTCAACGACTGCTGGCCGGCGATCAGCTGGTCGGCGGTCGACGTGGCCGGCATCGAGAAGCCGCTGTGGTACGCCCTGCGGCACTCCTTCGCGCCACGGCTGGCGACCGTGCAGCCCGTGCACCCCGGCCCCACGCACGACCCGACGGGCACGGCCGGTCTGACGCTGACGCTGGTCAACGACTCGGTGGCGGACTGGACGCCGGAGCTGTCGGTGTACCGCGTCACCCTGGACGGCCGGGAGTTGGCCCGTACCCGCCTTGCGGCCAGCTGTCCGGCGGGCGGCCTGCGCACACTGCGACTCGACCCGGCGCTGGCGGCGCCGGGCGACCCGCACGCCGAGCTGCTGGTGGTGGACGCGGACGGGGTGCGGACGACCTGGGCCTACCGCCCGGGCCGCGCCCTGACCTCGCCGCCGCCGGCCCGCACGCTGACCGCGTCCTACGCGGACGGCGCGCTGGCCCTGACGGTGTCGGCGGAGTCGGTGCTGCGCGACCTCTGCGTCTTCCCGGACCGGCTGGCCGCCGCACTGGGCCTGCCCCCGCACGCGCTGACGTCCGACACGTCCCTGGTCACCCTCCTCCCGGGCGAGACCCACACCTTCCGCCTCACCACCCGGGACGGCAGCGCGCTGCGCGAGGCCGGCATCCCGGAGCGGCTGCTGCGGCTGGCCGTCCGCTCGGCGGAGGAGCTGACCGCGTGACCGCTTCGCGGGCCGCCCCTGGTGCACGGGGGCGGCCCGCTCGGCGCCGAAGCGGCGCGGTCAGTGCGGGATCGGCCCGCTCTTCGGCTTGGTGCCCAGGGCCCGGGTGAAGACGTCGTAGCCGGTGGTGCCCGGCAGCGCTCCCTTGGACTGGAGGAAGACATCGAGCAGCGCCAGCACTTCGAAGATCGAGTCCGCGCCGTCGGGCAGCGCGTACCAGCCGGCCGACGGGGCGTAGGGGCCGGCCAGCTGGGCGCCGGAGACGTTCAGCATCAGGTCGCCCACCTGGCCGGAGGCGACCGTGCCGACCGGCGTGCCGAGTCGTACGCACCACGCCTTGCCCCCGTCGCCGAAGCTGACGGTCACGTTCATCGCGCTGTTGAACACGTCGTACGGCTGGTTGCCCGTCAGTCTGCCGCCCTGCGCGAGCTGTCCGACCAGCCGCAGCAGGACCGGCAGGCCGCTGAACGCGCCGTCCACGCCGACCCAGCCCGACGCGGCCGACCCGTTGGGGTAGTACGTCGACGGGAGCTGGGAGGCGGTGGCGCCGCGGGCGGCGCCGAAGTCGCCGGCCGGCGACCGGCAGGGGTCGCCGGCCGGTGCGCCCAGGCACAGCGCGCTGGTCCCGGTGCCGATCGCGGAGCCGACCCGCGGCACATTGGCGAAGGTGCGCTGGGCGTCGGCCTCGGTCAGCACGTTGTTGGCGCGCAGCGCCGCCACCAGCCGGGCCAGCACGGTCGCCGCGGCGGGCTGGCCGAACGGCACCGAGACCCAGCCGGTGCGCGGCGTCGCGCGGGTGGAGTGGAAGTTGTCGGCCACCTCGGCCGGGATGGTCTTGCCCCAGAAGTCGCCGAAGGCACCGATGACCCCGCCGGCGTTGCAGTTGACGCCGGCCGGCGCGCCCAGGCACAGGGTGCTGAACGTGCCGTAGGTGGTGTGCACGGCGGTCGACCACGGACCGGGCTGCTCGGCCACCGCGCGCACCTGGAGCAGGTAGTTGGCGCCCTGGGTGAGCGGTGAGCGGTCGATGCCGATGCCCGGTCCGCCGGTGGAGGCGGTGAGCACCGGGCGTCCGAGCAGGTCGGTGATCTGCGCCTGGTAACCGGTGGCGCCCGGGACCGCGGTCCAGGTCGCCGCCACTTTCCCCGGGTCGTCGACCGTGGTGAGCCCGGTGGGGGCGCCCAGCAGGGTGATCGTGGCGTACACCGGCGGCGAGGCCACCATGCCCTGCGCGCTCTGCTTCTGGGCCACCAGGCCGCACATGTACTGGCGGCCGAGCTGCAGCAGATTGGTGTTGAAGGTGGTGGAGGTGCCCGGCGCCTGGACCGTCGAGGACGCCACGGTGCTGCCGCCGGCGGCCGGGCCCACGGCGAGGTGGTAGGAGGTGGCGCCCGGCGTGGCGTCCCAGCTCGCGCTGATCGCGGTGCCGTCGTAGCTGAGCTTGAGCCCGGTGGGGGTGGGGGCGACGGGGAAGCGGAACGGCTCGCTCCATGGGCCGTAGAAGTCGTTGTAGAGCCAGCAGCGCACGCTCACCAGGTAGTCCGCGAAGCGCGGCAGCCCGGTCACGTCGAACACGGTCTGCGGCGCGGGTGTGGTGCCGCCGGCCCCGCTCATCGAGGTGAGGTAGCCGAGGACCGAGGGGTCGTCGGGGTTGGAGTAGTTGAGGTTGACGTAGTAGCCCGCCTGGGGCGCCGCGGTCGGCGTCCAGTTCACCGTGACCTGGTTGCCCGCGAAGGTGGCACCGGTGACGGTCGGCCGGTCGAAGGAGGCGGCGGTGCGCGGCGGGGCCCACGGGCCGGTCTGCCGGCCGTGCCGGGTGCGGACCTTGACGTCGTAGATCTGTCCCGGCGGCGGCATGGAGCCGTCGTCCGGGGTGAGCACGCAGCTCGGGCCGGCCACGGCGGTCCGCGAGGCGACGGGGGTGACGGCGCTGGGATGCCACGGCGAGGGGCCGAGGTTGACCAGCTGCACGTCGTAGCTGCGGCCGGCCGCGCCGCCGGGGTCGGTCTGGTCGGTGAGCGCGGTCCAGCTCACGCCGAACTGGTCGCCCAGCACGGTCATCGCCGTGTCGGCCGGCGCCGGCGGGACGGCGGTGAGCACGATGTCGGCGCGGTCGCTCCACGGGCCGGTGTTGGTCACCGTGGCGGGGTCCTCCACCGAGACGCGGACCCGTACCCCGTAGCGCTGCCCCGCGGTGGGCGTGGTGCCGTCGTCGAGCGGCAGCGCGGTGCCCCCGGGGACTCCGTCGGTGACATGGCCGACGACGGTGCCGGGGTCGGCCGCACCGGTGGCGCGGGTGAGCTCCAGTTCGTAACGCGGGGTGCGGCGCGGGGTGTTCACGCCGGTGAAGGTCGCGCTCAGGGCGTCGACGTCGCAGGACAGGGTGAGATCGGCCGGGGCGGGCAGCAGCACGGTGATGATGTTCTGCCGCGCCCAGGGACCGATGTGGTCGGTCGCCAGCGCCCGTACCGACAGGCTGAAGACCTTGGCGGCGGTGACCGGGTTCTCCGCGGTGGCGCTGAGCCGCGCGGTCAGCTCGCCGCTCGCCTCGACGGTCGCGGTGGCGATGTCGGTGTCGGCGGCGAGCACCACCGCGTAGCGGGCGGCGCCCGCGACGGGCCGCCAGGTCACGGTGAACACGTCGCCGTCGCGGGACACGGCGGTGATGGCCGGTGTGGCCAGCGAGAGCACGTCGAGGCTCGCGGGCGTGCCGCTCGCGGGCGGCAGGTCGCCGCCCAGGACGGTGACCAGCGCGGTGTAGGCGCCGGCCGCGGGCTCGGTGACCTGCGCGGTCACGGAGGTCGCGTCGGCGGCCAGCTGGGTGTCGACCAGCGGTGTTCCGTCCGGGGCGAGCAGCTGTACGTGGTAGCCGGTGGCCCCGGTGACCGCGGGCCAGCCGGCGCTCAGCACGCCCGCCGACCAGGTGAGCGCCGGGCTGGGACCGGCCAGCCGGACGATGCCGAGGGTGCCCCAGTCGCCGGTGACGTCCCCCCGGCGGCCGCGGACCCGGACCTGGAAGGTGCCGGTGCCCAAGGTGGCCAGGTCCACCGGGATGATCCAGGTCGTCAGCATGCCGAGGTCGGCGGTGAACAGCACGGCGCCGGTGGGCCCGAGGAGCTGGACGGTGTAGCCCGACGCGTACTTGGCGCCGTCCCAGGTCACCGTCAGCGCGCCCTGCGCGTATGCGGCCGGGCGCACGTTGGGCCGCCGCGGTGTGGTGTCCTGCGGGTCGCCGCTGTCGTCGTCGCCGCCGTGGGCGAGGGCGTACAGGATCGCGGGGACCATGACGGCCAGCAGCGCCGCCGCGCCCAGGCCGATGCCGAGGTCCGCCACGATCTCCGCGGCCACCCCGCAGGCGAAGGCGACGACACCGTCGATCAGGCCCTCGCAGACCAGGTCCAGGGCCACTTCGGCCGCGCTCGGCCCGAACAGCATGACCAGGAAGAGGACCGTGTCCAGCGGATGCGTGAACAGGTCCTCGATCACCTGCCGCGCGCCGCCGGCCATGCCGGAGGCGAGCGCGTCCGGCAGGCCGTCCCAGGTGGTGCTGACCGGGATCCGGACCGTCAGCGCGGGCAGGTCCGCCGTCACCATCGGATCGTCCATGCCGGCGAAGGTCAGCGCGTACGTGCCCCGGACGCTGAAGGCGAACTCGCCGCCGTCCAGCGCGGCCGACGGGGTGAGGGTGAAGTCGGCGTCGCAGGCCGCCGCGCCGATGGCCTGCACGATGGCGCCGCAGCCCTCGGAGCCCAGCGCGTTGGCCAGGTCGCGCAGCGCCTGCACGAAGTCGATCACGTTCCGGGCCCAGTCGAAGGCGGGCCAGTCGACCAGGTGGAACTCGTCGGCGCCGCGCGGATGGGTGATGTACTCGAAGGTGGCGCCGAGCAGCCCGAAGGGTGAGACGGGCCGGGCCGCGACGAGCCGGCCGGTGAACCGGTTGCCGCCGTCCGAGCCCTCGCGCACGTTGACGCCGGCCTGGAAGAAGGGCGCGTCGAGGAAGTTCACCCCGGTGGTCAGCGCCAGAGCCGGGTGGTCGCCGGTGGTGAAGCCGAGCGACGGCCCGTGCGCGTACAGCCCGCTCGACGGGTCGAGGCCGGTGCCCGCCAGCGACATGAAGCCCAGGTCGATCGGGTCGTCGAGCTGGAAGGCCGCGGTGGCGTCGGAGAACTGCTGGGTGCTGGCGTTCCTGGTCACGGTGACCGTGCCGTGCAGCGTCAGCGAGGTGACCAGGGTCAGCCGGACATAGGCGTCGACGGTGAAGCCGGCGGCGAAGGTGTGCCCGTCGACGGTGGCGACCGTCTTGTACGGGTCGGCCCGGTCGTCGTAGTAGGAGATCCGGCTGCCGCTGAGGAAGGCGATGTCGATGAAGTCCGACGGCCAGTTCGCCCCGGAACCGGTCAGGCACTGGGCGAGGAAGGCGCCGACGGAGAAGTCGCGGTCCAGCGACAGGTCGAACAGCGCGGGGACCCCGCCGACCAGGGCGAGTTCGGCGGCGACCGACGGCCGGTTGTCGGGCAGGCTGGGGTCGGCCGGGGCCGGGCCGAGCAGGACATGGCCGCGCAGCGCCGCCCAGGAGGTCTGCGGCTTGAGCGGGGTGCTGGCGGTGGCCGGCACCTCCCAGACGATCCGCAGGTCCACCCCGAGCCCGGAGAGTACGACGCCGGGTATGCCGAACGGCTGGGCTATCCGCTGCTGCGTCTGGGTGATGGTGGAGGTCAGCCCGATGTCGTCCACCACGAGGGAGACGTCGAAGGTGGGCGCCGCGCCGAAGACGCCGGTGAAGGCGATCCGGCCGTCGAGCTGGAAGCGGTGGGCGTCGGCCGGCCGGTAGCCGAGATGGATGCCCGGGTAGGCGTCGGTGTGGGTGAGCACGACGGCGTCGAGCACGGTGAGGTCGGGCAGGTCGGCGCTGTAGACGGTGTTGACCGGGTCGGCCGCGTCGATCAGCGCCTCCAGCCGCAGCTCGGCGAACTGGTCGGCGCTGCCGATCTTCAGCAGCTTGTCGAACAGGCTGACCTGGCCGAACCGCAGCCGGGCCGTCAGATACGCGCCGGCCCGCAGCTTCAGCGGGTCCTGTCCGAGCCCGGTGAGCGGCGCCGGGGCGCTGGGGTCGGCGAGCGCGAGCAGCGCCGCGCTGTCGGTGGCCAGCGCGCCGAGGCTGCCGCCCGCGGTCGGATCGGCCTCGGTGGGCGCCCGCAGGTCGCAGATCACCAGGCGCGCGTCGGTGACCCGCAGATAGTCGTCCACCACCGCGAGCGCGGGCACCAGCGCGCCCATCCGGAAGTCGGCGCCGAGCGAGACCGCCACCGCGTACGTCCACGGCCGGGGATCGGGACCCGCCGCCCGGGCCACGTACAGGAAACCGTCCAGCGCGCTCTGCCCGGCGACGTCCACCGTGCCGTGCAGCAGCAGCCGCGATCCGGTGACGTCCAGATACAGCCGCGCCGAGGCGAAGGCGGGCGGGGTGAGCGGCGCGGGCACCAGCGTGGACCAGCCGGTGTCCGGCGCGGCGCTGGTGAGGGTGTCGGCGAGGGTGTCCACCGCCACATCGGCCAGATCGGCCGGGGCGACGGAGCCGGTGAGCACCGCCGGGGTGTCCTGCGTGCCCACGGTGAGCCCCACCGCGGCCCGCAGCCCGGCCACGTCGAACTCGCCCAGCAGCCGTACCACCAGCGGCTTGCCGGTCGCGGCGACATCGAGCGAGGCGCTCAGCGAGCGGACGGCGACGGTGGTGCCGGCGAAGGCGAACTCCCAGTCGAAGCCCAGCTCCCCCTCGGCGTGGAAGGTGCCGCTGTCCGGCACGGCCAGCACCGAGGCGGCGACCAGTTCCACCGAGGCGGGCAGATCGCGCGCGACGGCGTCGGCGGGCAGCGCGTAGTCGCTCCGGTCCCCGATGCCGTCGGCCAGCGCCAGGACGTCGAGGGCGCGGCCCTGGATCATCTCCCCGGTGAAGGTCCACGGGCCGGCGCTGTCGGGCTTGGCCGCCCGCAGCCCGATGGGCACACCGCCCAGCGTGAGCACCGCGCCCACGCTGCCGGTGACCTGGGAGGCGACCACGGGCTGCGGGACGGTCAGCGAGAGGTCCAGGTCGGTGAGCGACAGCCGGCCCGGGACGATCGTCCAGACGTCCTCGGCCTCGGCGCGGAAGGCGACCTGGTCCAGCGTCCCGCCGGGTCCGCCGAAGCGCAGCGCCACGTCGCGCACGTCGATGCCCTGGCTGAGCGGCAGGGCGGCCGGCAGGGCGGCGCGGCTGGCGGCCGGGGCCATCCAGCCGGCCAGCTCGGCGAACGAGGGCAGGTGGATCGGGTGCGCCGAGGCGGCGTGCAGCCGCCATACGTCGTCCGGTTCGTTCTTGAACGTGGCGATGTCGACCGGCTGCCCCGGCACCACTTCGAGGGTGGCGCCGATCTGACCCCACACGCCGATCGGGCTGGTCGACGGCTGGAAGGCGATCGCGGCGGTGACGTCGCTGACGGTCAGCAGATTCTCGGCGATCGTCCAGGTGCCGGTCTGCTCGAACGCGAACGACAGGTGGGTCACAGCGCCGGCGTCCGCGTCGATGAGCACCAGCAGCCGGGTGACGTCGAGGCCGCCGAGGGTGGCGATCCCGATGGGCAGGTTGACCGGACCGCCGCGCAGCAGGCCCAGCAGCTGCCCGACGGTCGGCAGGTGGACGACCTGGTCCTCGCCGAGTTCGACCCGTACCAGGCCGGCGGACAGCGGCAGCGGCACGCCGACGGCCACCGTGGTCGAGGACCGGCCGGCGGTCAGCGTCACCTCGCCGTCCAGTTGCGCGCTGACGTCCCAGCCGGTGACCGGGTCGTTGTCCAGCGCGATCGCGCACGACCAGCCGGACAGGGTGAGCGCGTCGCCGAGCAGCGCCCACGGCACCGTCTGGGCCAGGGTGACCCGGACGTTCCGCACCGCCCTCGCGTCGGGGTCGATCAGCAGCCAGATCCGCGACAGCCGCAACGAGCCCGTCGCCGCGGTCAGTTCGGCCGGCAGCACACGCAGCACCGACGCGCCGGTCTTCCCGGCGAAGCCGGCGACGGTGTCCAGGGAGGGCAGCGGACCGGTGGGTCCGTCGTCGAGGCCGTCGGCGTCGTCGTCCGTGGTGCCGTCGGTGTCGTTGTCGAAGGACAAATACCACGGGCCGGCGCTGGACAGCACGGCGGTGACCGCGTAGTCGCCCGAGTCGTCGCCGAGCGACAGCGTGGCGCCCAGCGTGAGCCGCGCGTTGGCGTAGGTGGTGGCGGCCCAGCCGGACGAGGTGGTCAGGTCCAGGGTCAGCCGCGGCGCCTTGAGGCCGAAGCCCTCGGCGGGCGTCCACGCGGTGTCCGAACCCACGGTCAGCACTGTGCTGGTGGCCTCCGTGCCGAGCGGGTCCACGCCCAGTTCGTAGCGGTAGACGGTGGCGTCCACCAGATCGAGCAGGGTGGCCGGCAGCGCGACCGGCAGCGTGTTCGCGACCCCGGTCGCCGCCAGCAGCGCGCTGACGCTGGGTCTGCTCACCTGCGGGTCGAGGGCGCTGAGGACGACGGTGGGGTGCCGGCGGGTGGCCACGGTCAGTTCCACCGCGATCGGGTCGCCGCCCAGCGTGCTGCCGCCGCCGACCGCGGCGCGCGCGATGACGGCCGGCCCGTCGCCGGGGTCGGGGACGGGCACGCAGCTGAGGGTGATCCGCTCGCCGGTGACCGGCAGGTCCGGCAGGCCGACACGGCGCACCACCAGCTCACCGAGGTCGGCCGCCGTGGTCCAGTCGAATGCGGGACGGCCGTCGTCGTCGAGCGCGACCGGTCCGCCGACGACGGTCTCGATCCGGCCGGCCGGATCGAGACCGTCCAGGTCGGCCGGGCACAGGTCGCGGCGGACCGCCACGGTGGCCTGGAGGTTGAGACCGACCGCCAGCGGGGCGTTCACCGCGGCGTCGGTGTGCTCCCAGGTGGTGGCCACCACCGCGATACCGCCCAGCCACAGGTCGTCGATGCCGCTGCCGTCGAGCGCGTCGAACAGGTCGCCGGGCGTCCAGCCGTCCGGCGGCCGGGTGGTCCAGGTGGCCCGCAGCAGGACGTCGTCGGAGACGGTGAAGACCACCTCGGCGGGCGGTTCCTCACCGGCGCCGAAGGCAGGGGACACCCCGCCGAGGGTCAGCCGGTCCAGCGCCTCGGACAGTACCGGCCCGGGGTCGTCGGGCGCGGTGCTGACGAACGGGGCGGCGCCGGTGGCCGTCGCGGCGGTCAGCACGCCGCGCACCCGCGCCGCGTCCTCGGGCAGGTCGTCGGGCAGCGTCACGGTGTCCAGCACGTAACGCAGCCAGGTGGCGCCGTCGTCGTCGGTGACCGTCACCCGCGCGGCCAGCAGCCGGTCGCGCAGCGCGGTCAGGATCGCGGCGGCCGACCGCAGCACGGCGGTGACCGGCGTGCTCGCGGGTCCGTAGGATTCCCCCGCCCGGGCCTGGACGGTGACCAGGTAGGGGGTGTCGGGCCGCAGCCCGTCAGTAGCGGTGAGGGTCGCCGCGGTCAGGTCGGTCTGCGCCCGGTGCACCACCGTGGCGCCGGCCGCGTCGGTCACCCGGACCAGGTAGGCGGTGGCACCGGGCACGGCGGTCCAGGTCAGCGCGCAGCCGTCGATGACCGCCCGCGCGGTCACCACGGGCGCGTCGAGCACGACGACGGTGACGGCCGCCGGTTCGCTCGGCACACCGAGCACGGTGACGGTGACCGTGTAGGTGACCCCGGGCCGCGCGGTGAAGTCGTCGGAGGCCAGTTCGACGGTGCCGGTGGCGTCGGCGGCGGCCAGCAGGGTGGAGTACACCAGCGGCGGCGGCTCGGCGGTGTCCGCGGTGACGTCGATCCGATAGGCGTAGGCGGCGGCCACGGGCGGGAAATCGGCCGACAGGGCGCCGGCCTCGTAGCGGGCGGTGACGACGGGCTGGAGCGCCAGCTGGTCGTCGGAGGGCGGCGGCGTCATCCGATGTCCATTCCCGTCGCGGGGTCGATGAAGGGAACGGAATTGCCCGCGCCCTGGCCGAAGTTGTCGCGGCGCAGCGCCGCCGCCGTGAAGTTGCTGAGATCGATCGTGCCGCCGCGCAGCTCCGGGTCGTTCAGCGCGTCGGTGTAGGCGGCCAGCAGCGGATCCAGTTCGAAGGCGCCCATCGCCTTGGGGACCTCGATCGCGGTGAAGTCGAGGTGGTCGGTGTCCCGGTCGTACTGGTAGACCGCCGCCCAGGTGAAGCCGCTGAGCACCACCCGCGCGCGGGCCCCGCCGCGCGGCCTGAGCCGGGTTCCCATCGCGAACGTCCAGTAACGCAGCTTGCACACCGGGTTGGTGGCCTCCTGGGCGATCGGCGGCTCACCGCGCAGCGGCTGCTTGGCCCGGCCGCGGCCCGGCGGCGGGGCGGGCGGTCGGAGCCTGCCGATGCTGTCGAGGTAGTCGCTGATCCGCCACAGTGCTGCCGGACCGGCCTGGTCCCACATCTCGTCCATCTCGTAGACGGTCAGCAGGTGCACCAGCACACTCCCGTCCTCCTCGTAGACGCACAGGGTGTCGGGCATGCTGTCGTCGGGCAGCGTCAGCAGCACATAGCGGCCGATCACCTGCGCCCTGACCTTCTTGGCGTCGTCGTCGGTGAAGGTGGCCAGCGGCGCGGGGGCGTTGGGCGCCCCGGGCAGCGGCCGGGTGCGCAGCTCGTTGAGCGCGAGCTGGTACGGCTCGAAGTTGCCGAGCTCCGCCTCGGTCGGCGTCAGCGTCAGGATCAGGTTCTCCGCCATCAAGGCGTTGGAGACCTCCTCCGCGGTGATCAGCCCGGTGGCGACCTCGGCGGTGATCGACGCGCACCGCGCCTGCTCGGACGGGTCGACCCCCTGGACCGGGCGGGGCGAGAACAGCGACCCGTTGGGACGCCCGAACGCGTAGAAGTCCTCGACGCGCAGGGCGGTGCCGTCCTGGAGCAGCCCGTTGTAGGCGTAGAAGGGGTAATAGGGCAGCAGCCTGCCGTCGATCGCCTCCTTCGGACCCATGAAGTCGAGGAACCGGTCGTCGGGGGTCGCGTAGGGCCAGCGGTCGGCCAGCCGGCCGCCGAAGACGTCCGGCGGAATGGGGACACCGGCGTACTCGACCCGCATCGCCTGCAGATAGCCGATCTGGTTCAGCCGGTACTTGGGGTATTTGGCGTTCTCGCGTGCCACGTCGGGGCTGCTCGCGGCGTCGAAGTACGCGCGCACCGTGACCGGTTCGCTGAACCGCTGGTCGAAGCCGATGTAGTGGTCGCCCACCTGGAAGGACTGCTGGCCGAGCAGCGAGCGTACGGCCGGGTCGTCCACCACGCCGGTCACCCAGTACTGGCCGCCCTCGATCGCGAGCCTCAATGCCATGGTCTGCGTTTCCCTCTCGGTCGTGCCCGGTCGTGCCGGTGGGATCCGCGGGCGGCGGGGCGCCGGGCGCGGAGGAGGTGGGGACGGGACAGCTGGATGGAGATGGGGCGGGGCGGGGCCGAGCGGTCGCGTCGGCCGGTACGCCGCCGTAAGGGCTCGTACGCCCGCGCCCCCCGCTGTCCTAGTGCCGGTCGACGGTGAACTCGTCCGGCCCGTAGGGGTAGTAGGTCAGCGCCGAGGTGCCGGCCGAGGCGGCGCGGACCGTGGTCGTCGCCTTGGTCGCCGCGGTGGCGACCCGCGTCCCGTACACCCGGACATCCAGCGCCGCCTGGTCGAAGGCCGCCTCGTCCTGGACCGCCCGCACCGATTCGTCGGTCGGCCGTACCACGATGTCGCCCACGATCACGGCCTCGCGGATGTCCACGGTGAACGCCGTGCTGTTGACCTGCTCGGCGATTTCGGTGATGTACACACCGGACACCGTGTTGGGGGTGGTGACGGTCGCCGGCTGACCGCGGATGCCCCAGTCCGCGGTCTGGCTCTGGGCCAGCCGGTTCAGCACCGCCTGGGTCGGATGGCCGTGGAACTTCGGCCGCAGCCCGCTGCTGATCAGTGCTATCTCCGGGCGCAGCGTGGCCAGCGAGTAGACGTCCGTACTGGAATTGCTGCCGTGATGGCTGACCTTGAGCACCGTGCAGCATCCGGCGCTCTTCTGCTGGGGGCTGCCCGCGGCCGGAGTGACGGTCCTGGGGAAGTACGCCTCCAGCGCCGGGCCCAGTCTCGACTCGACATCGGCGTGACTGGAGGAGAACCACTTCTTGCCGGCTGTCGAGGCGGCGTTCGCACCGGTGTTGCCACCGGCCGCCTGGCCGTTGCCGGCGATGTCGCCCGCGGCGAAGAACCGGAAGGACCCGTATTCGATCATCACGATCATCGAGCGGTCGTTCTGGTCCAGGCCGGCCGGGTTGTCGATGTCCACGACCTTGCTCGTCACGGCGTCCCACACGCCCTGCGCGGAGCCGATCACATGCACGGTGATGGGCAGCGCCTTCGGACCGGTGCCGCCCTTGCCCAGGTCGATCTTGGTGGGCGCGGCGCCGGTGACCCCGCCCTTGTCCAGTACGTGGATCTGGGTGGGCGTCACGGTCGCGGCAGCGGCGGCGTCGAGATCCTTGAGCAGCACCTTGTAGTACAGCTCGCGGTCGCTCGGCTTGCGGGAGTCGTCCTTCGGCCGGTAGACCGCCGCGGGTCGGTAGTGGTCGACCATCTTCACCGGCGGCGGAACCGCCTTCTTCTTGCCCTTCTTCTTGGTCGGCTTCGGCGGCGGGGGCGGCACCGGGACCGCCTTCTTGTACACCGACCGCAGTCCGGCGGCGTGGTCGGCGTGGTGATGGCTGATCATCAGCGACAACTCGGGCACGTAGTCCGACGCGGCCGGCGCCACCCCCACCTGCCGCAGGTAGTCCTCGACGAAGCCGCCGTAGTCGCCGTCGCCCCCGTCGATCAGCAGCGCCTTGGTGACCGTCCCGTGCAGGTCCAGCTTCTGCTCGACCGCGAACGGCAGGAAGTCCATCGGCTCCGTCGGCGCCCCGGTCACCGCCGATACCTTGGCCTGGAGCTTGGGCACATCCCGGTTGACCACCAGGATCGCGTCACCCTGACTGATGTTGATGACATGGATTTCCAGGCTCGCGTTTGCCATGACCCCCCCAGGCGCTGCTTCGGCGTCCATCAGACTGACACAACATCAGCCGCCGGTCGGCCGTGTTCCCGGGATATTCCGCGCGCCCATGCATGATGTCTCAAACCCGCCCCACCCACCCCCCACCAGCCTCTTCGCCCCCACCAACGCCCCGCCGCACGCCCCGACGGCCCCGCGCCCCTCCCGAACCGGCCAACCAGCCGAACGGGCCGCCAGGACGTCGAGCGCGGCACACACGCCCGGGCCTGGGGCCGGCGAGGTCCAACCGGGGGCCCGTGCGGTCGGAGCACTAAGGTACGGACGAGTCAGTCGTGGCCGGGGTCCGAACCCGGCACGCACCGGGCGGGAGGGGAAGGCGTGGGGGAGACAGACACGCGCGGTGGCACAGCAGGAGAGCCCGCTGTGCGGTCCGCGGTGACGTCGGTCGTGGTGCACGCGTCGGGCGCGGTCTGCACGCGCCTTGCCAGGCTCGAACTGGCGCTGGGCGACGGCGCGGTGACCGTCCGGGTCCCGGGTCTGCCGCCGACCCTGGTCGAACACTCGCTGCGCGGCCGCGTGGTGTCCGGACCGCCCGGCCTGCGGGTGACGGACCTGCGCCTCGACTTCGGCGCGGTGCTCCGGCGTGCCGAGCAACTGCCGAGCCTCCGGCTGGACGTGGAGGACGCCGAGGACCGGGAGTCCCGGCTGCGCGACCGGCGGGACCGGCTGGCCACCGAGATCGAGGAGGTGGCCGGCTTCCGGGCCGAGCCCCCGCAGCCGCGTCGGGGCGACCCGCCGCGCTGGGCGCCGGTGGAGTCCATCCTCACGCTGGCCGGCTTTGTCGAGTCCCGACTCTCCTTGCTGCACCAGCGGTTGCGCACCGCCGAGGACGAACTGGCCGCGGCGGTCCATGATCTGGATGTTCGCCGGCACCGGCTCGACCAGGCGTCCAGCGCCCTGAGCACCGACCGGGCCGACCTGTCGGTGGCCGCGGTGCTGACGCTGACGCTGGCGCCGGGCGACGCGCCGGACCCGGCCGCCCCCGCCGACGAGGCGGGCGAAGCGGACACCGAGCCGCTCGCGCCGACCACGAGGACCGGCGAGGGCGCCGCCGATGCAGCAGGTGGGGTCGAATCCACCGCCGTCGCCGTGGAGTTGGAGTACCAGGTGGGCGGCGCCGCCTGGGCCCCCGTCTACCAGCTCCGGCTGGACGGGCGCAGCGGCGCCGGCACGCTCGTGCTGCGCGCCTGCGTCGCCCAGCGCACCGGCGAGGACTGGACCGGTGTACGGCTCGGGCTGTCCACCGCCGATCTGCTGCGCAGCCCCGGCCTGCCGGAGCTGCGGGCCCTGCGCATCGACCGCAGCCAGCAGGGGCCCGAGGCGTCCAGTTGGCGGGAACCCCCGGCGGGGCTGAAGGAGTTGTTCGCGGGCTACGACGCCGCCACCGTCTCCCGACCGCCGGCGCTGCCGGCGCCGCGATTCGGCGGGCGATCGACGGGGTCGGCTCCCGTGCCACCGCCGCTGGAGCCGGGATCGGCCCCGCCCGCTCCGGGGGGTGCTCCCCTGGAGGAGCGGTTCCGCCACACCGCGGTGCCGCTGGCCGCGCCGATACCCATGGCGTCGTCGGTGCTCGGGCCCGGCGAGCCCAGCCCCCGCCGGGCCATGCACAAGCGCATGATCGCCGCGTCCGACAGCGCGCCGCTGACCGATGCCGCCCCGGCGCCGCCGGCCCTGGCCGCCGACCTGCTGGACTACGCGCGTCTGACGATGACCGGCCCCGACGCGGCCGAGGGACGCGGCACGCTGCGCCCCGGATCCACCGGCCTTCCCCCGTTCGTCGGCGAATACCGGCGGCTGGCCGACACCGTGGCCCGGCTGCCCCGTCCGGCGCACGTCGTCGATGTGCGGGCGTCGGCGGGCTCGTTCGACTACCGCTTCGACACCGCGGCGCCGGTCGATGTCGGGGCCGACGGTCACTGGCACACGGTGCCGGTCGGCGAGGTGCGGGTCAGCACCGAGTTCGAGTACGTCTGCGTCCCGTCGGTGGACCCCTCGGTCTTCGGCACCGTCCTGGTGACCAACAGCTCCCGGCACGCGCTGCTGGCCGGACCGGTCGATGTGCTGATCGACGGCGACTTCGTCCTGACCGCAGCCCTGCCGACGCTCGCGCCCGGCCAGCGGCAGGCGGTCGGTGTGGGCGTGGCCGAGAGCGTCAAAGCGGCGCGGCGCACCCACATGCGCGAGTCCACCGCGGGGCTGCGGGGCGGTACGACCGTTCTCGACCACACCGTGGAGGTGGAGCTCGCCAACCGGCTGCCGTACCCGGTGCTGGTCGAAGTACGCGAGCGCGTACCGGTGTCGGCGGACAAGGATGTCCGTATCGAGGAGCACGCGGCCCGACCGCCCTGGGCGGAGCCCGGTCAGCCGCTGGACGGCCAGGAGGACACGTACGTCCGTGGCGCCCGGATCTGGCGCGTCGCGCTGGAACCGGGCCGGACGACCACGCTGACCGGAGGGTTCGACGTCCGCTTCCCGGTCGGGAAAGCCGCCGTCGGCGGGAACAGGAGGAACTGAACGATGGCCGTGACCCGCCCGTCCGCCGAATCCGCGCCGGTCCCGACGACCGAGGACCCGTACGCCTTGCCCGTCACCGCGGTGACCTGCATGGAGGACCGCGCCCAGATCGAACGCACCGGGCTCGTCCAACTCGTCGCCGGGGTGGGGCGGTTGCGCATCGGGCCGGTCACTCCGCTGACCGTGGACCGTTCGCTGCGCGCCGAGTTCCCCGCCGGTGACGGGCCACCGGGCACCGGGTTCAGCGAACCGGCCTCCGATACACCGCGGATGACCGGCGCCCGGGTGCTCGATGCCCGGGTGGTGCGGATGTACACGCCCACGCCGCCGGGCGAACCGGGCCGGGACGCCTCCGGGCTGCGCCGCGAAGTGCACGCGTTGGAGCGGGAGATCGAGGACGCGCGGCAGCTGCGGCAGCGGCTGGACAACTCCCTGGCGGTGATCGGACAGGCCAAGGCCGACCTGTACCGCGACATCGTGCAGGGCGCCGGAGCCGGCGACGCCGACCCCGAGCGCTGGACGGACCGGCTGGAACGGATCGAGCAGGCGGCCGAGCCGCGGATCGAGGAGGCGGACCGGCTGCGCCGGCGCGTACACGACCTGGAGGAGGAACTCCTCGAAGCGCGGCAGGCGCTCACCGCCGTGGAGAGCGAGCCGCAGCAGCTGACCGCCTTCGTCGATCTGGTGATCGAGGCCGAAAGGGCCGGTCCGGCGGAGCTGCGGGTGACCAATCTGGTGCCGTGCGCGCTGTGGCGGCCCGCCTACCGGGCGACGCTCGCCGCCGACCGGCGGTCCGTGCTGCTGGAGACCGACGCCTTCGTCTGGCAGGACACCGGCGAGGACTGGAGCGGGGTGCGGCTGTCGCTGTCCACCGCCCGGCCCACGCTGGCCGCGAGCCCCCCGGCGCTGACCGAGGACGTACTCACGCTGCGGGAGCGGTCCTCGGAGGAACGCCGCACGGTCGAGGTGGACCTGCGCGAGGAGGAGATCCGGACCGTCGGCGGCGAGTCGGCCGCCGAAACGGTCGGGGCCGCCGCGCTGCCCGGGCTGCAGGACGGCGGCGCGGTGCGCGTGCTGACGGCTCCCCGTCCGGTCGACATCCCCTCCGACCGGCGCCCGCACCGGGTGCCTCTGTCGTCCTTCAGCGCGCCGTGCCAGGTGGAGAACATGTGTGTGCCGGAGCTGTCGCCGCTGGTGGCCGCCACCGCGCGGTTCGCCAACTCCGCCGGCCATGTGCTGCTGGCCGGGCCGGTGGAGCTGGTGCGCGGCGGCGGTTTCGTCGGGCGCGGCGAGCTGGCGTTCGCGGGTCTGGGCGAGGAGGTGCGGCTGGCATTCGGCAGCGAGGACACCTTCCGGGTGGTGCGCCATCTCGAAGAGAGCCGCGAGACCGCGGGGCTCGCCGGTATCAACCAGCGCACGGTCATCACCCGGCGGCTGCGGCTGTTCGTGTCCCGGCTCGACGCTCCCGAGCCGGGCGGCGAGGTGGAGCTGGTGATCCGTGAGCGCGTCCCCGTCTCCGAGGTCTCCGCGGTGGAGGTGCGGGTCCGTACCGAGTCCTCGGTGCCGGCGCCGGACGAGGTGGACGCGGACGGCATGGTCCGCTACCGCCTGCGCCTGGGCCCGGGGGAGCGGCGCGAGATCGGCCTGGTCTACGACCTCACCGCGTCGAGCGGCGTCACCGGCCTGTGAGGTCGCGGGGCGCCGCGGCGCCGGCGGTGGGCCCCGCCGTTCCGCCCGGCGGCAAGGGCGGAACGGCGGGGCCAGCGGGGATGGCGAGGACGGCCGGCGGGACTTCCGGTCAGAACTGGACGTCCGCGCAGGAGTAGAAGGCGTTGGCCGTGTCGGCGATCGTCCAGACGCCGACGATGAGTTGCTTGCCCGTGCGGCCGGTGGGGATGGTGCCCTGGTGGGTCACGGTGGTCGGGGGCTGCGCGCCGTTGTACGCGACCTTGAGGAACGGGGTGGTGTTGAGCGCCGCGCGGGTGAGCGGCTTCGTCGGGTCGTAGCCGGCCTTGGTGAGGTAGTACGAGAAGTCGGTCGTGGAGTGCTGGGCGGTCAGCTTCCAGGTGAAGGTGTAGCTCTGGCCGCCGGTCAGGTGGGTGGCCGGCCAGGCGCCGCCCCGGGGGTCGTCGAGCTGGGCGAAGCGGGCGTTGGCGCCACTGCAGATCTTGCCGTCGGCCGGGCCGGCGGCGGGAAAGCCCTTGGGGCCTTCGACGCTCTGCGGCTCGTACTGGATGTCGCCGCAGTTCTTCACCGTGCCGGCGGCGCACAGGGCCGCCCGGCTGGGCGGGGTGCTGATGTAGCCGTGGCTGCTCGCACTCCCGGTGGCCAGGACGAACGAGCCGGCGACTCCGAGGCCGATCACGGCCGCGCTGATTTTTTTGCGCATGACGGACTCCTGGGAACGTGGGGTATTCCGCGGATGTGTCTGCGAGGCGGCGGTGACGGGGCGTCGAGAACCACAGGTGCGAGACGTCCGGCGTGGCCGCCAGGTCTAGACCAACTCTCACCTTAGTGGGGTCTGTTGGGCATGTCCACATCAGAAACGCGGCGGCTGTCGGGCTACGGGGACGCGAGCGCCGGCCCCGCGGCTCCTCCGTGCGCTCAGCCCTGGGCCGTCGGCCGGACGACGATCTCGTTGACGTCGACGTCGGCGGGCTGCTCGATCGCGAACCGGATGGCCCGGGCCACCGCCTCCGCCGGAATGGCGATCTCGTCCTTCCGCGCGTTCATGCGCGCGCGGAGGTCGGGGTCCGGCACCGAGGCGATGAAGTCGGTGGTCACGAAGCCCGGCGAGACCATCGAGACCCGGACCGAGGAACCGGCCTCCTGCCGCAGGCCCTCGGTGAGGGTGCGGGCGGCGGCTTTGGACGCCGAGTAGACCGCCTGCCCGGGGACCGTCTTGTAGGCGGCGGTCGAGACGGTGTGCACGAACTGGCCGTACCCCTGCTGCCGGAAGACGGGTAGGGCCGCCGCGACGCCGTACAGGAGACCCTTCACGTTGACGTCGATCATCGCGTCCCAGTCGTCGACCCGCAGGTCGTCAAGGGGCGAGACCGGTCCGACGCCGGCGTTGCCGACGAGGACGTCCAGCCGTCCGAAGCTGTCCTGGGCGAGGGCCACCAGGGCGGCCGGGCCCTCGCGGCGGCGGACGTCGACAGCCGTGAACGCGATGTCGCAGCCCTCGTCGCGGAGTTCACCGGCCAGGGCGGCGAGCCGCTCCTCGCGGCGGGCGCCGAGTACCAGCTTCGCCCCGCCGCGTGCCAGCAGGCGGGCGGTGGCGGCGCCGATGCCGCTGCTCGCGCCCGTGATCGCCACGACCTTGCCTTCGATGCCGTCCATCTCCCTGATGCCCTTGATTCCCAAGATGCCTCCGGTGCCTCCGGTGCTCGACATGGCCGAGCCTCCGTTCTTCTAGAATCACACAAGCGGACTTGTGTCCGGTATGGATGAACGGTAACGGACACGCGTCCGGATAAGCAAATGGGCCGGTCCCGGCCCGGATCGGAGGCCTCGGATGACGCAGCCACGCCAGCGCGCGACACGCTCGGACGCCCAGGACAACCGCGCCCGCATCATCGAGATCGCGCGCACGACCTTCACCGGCGCCCCCGACGCGACACTGCAGTCGATCGCCAAGGCGGCCGGCGTCGGCCAGGGGACGATGTACCGGCACTTCCCGAACCGCGAAGCCCTGCTGCTCGCCGTCTACCGGCAGGACGTCGAGGCACTCATCGACGCCGCCCCGCGCCTGTTGGACGAACACGAGCCCCTGGAGGCGCTGCACCTGTGGTTCGGCCGGCTCGCCGCTTACGGCCGCATCAAGCAGGGCGCGGCCCTGGCCGTCGAGGCTGCCACCCGCGCGGATCTCGGAAGCCGGTACTACGGGCCGGTCGTCACCGCGCTGGACCGGCTGCTCGCCGCCGGCAAGGCCGCCGGGCGGCTCCGGGCGGACGCCGGCGCCGACGAGGTCCTGCTGCTGGTGTCGTTCCTGTGGAAGGCCGACAGCGGACCGGACTGGCAGGAGCGGACCGGGCACATGCTCGCCATCGTCATCGACGGACTGCGCGCCGGCGCGGGCCGCTGAGAGCGCGGGGCCGTCTGTGCGCGCGGACGCGCGCGCCGCCGGGTCGGCCGATCCGCGCAGTGGCGGCCCCGGCCCCGGCCGAAGGCCGGGGCGTGCGCGTATCCCTCGACACGCACTGAACGGAACTGTATCGTTCCGGAACTAGAGGGTCCGTCAATTATGTCGGGAGCCGCGATGCCTGTCAGCCGTTCACTGCCTCCTTCCCCCGCAGCCCGGTCCGATCCGGCTTCGGAAAGGAGCCGTGGCGGCCGCTCCCGCGACACCTCGCGCGATGACGTCCTGCGTCGGGCCGCTCTCGACCTGGTGATGGAGATCGGCTACGACCGCATGACGATGGACGCGGTGGCGGCTCGGGCGGGGGCGGGCAAGGCGACGGTGTACCGCCGCTGGTCCAACAAGGCGGAGTTGGTGGGCGACGCGCTGGCGCAGCAGCACATCGACGGCGAGGTGCCCGACACCGGGTCGCTGCGGGGGGACCTGGCGGCGCTCGGCGGCTACCTGTTCTCCGGTCAGGACCCTGTCGACAAGGCCCGGCTGATCACCGGGATGGCCTCGGCCCTGCTGGTCGACACGGAGCTGCGCCGAGCCTTCGAGACGCTCACCCCGCCGACCGAGCGAGCCGTGGCGACCGTCGTCGACCGGGCGGTGGCCCGTGGCGAGATCGCCGCCCCGGCCGATCCGGCGCTGCTGGCCGCGATCCTGCCGGCGTTGGGCCTCCACCGGCTGATCTTCACGGGCGGCGGCCCGGACCCCGACTACGCGGCCGCCGTGATCGAGAACGTGCTGCTTCCGGCCCTGTTGGCCTCGGCCGTGTCGGCCTCGCCCCCGCCGGAATCGTCTGCGCCGTAGCCGCGCGGGTCGGCCCGTCCGGCTCATCACGGCCCGGCGCCGGCAGCTCATCTCAGGAGGAAGAGGTCTGCGTGTCCCACAACGACAGCCAAAACACCGCTGAAAGCCCTGACAGCCCGGAATCCCGAGGCCCTTCGGACGACGACCGGCGCCCCGGCGGCCCGGCGGCCTTTGCCGGTCGAACGGTCTCCCGCATCGGCTACGGAGCCATGCAGCTGTCTCGCCTGGGCGGTGATCCCGATCAGGCGACCGGACTCCTGCGTCGCGCTGTCGAACTCGGAATCGATCATTTCGACACGGCTCAGTTCTACGGGGACGGCCTCGTCAACGACCTGATCCGCGAAGCCCTCCGGGCCGAAGACGACGTCCTCGTATCGAGCAAGATCGGCGCGGACGCCGATCCCGGCGGACCTGTCCATCTCCGACTCGCTCAGCGACCTGAGGAACTCCGTGCCAGCGTGGAGGACAACCTCAAGGGCCTGGGAGTCGAGCAGGTCGCCGTCATGAACCTTCGACGCCCGGACGACCGCCCGGGACTGCGGGGCGAGGGCGACCAGGCCGTCGACCTCGACGATCAGCTCGCCGCGATGACGGCGATGCGCGACGAGGGCAAGATCGGCGCGATCGGGCTGAGCAACATCACCCTCGACGGACTGCGCCGGGCGATCCCGGCCGGCATCGTCTGTGTGCAGAACGCTTACAGCCTCGTCGACAGGCGCGACGAGGCCCTTGTCTCCCTGTGCCTGACGGAAGGCATTGCCTGGGTGCCGTTCTTCCCGCTCGGCAGCGCGGTTCCCGGTCTGCCCAAGGTCGCGGAACAACCCGCCGTCCGAGCCGCGGCCGAAGCGCTCGGGCACTCGCCGTCCCAGGTCGGCCTGGCCTGGCTGCTTCACCACGCCCCCCACGTGCTCCTCATCCCCGGGACCACCGACGTCGAGCACCTCGAGTCCAACGTCACCGCCGGCTCCGTCCACCTCGATGACGCCGTGCTGACCGCCCTCGACGGCATATCCGCCATCTGACGTCCCGCACTGCTACGCCCGGGCCGGGCTCATGGGCCATGTCGACGCCGCCGTGACAACGCCATAGAATCCCTGTTCGCGCTCCCGCAAAGAACGTCCTCGACCGCCGTCCGGCCACCCGGGAGGACCTCCGCACGGCGATCACCACCCGGATCGAGCGCACCAGCCACCGGCGCCGCCGTCGCCGCCGACGACTCCGGCTGAACCGCTGACCCCCGTCGACTTCGAGACGACCGTGAAGCGCCACCGCCCCCCGGCGGCATGAAACCCCGCTGTCACCGATCCGTGCACCGGTCCCGGCCGTTCGCGCCCGGCGTCCGGTGCCCGCCCCTGGTGGCATTCAGTCAGGAGGTAGCGATGCGACCCACGTTCCCGCTCAGCACACCCCGCCACCTTGACAACGAGCCCGAAGCCGAGGCCCTGCTCGCGCAGGCGCCGGTCGTCCTCGCGACGATGGGTACGAGTGACGTCTGGCTCGCCCTTTCCCACAAGGCGGTGCGCCAGGTTCTCAGCGACAGCCGGTTCAGCCGGGAGGCAGCCACGCTTCCGGGCGGCCCGATGAAACTGTCCGTCGCCGCCGACCCGTTACTCGTCACCAGCTTGGAGGGCGAGCGCCACGGCCGTCTGCGCAAGCTGATGTCCCAGGCGTTCAGCCCACGCATGATCGATGAGCTCGAGCCACGTGTGCAATCCATTGTGGACTCCTTGCTCGACTCCCTCGATCCAACGGCGGATCTGGTGGCAGGTCTCTGCGCTCCCCTGCCGTTGATGGTCATCTGCGAGCTGCTCGGCGTGCCCTACTCCGAGGCGGAGGCCATCCGCGGCTGGACCAGGCGGCTGTTCGTCACGGACATCACTCCGGACGAACTGCGGGCCGCACAGGGCGAGATGCAGGGCTGGCTCGCCGATCTGGTGCGCCAGAAGCGGGCGAACCCGGACGACGCGTTGATCTCGGCGATGGTCGCCGCCAACGACGAGGGCGACCAGCTCACCGAACCCGAGCTGCTGGCCAACCTCGAGGGCCTGCTGATCGCCGGCCATGAGACGACCGTCAACCAGCTGGGCAACTCGTTGCTGACCCTGCTGCGGCACCCGGACCAACTCGCGCTGCTGCAGTCGTCACCGGACCTGATCGGACCGGCGGTCGAGGAACTACTGCGCTACAGCAGGCTTTTCACCTCGGCTGAGCTCCGGGTCACGACCGAGCCCGTCCAGCTGGAGGGCACTCAACTGGACGCGGGCGAACCGGTGCTGCCGGTCATCGTCGCGGCCAACCGCGACCCCGGGGTGTACCCGGATCCCGGCCGCTTCGACATCACGCGCGAAGGACCGGCGGCGCACGTCGCCTTCGGGCACGGGCCGCACTTCTGCCTCGGCGCACAGCTGGCCCGCCGGGAGATGCGGGTGGCGATCGGGTCCGTGGTGAAGCGGTATCCGGGACTGCGCCTCGCCGTTGACGAGTCCGAGCTCACCTACGTGCCGGAACTGGTCTTCCGCGGCCTGCGGGCGTTGCCGGTCACTTGGTGATCCGCGGTCTGCGGGACCAGCCGGATCCGACCTGGGAGTGATGGACGGGCTCACCTTTCGGTCCGGGCGGTGACCGTGCCCCGGGGGCCGGTCACCGCGGGCCCGACCTCGCCGGCCGGCGTGCGGTCTGCTCACAGGTGGGCGGCCAGGAAGTCCCCGAGCGCGGTCCTGGACATCGGACCACTGCTGGTCGCCGTCGCCTCGCCCCGGTCGATCAGCACGAAGAAGGGCGCGCCGGTGACGCCGTACCGCTGTACCGGCCCGGGGCACCTGGCGATGTCGGCCCGCATCACGATCAGGCGGCCCTGGTAGGCGTCCGCCGCCTCGCCCACCAGGGGATCCATTTCCCTGCAGGCTGCCGCCGCCTTGGGCCACACACCGTGGAAGTAGGCGAGCACCGGGACGTCCGCCCTCGCCAGGATGAACTCGAACTCGGCGTTCTCCTGGGGTTGATGGACTCTGTTTGCCATCGGCACTCCTTGGCGTTGCACTCGATGCGAAGTGGCGGGCGCGCCTCCTCGCGGCGCCCGGCCGCGGCGGCGCGTCCCGCCCGTCAGCGGGCCCTGCGCACCTGGGCGGCCTTGCGGGCCTCCGCCATCATGCGCGCCTCCACGGCCCTGCGGGATTCCTTCGGCGGGCGGCCCGCGCGGGTGCCCAGCCCCCGGAACGCCGCGTTGCCGGTCTTCGTACCGTCTTGCACCGGCGGGCGCTTCGCGCCGGTGATGCCGGTCAGTTTCTCCTCGCCGGAGCGCACCTGGGTGACCGTGGGCCGGATCCCGGCGTCCGCCATCATCCGGTTCACGTCCCGGCGCTGGCCGGGCGTGACCAGCGTGACGACCCTGCCGGACTCTCCGGCACGCGCGGTGCGCCCGCCGCGGTGGAGGTAGTCCTTGGGGTCGGCGGGCGGATCCACATTGACGACGAGGTCCAGGTGCTCGACGTGGATGCCGCGGGCGGCGACGTTGGTGGCCACCAGCACCGAGATCTCGCCGTCCTTGAACTGGGCCAGCGTGTGGGTGCGCTGCGGCTGCGACTTCCCGCTGTGCAGCGCGCCCGCCCGTATACCGCTGCCCCGCAGATGACGGGTGAACTGGTCCACAGCGTGTTTGGTGTCCAGGAACATCAGCACCCGCCCGTCCCGGGCGGCGATCTCGGTGGCCGTCGCGTACTTGTCGGCGGGATGGACGTTCAGCAGATGGTGCTCCATCGTCGTGACCGAGGCCTCCGCCGGGTCGACCGACGCGAATACCGGCTCACGCAGATAGCGCCTGACCAGCTGATCGACGTTGCGGTCGAGCGTCGCGGAGAACAGCATCCGCTGGCCCCCGGGGGGCATCAGGTCCAAGATCTCCGAGACCTGCGGCAGGAATCCCAGGTCGCACATCTGGTCCGCCTCGTCCAGCACCGCGATCCGCACCCGGTCCAGGTGGCAGTCCCGCCGGGCGACGAGGTCGGCCAGCCGTCCAGGCGTGGCCACCACGACCTCGGCACCCGCCCGGAGCGCCGCCACCTGCCGGTTGACCGACAGCCCGCCGACCACGGTCGCCGAGCGGAGGCCGAGCGCCTCCGCGTACGGGGCCAGCGCCTCGCTCACCTGCTGCGCGAGTTCCCTCGTCGGCACCAGGACCACCGCGAGGGGACGCTTCGGTTCGGCGGGCCGGCCCGCCGTACGTACCAGCAGCGCGAGCCCGAAGGCGAGGGTCTTTCCCGATCCGGTCCGCGCGCGGCCGAGGACGTCCCGGCCGGCCAGCGCGCTCGGCAGGGTGGCCGCCTGGATCGGGAAGGGCTCGCGTACCCCGAGTCCCGCCAGCACCCCCATCAGCTCGGCCGGCAGTTCCAGCTCCGCGAAGGACCCGGCCGGCGGGAGTCCGGGCACCACCGTCCCCGGCACCGAGAGCTCGCCCCGGGGGGTGCTGCCCAGGTCGGGCCGGCCCGGTCCGGAGCGGCCGGAGGCCGGCTGCTTCGCGCTCATGGGGGTCCTTCCTGGGCCGGATGCCCCGAACGGACCCGGGCCCGTACCTTGTCCGGCACGGGCCCGGGCTGTTTGCGAGCGTCCTCCGACTTTACCAGCGCGAGCCCCGCCCCGGCCGGTCCGGCCGCACCGCTAGCCGATGCCCAGGACAGGCAGGCACTCCTCGACGCCGGTCAGCTCGATGTCGTCCCGGCGGACCCGCTCCCAGGCGTCCCGAGTGAGCCGCCACCGCTGGATCCGCGCGGGCTCGCCGCGGCGGGTGTCCCAGTCCGTGCCGTTCGGCTGGTAGCCCAGGCTTCGGGAGACGCGGTTGGACGCCTCATTGTCGACGAAGGCGTCGCTGCCGGCTTCGCGTGCTCCCAGCCCGGCGAAGGCCAGCTCCAGGACCGCCGCCCGCATTTCCTTGCCGAGCCCCTGTCCGCGGCTGCCGGGGGCCAGCCACGAGAAGCTGGACACCGTCCCGAACCGGCCGAAGTCCGTGCCGATGAGATCCTGCATCCCGACGGGTTCGCCGTCCAGGAGCACGGCGAAGTACAGCCGCCACGCATCCGGGCTCACGCGGGCGCGGCCGGCCCAGATGGCACGCAGCCATCTCCATTCGCGTTCGGGGCTGTCGGCGTAGAACGAGATCGGGTCGTCGAACGGCCACGGCTCGGCGTCGGCGACCCCGGCCCGCACCAGCGGCACGAGACGCTCCAGCAGTTCGTCGGACGCACCGGCCAACGTCAGGCGCGGCGTGCGGACTTCGACGTTCAGCGGGGGATAGGTGTGGGCCACGCCGGGACAGTAGCCAGCCCGCCCGGCCGCCGCATCAGGTTTTCCCCAGGTCACGGTGACGAGCGGGCGCCGGTGGGGCTGGTGTTCACCGATCCTGCGTTGAACACCGTCAATCCCGGTGCGGCGGCCCCTGGTTTTCGAGCGGATCAAGGAGCCTGCGACGCACATATCCGCCGGTGGGCATCCGCCTAAGCTGGGCCGTCATGAGCTATATCTTCGAGGTGGAAGGCGACTGGGTGTGGACCCCGGCCAACAGGCCCGGCCGGCTCTACGTCGGCATGGCGGACGCCGCCGCCGCGGTGCTGGGCCTGCCCACCGGACTGGAGACGGACAGCGGAGACACCTACGAGATCGACGTTCCTGCTTTCGGCGCCTTCGTGGGTGGGATGCTCACCCTCCGCGCGTCGAGCGGTCACCTGTATCTGAACATGATGCTGGACGGCATCCTGCCGCTGTCGGTGGCGATCCTCTACCGGGCCGGCGGCTCCCTGTCGCCCGCCACCCCGGACGAGCGAGACCTGCTCGTCAGGATCCGCGCGATGGATCTGCCGATGACCGGCGCATAGGACCGGACACCGGGTCGGACAGGCACCTTTCCGCCGGAGCGGCCCCCCGACGCGCCAATTGCCTTCGGTGCCGACAGCCCGGCATGGCAGGGTCCAGCCGAAGCCGTTCCCGACCGGGACGGCGCCCGGCTGGAAGGGCGGCCCACCAGGTGCCCACGGCCACCGATCAGCCGAAGAGGAGGTCGACGTCCTTCTCGACGCAGAGCCGAAGGACAACCACCAACTGGTCGACGGTCTGGATGCGTCGTTGGAGAATCGGATCGTTGCCGCTCCCGTTCCTGTGACGAGCGATCTCTTCCAGACGCGGCAGGATGGCAGCGCACTGGACAGGAGAGAGGTCTCCCTCGTCGTCCGGGTGATCGAGGAACGGTGCCAGAGTGGTGTCGACGTCGCTCCAGGGGCGCTGTCCGCCGAAGCCGATCATCCCGGAGAGGTCGAACCCCTCGGCCAGCGCCAGCCATCGCCGGAAGTCCCCGAAGCCGTTGTAGGACCAGGAGATGTCCGCGCTGGTGATGTCTCCGTCGTCCGGGAACAGATTGAGCCCCACCACGTCCTCCTCGGCCACCGAGTACGCAGCATCATCCGCGCTGCGGGGCGGTGGCAACTGAAATGATCTCCGTGTGGCTGGTGCGATCACCGGTGCGGAGCCTTCCTGGACACCCCGCCGGGCCCGTTCGCAGACGAAGTCACGCAGTTGCGAGGGCGTGAAGCGAGTGGTGAGCACGTCGTTGGGGGCCGGCCCGGCACGGGTCGCACCGGGTCGCTTCGGCGAATCGCTGTCACAGCCGAGTCCGGCGGCCGCGGTCCGCTCCTCGACCCCTACGATCGCTCGGTCCTGCCCGGCCCCGGAGGCGATCCTCCCGGAGGTCAGTGGGGAACACTCCGGCTCGCGGTTTGCGCGAGGACGAGGTCATGAAATCGGTCCCATTGGGAGCCAACGCCCCCGCCATACCCGATCTGACCTGGTGCCTTCCGAGGATTCACCTAGGCTGAGCAGCTGTGCCGTACACGTTCGGAGGGGGACTTCGTGATGAGTGACGCCAGCAAGTACGACACCACCCGAGCCACCGAGCTGCGCGGGATGGAGGCCATTCGGAAGCGGCCCGGAATGTGGGTGGGCTCGACCGATGGACGCGGCCTGCACCAAGTGGTGTTCGAGGTTGTGGGCCGGGCGGTGAACGAGGTCCTGGCCGGCTGCGCCGGTTCCGTCGACGTCACCCTCACGCCCGACGGTGGAGTGCGGGTCGCCGACGACGGACCGGGTGTCCCCGTCGAGGCCGCCGGCGACAGCGAAGGTCCCTGTCTGGAAGCCCTGTTGACTCGGCTGCACGCCGGGGTGGAGTCCGGGGGCCGCAACGTGGTCGCCATGGGTCGGGCCGTCACCGTCGAGCCCAGTATCACCAATGCCCTGTCGAGTCGCCTGACGGCCGAGGTTCGGCGCGACGGGGCCCGCTGGGTCCAGGAGTACGCGCGCGGGGTCGCGCTCATGCCACCCGCGAGGGTGGGGACGGCAGCGCGCAGCGGGACCGTCATCACCTTCCAGCCGGACCCCGACATCTTCGGGACCATCGAGTGCTCTTTCGCCGTGCTGGCGGAACACTTCAGGGAGCTGGCTTTCCTGAACCGGCGCCTGGACATCTCGCTGACCGACGTGCGGGCCTCCGGCGAGCCCCGATCGGTTCGCTTCCGGTTCCCGGGTGGAGTGCGGGACTTCGTCGCCTTCCTCGACGCACATGTGAGGACGCCCCTCCACCCTGACGTCATTGCCTTTGACATGGAGGACGAGCGGATGGAGGGAGCCGCGGAGGTCGCCCTGCGGTGGTGCACCTCCCGCGAGGAGCGGGTCCGCGGCTTCGCCAACAGCCGGCCCACCCACGGGGGCGGATCACACGTGGTCGGCTTTCTCGACGGGGTATCCGGCGCGGTCAACGAGTACGCCCGGAAGCGGCAGCTCCTGACGTCGGCAGACCCCCACCTCAGCCTCGAACGGATCAGTGAGGGCCTGACGGCGGTCGTGTCGGTGAAGCTGCACCGTCCCCAGTACGAGGGCGCCACCCACGGGATACTGGGCAACACCGCCGTGCACACCTGCGTCGGGGAAGCCGTCCGGCAGCGTCTCGGCGCATGGCTGGAGAACCACCCGGAGCAGGCCGCAGCCGTCCTCGGCCGGATCATCCGTGGCGCCGGCCGGGACTGAGCGGCGGCTGGACCGCCCCGCTGCCTTGCGGGAGACAGGTGGCGGAATGCTGAGCCAGGCTCGTCGTGAGTGTCGCGGCGCTGGTGATCGGGAAGCGCCGGAAACGCGCCGGGCCTGGCCGTCACCGGCAGGTGTCGGACGAGACGGGCACGGCGAACCAAGTCGTGCCCGATAAAGACGCGGTTACCTGGCATGGGAAGGAAATCGCTATACTTGCCGGACTCGGTGCGTTTCACCCGATTCACCGGAGCGCTTACCGGTCCATCATCTGATGACTGGGCAGGCGGCGGGCAGCCGGTTCGCGCGACGTCGGTGTGCTTCGGGTCGTGGGTGCCTCGGACGATGGGCGCGGGTAGCGTGAAACTGGGCGTGGCGATCCTGACCATGGGCACTAGGCCGGACGAACTGATCAGGCTGCTGGCCTCGATTGCGGCGCAGAGTGTCCCGGTGGCGCGGACCGTGGTGGTCGCCAATGGCTGCCGACTGCCGGAACTGCCGCATTGGGTGGAGACAGTGGAGCTGCCGGACAACCTCGGGGTCACCGGCGGCCGGAATGCCGCCCTCGGCCGGCTGCGGGACCTTGATTTGGTGCTCGATCTGGACGACGACGGCCTGCTGGTCGCCGACGACGTGGTCGAGCGGATCGCCGCGCTGTACGCGCGGCATGGGCGGCTGGGGATTGTCGGCTTCCGGATCGTGGACGAGACGGGGACGACCCAGCGCCGCCACGTCCCCCGCCTGGGAGCCGCCAGTCCTCTGCGCGGCGGCTACGTGACGGGCTTCCTCGGCGGGGCGCATGTCCTGTCGACCAGGATGCTGGAGGATGTCGGCGACTGGCCGGATCAGTTCTTCTTCGGCCACGAGGAGACCGACATGGCCTGGCGGGCGGTGAACGCGGGGTGGCGAGTGCTGTACGAGCCGGGGCTTGTGCTCCAGCACCCGAGGACCTCACCCACCCGGCACGCCTTCTTCCACCGGTTGAACGCCCGCAACCGGGTCTACTTGGCCCGCCGGCACCTGCCGGCGCCACTGGTACCAGTCTATCTGGGCACCTGGGTGGCACTCACGCTGGCCCGCACCCGCACGGCCGCTGGGCTGAGGGCGTGGTTCGGCAGGTTCGCGGAAGGCTGGCGCACACCCTGCGGACCCCGCCGGCCGATGCGCTGGCACACCGTGTGGGCACTGACCCGCCTGGGCCGTCCCCCCCGTGGTGTGACCGGTCGCAGCTTCGACGAGCCTCCACGCCGGGACCGCCTGCACACGTCTGCTGTTGCATGTCCGGGACGGCGGGCACCCCGTGGACGCCGGTCTGTACGGGACATACACCGAGCGCTGCGCCGATCAACCGGACGGCAGCCTCAACGCCGCCGAGGCGGTGCCCTCTCAGAGAGCGACTCGGCTCAGGGTGGCTGCCGACCCCGAGGTCACCTGGGCGGTTGCAGTCGGTTGGAACCATTCTGGGAATCATCCGCGATAGGGCTGCCGCAAGGCCGACGAAAGCCGTGTCTCGTATTCGCCCGCCGCACGGCCGGCGGATTCGGCCCTACTTCTTCTTCTCGGGCTCGCCCGCTCGCTCCCAGAAGCCGTGATGGCGCCTGCACAGCCCTTGACGGGCTGCACCGTAGCGGCAGTCGGCGACCCCCGGGCCGTCAGTTCGATCCTGCGAACCGGACCGGGGCCGGGATCGGCGGCGTCCAGGACGGCCATGGCGCGGGAGCGGCCTCCCTCGCCGGACCAGGGGTCCGCCCAGTGGTTTCCCCTGGGGTCCCGGGGCGGGGCGGGCGGGGAGAGTGGCTCGCGTACCCAGGGCTGAAAGAAGGCGAATCCCCATGTCCAACCTGCTGCGCATCCATCTTGTCCGCGGCCTTGCCGCGATCGCCTGGGCGGTGGGCTTCGCCACCGTGCGCGATTCCCTGTCCGCCGCGTCGGTCGTGCTGCTCATCGCCTATCCGCTGATCGACGTGGCGGCCTCACTGCTCGACGCGCGGGACGCTTCCGGCACCCCGGCCCGGACGCTTCAGCTGGTCAACACCGCGCTCAGCGCGGTGGCGGCCGTGGGCCTGGGCGTCGCGGCCGTCAGCGGCCAGGCCGCGGTGCTGTGCGCCTTCGGGGTCTGGGCCGTCGTCTCCGGCGCGGCGCAGTTCACGGTCGCGCTGCGCCGCCGGGGCTCCGAACTGGGCGGGCAGTGGCCGATGCTGATCGCCGGCGCGCTGTCGGTGATCGCGGGGGCGACGTACCTCGTCGCGGCGGCGGGGGAGCACCCGGACCTCGATGCCCTGATCACCTATACGGCCGCCGGCGGCACCTTCTTCGTCCTCCAGGCCGCGGCGTCCGCGTGGCGGCGGCGCCGGACGCGGGGCCTCCCGGCCTGAGCGAGCCCGCCGCCAGGGCTGCGCCGGGCCGAGACCCCGGTCGCCGAGATCCCCGCCGCGGCCGCGGCCCCAAGGACCCGCCGTCAGACCGCAGCACCCCCGAGCCGTGCGGCACCCCGCCCGGCCGGCCGACCATGCTCGAAACGTAGAGGGGACAATGAAACCACCACTCGTAGCCCTGATGTCCGCGCTGGCATTGTCCGTGCTGCTCCCCGTATCGGCGGGCGCCGTCACCCCGTCGCCGAAGCCGGCCGCGCACCCCGCTCAACACGGCTGCGCCCAGCCGCACGTCGCCGCCCCGGCCGGCGCCGTGGTCGAGTCCGTGACGGCCTCCCATCAGCCGGGCGGCACCGTGACCTTCCCCGCCGTACCGCCCCTGCCGGCCCCGCCCCCGGCGGAGGACGTCCCCGCGTACTGCGACATCACCGTCACCTTGACCCACCCGGGCGCCCACGACTACGAGCACCTCAGGATCTGGCTGCCGGACACCGGGTGGACCGGGCGCTTCCAGGCGGTCGGCGGCAGCGCCTACGCCGCGGGCGACTTCGGGTCCGGACTGGCCGCCGCGATCAAAGGCGGCTACGCCGCCGCGACGACCGACGCGGGCGTCACCCCGGCGTATCTGGATGTCGGCGCATGGGCGCTGGATCCCGACGGCACGGTGAACAAGCCCCTGCTCAAGGACTTCGCCTCCCGGTCCCAGCACGATCTGGCGGTCGTCGGCAAGGAAGTGACCGCCGAGGTGTACGGCCGCCCGGTCGGCTACTCCTACTTCAACGGCTGCTCGACCGGTGGCCGGCAGGGCTACATGGAGGCCCAGCGGTACGCCGGCGACTACGACGGCATCCTCGCCGACGCTCCCGGCACGAACTGGGACGAGTTCGAGGTGGCGACCCTGTGGCCGCAGGTGGTGATGAACCAGGAGCACACCTTCCCCACCTCCTGCGAGTTCAGCGCGTTCACCGACGCCGCGGTGAAGGCCTGTGACACGCTCGACGGAGCCCCCGACGGCCTGATCGCCGAGCCCGAGAACTGCGCCTTCGATCCCCGTCGGCTCATCGGCAGGACCGTCGTGTGCGACGGCGAAACGCTGCGGATCTCGGCGGCCGACGCCGAGGTCGTGCGGAAGATCTGGGACGGACCGACGAGTCCGTCTGGCAGGAGACTCTGGTACGGGATCCCGGTCGGAGCGAGCTTCGACGGGCTGGCCGGCACCCGGACGAACAGCGACGGCACCCGGTCCGGCACACCCTTCGACGTACCGGCCATCTGGGTCTCGACCTTTGTGGCGCACCAGCCCGCGTTCGACACCTCCGCCATCACGTACCGTCGGTTCGCGGAGATCTTCCGTCAGTCGCAGGAGCAGTACGACGGTGTCATCGGCACCGACGACCCGGACCTGTCCGCCTTCCGCGAGGCCGGCGGCAAGCTGCTCACTTACCACGGGGACGCCGACCAGTACATCCCCACGCAGGGGACCGTCGACTACCGCCGGCGGGTCGACCGGCTCATGGGCGGGACGAAGAAGGTCGACGACTTCTACCGGCTGTTCCTGGCGCCGGGTGTCGGCCACTGCGGCGAGAGCGGTACCGGTCCCGTGCCGACCGACCCGTTGGGCGCCCTGACGAACTGGGTGGAGCACGGCAAGGCGCCGGACACGCTGCCCGCCGCGACCACCGACGCCACCGGCCGGACGATCAGCCGTGACCTCTGCCGCTACCCGCTGATCTCCCGCTACGACGGGCACGGGGACCCGGCGGCGGCCACCAGCTACCGGTGCGCCGCTGCCTGAACCCCCGGGCGGAAACCGGCCGGCACCGGGCAGGACGGGGTGGCGGCTCCGGGCATACGGAGCCGCCACCCCGTCCGAGCCGTGCGCGACGAGCACTCGCGCCGCCGCACCAAGGGCGCTTGCGCACCAAGGGCGCGGCTGACCGGAGGGACTCCGCCGGTCGACTGATCTACGCTGGATCCTCCGCTGTGCCAGGTGGCCGGACGGCTCGCCCGGGGGAAGAGGATCGTGGACGTGGTGCGCACGAGGACCGGGGGCTTCGAGCTGCGCGGGCGCCGGCGGGAGCGGGACACGCTCGACCGCCTGCTGCGCGACGTACGCGACGGGCAGAGTCGTGTGCTGATCCTGCGGGGAGAGGCGGGCACCGGCAAGACCGCTCTGCTCGACTACCTGATCGAACGCGCACCGGCCGGCCGGGTGACCCGCACCGCGGGAGTCGAGCCGGAGTCCGAGATCGCGTACGCGGCGCTGCAACAGCTCTGCGCGCCGCTGATGGACCACCTCGACCCGTTGCCGGAGCCGCAGCGGCGCGCACTGTCCGTCGCCTTCGGGCTGACCGCCGGCGACCCGCCGGGAGCGCTGCTCATCGGCCTGGCCGTGCTCGGCCTGTTCGCCGAGGCCGCCGCGCGCGGACCCCTGGTCTGCGTGGTGGACGACGTGCAGTGGATCGACCGGATGTCCGAGGTCATCCTCACCTTCCTGGCGCGTCGGCTCGACGCCGAGTCGGTCGCCCTGGTGCTGGCGGCGCGCAGCCCGGGGGACGAGCAGGTGCTCACCGGCCTGCCGGAGCTGCGTGTCGGGGGGCTGCCCGACACGGACGCGCGCGCCCTGCTGGACACCGTGCTGACCGGGCCGGTCGACGCCCGGGTACGCGACCGGATCGTCGCCGAGACGCGCGGCAATCCGCTGGCGCTGATCGAGCTGCCGCGGGGCCTCACCCCGACCCAGCTGGCCTTCGGCTTCGGCGCGCGGAGCGCCGCGCCGCTGACCAGCCGGGTCGAGGAGGGCTTCCAGCGGCGGATCGCGGCCCTGCCCGCCGACACCCGCCGCCTGCTGCTCACCGCCGCCGTCGAGCCGGTCGGCGATGTGACCTTGCTGTGGCGCGCGCTCGACCGGCAGGGCATCGGACCGGAGGCCGTCGCGCCCGCCGAGGCCGCCGAGCTGATCGAGCTCGGCACCCGGGTCCGCTTCCGGCATCCGCTGGTGCGTTCCGCCGCGTGGCGGTCGGCCGGAGCGGCCCAACTGCGCGCGGCGCACGCCGCGCTCGCCGAGGTGACCGACGCGGAGCACGATCCCGACCGCCGCGCCTGGCACCGGGCGCATGCGGCGGTCGGACCCGACGAGGAGGTGGCCGGCGAACTCGAGCAGTCGGCCGACCGGGCCCTGGCCCGCGGCGGCCGCTACGCCGCGGCGAGTTTCCTGCAACGGGCCGCCGAACTGACCTCCGACCCGAGACGACGGGCCGCGCTGGCCCTCGCCGCCGCGCACGCCCGCTTCGCTGCCGGGTCCCCGGCCCTGGTGCCGGACCTGCTGGCCGCGGCCGAGCTGGGCCCGCTCGACGTACTCCAGCGGGCCGGCCTGGAGCGGCTGCGGGCCCAGGTCGCCTTCGCGCTCGATCCCGGACGGGGAGCCGGCCCGCCGCTGCTCGCGGCCGCCCGCCGGCTGGAGAGCCTGGATCCCGCGACCGCCAGGGAGACGTATCTGTCCGCGCTGGGCGCGGCCGTGCACGCCGGCCGGCTGGGCGGCGACCTGCGCCGGACGGCCGAGGCGTCCCGGGCGGTGCCGGCCGGCGAGGACGCGGCCGGTCTGCTGCTGACCGGGCTGGCGGACTGGAGCCTGGACGGGTACGCGCCGGCGGCGCCGACGCTGCGCCGGGCGCTGGAAGCGCTCACCTCGGACGAAGACCCGGGCCTGCTGTGGCTGGCCGGACCGGTGGCGCACGAGGTGTGGCAGAACGCGATCTGGCAGCGGCTCACCGAGCGGGCAGTGGAGTCCGCCCGCGCCACCGGGGCGCTGTCCCTGCTGCCCACCGCGCTGGTCTTCCGCGCCGGGGCGCTGGTCTTCGCCGGCCGGTTCGCCGACGCGTCGGACCTGCTCGACGAGGCCGACAGCCTGGAGCGGGCCACCGGCCTCGCCGCGCGCCCCTCCGCCCTGCTGACGCTGGCCGCCCACCGCGGCCGGGAACTGCCGGCGCTGGAGCTGATCGAGGCGACGGTCAAGGACGCCGAGGCACGTGGTGAGGGCCGGCTGCTCGGCCTGGCCGGCTATGCCAAGGCGGTGCTGTTCAACGGGCTGGGCCGCTATGCGGCGGCACTGGAGGCCGCCCGGCAGGCCACCGAGTACGAGGACCTCGCCCTCTGCAACTGGACGCTCGGCGAGCTGGTCGAGGCGGCGGCGCGCGCCGGGGAGCCCGCCGTCGCGGCGCGGGCGCGCGACCGACTGGCGGAGCGGACCGCGACCGCCGGGACGGACTGGGCCATGGGCGTCCAACGCCTCGCTGACGCGCTCGCCGGTCCGCCGGGACAGGCCGAGGAGCACTACCGCGAGGCCGTCGAGCGCTTGTCCTCCGAACGGCTCGGACTGCCGCTGGCCCGGACCCGCCTGCTCTACGGCGAGTGGCTGCGCCGGGAGAACCGCCGGGGCGACGCCCGAGCCCAACTTCGGCTCGCCCACCAGGAGTTCAGCACGATGGGCGCGGAGGGGTTCGCCGAGCGGGCCGGCCGGGAGCTGGCCGCCACCGGTGAGACCGTCAGCAAGCGGGTGCCGGGAGCGCGCGAGGAACTCACCCCGCAGGAACTGCAGATCGCCCGGCTGGCGATGGGCGGCCGGACCAATCCCGAGATCGGCGCCGTGATGTTCCTCAGCCCGCGCACCGTCGAATGGCATCTGCGCAAGCTCTTCATCAAGCTGGGCATCGGCTCGCGCCGCGAGCTCGCCGCGGCGCTGCTCGACCGGTGACCCCAGGGGCGGCGCCAGGGAGTCTCCCTGGGTCGACGGCCCGCTCCCTCAGCGATCGTTGGTCCCGGATGCCGGACGGCATCCGGGACCAACGACGAGAAGGGACACCGGGAATGGACACGCTGGAGTACAAACTCGAAGTGCTCGTGCTGCCGGTGGCGGATGTCGACCGGGCGAAGGACTTCTACGAGCGGATCGGCTTCCGGACCGACCTGGACCACACCGACGGTGCGGACTTCCGCGTCGTGCACGTCACCCCGCCCGGTTCGCCGTGTTCGATCGTCATCGGCACCGGGGTCACGACGGCCCGGCCGGGCTCGGTGCGGGATCTGCATCTGGTCGTGGCCGACATCGAGAAGGCACGGGCGGATCTGATCGGCCGCGGCGTCGAGGTGAGCGAGATCTTCCACGACGAGGGCGGCGTCTTCCACCACGCGGGGACCGAGAAGCGGGTACGCGGCCTCCAGCCCGAACGGCGCTCTTACGGCTCGTTCGCCTCGTTCAGCGACCCCGACGGCAATGGATTCCTCCTCCAGGAGATCACCGAGCGGCAGTCCGGCCGCTGAGCGGGAACGCGGGCGATCCGCCGCCGCGGGGACGCTCCCCGGCCCGAGCGGATCGCGATACGTCCAGGTGAAACGGAATACCGAAAGGGTGAGAACGATCGACAGGCGTACGTTTTCCCAGGTGATCACCGCCGGGGCGGCCGCGGTCGCGGTGCCCCTCGGCACCGCCGCCGAGGCCACCGCGGCGACCTCCCCGGGCGACCGTCCGGCGGCAGCCCGGCCCGAGCTCCTCCCCTCGGCCGACATCGCCTTCGGCACACTGAAGCGGCTCGACGCGGGGGAGTTGGAGATCGCGTACGTGGAGGCCGGTCCGCCGAACGGCCCGGTGGCCGTGCTGCTGCACGGCTTCCCCTACGACGTGCGGAGTTTCTCCGCGGTCACGCCGCTCCTCGCGGACGCCGGATACCGGGTGATCGTCCCCTACCTGCGCGGACACGGCCCGACGCGCTTCCGTTCGGACCGGACCTTCCGCAACGCCCAGCAAGCGGTCATCGCTCTCGACATCGTGGCGCTCCTGGACGCCCTGCGGATCCGCCGGGCGGTGCTGGCCGGTTTCGACTGGGGCTCCAGGACGGCCGACATCATCGCCGCGCTCTGGCCGGAACGCTGTACGGCGCTCGTTTCCGTCTCCGGCTATCTCGTCACCAACCGGGCGGCCAACGCGTCGCCGCTGCCGCCGGCCGCCGAACTCGCCTGGTGGTATCAGTACTACTTCGCCACCGAGAGGGGCGAACTCGGCCTGACCGAGTACACCCACGACTTCGCGAAACTCATCTGGACCAACGTCTCGCCGACCTGGCACTTCGACGACGCCACCTTCGAGCGCACCGCGGCGTCCTTCACGAACCCCGACTGGGTCCCGGTCGTCATCCACAACTACCGCTGGCGGCTCGGACTCGCCGCGGGCGACCCGCGCTACGACCGCCTGGAGAAGCGGCTGGCCGACCGCCCGAAGATCGCCCGGCCCACCATCGCTCTCGACGCCGCGGCGGACCCCTTCACCACGGCTCCCGGTGACGGGTCCGCCTACCGGGACCGATTCACCGGCCCGTACGCCCACCGGCGCTTGGCAGGCATCGGCCACAACGTCCCGCAGGAGGCCCCGGCGGCATTCGCCCAGGCCGTCCTCGACGTCACCGCGCTCTGATTCCCCGGCATTTCTGGACTTGCTGGTCCAAAAAATCCTCTTTACGGTGGCCGACGTCCGACCGTTTCCGCCGGCCGCGGAAACTCCCGCCGGCCGCGGCGGCGTCGGCGAGCGACAAGCATCCAGAAGGGGGCACCCAACCATGTCCATGGACACCTACTACCTGCTGGGACGGTCCGGCCTGCGCGTCAGCAGAATCGCGCTGGGCACGATGAATTTCGGTGTCGACGGTTTCCACGCCGCCTACGGAAAGACCGAGGAGGAAGCCCGCCAGATCTTCGGCCGCTACCTCGAAGCGGGCGGCAATTTCATCGACACGGCGGATTTCTACACGGCCGGCCAGAGCGAGATCATTCTCGGCGATCTCATGACGCGGGCCAAGGTCCGCGACCGGGTGGTGCTGACCACGAAATTCACCAACAGTGTGGACCCCGGCGACCCGAACGCGGGGGGTAACGGCCGCAAGCACATGATCAGGGCCGTCGAGGCGTCACTGCGCCGGCTGCGCACCGATTACATCGACCTGTTCATGCTGCACACCTGGGACCGGATCACCCCCGTCGAGGAAGTCATGCGGACCTTCGACGACCTCACCAGGGCGGGAAAGATCCGCTACGCCGGCCTGTCCGATGTGCCCGCCTGGTATGCCGCGCGCGCCCAGACATACGCCGAGGCACACTCCCTCGTACCGGTGATCAGCCTCCAGCTGCCCTACTCCCTCGTCGGCAGGACCATCGAGCAGGAGCACGTCGCGATGGGCCGGACGCTGGGGATGGGCATCACCGCGTGGAGTCCCCTCGGCGGCGGTTTCCTGACCGGCAAATACCGGCAGGCCGAGAAGGGGCTGACGGGCGAGGGCAGGCTCGGCGGCTCCGGAGCGTACGGGACCACCTGGGCGGACCGGGACTGGCGGCTGCTGAAGACACTCGAAGGCGTCGCCCGCGAGATGGGGGTGACGATGGCCCAGGTCGCCATCAACTGGGTCGCCACCCAGCCCGGAATCGCCTCCGCGATCATCGGGGCCAGCGGCGTGAGCCAGCTCGACTCCAACCTGGCCGCACTCGACTTCGAACTCCCCGCCGCGCTGCGCGCCTCCCTCGACGAGGCGAGCGCCGTGCCGCTGCGCCCGCAGTCGGTCTACGGAATGTTCACACCGGCCTACCAGAGCTGGCTGGTCAGCCCCGAGGCCAAGGTCGGGGACAAGCCCGCCGGATACGACCCCGCCGTGCTCAACTGGACGGCCTGACCCCGCTCCCGCCGGAATCCTCCGGGGTGGCGGTCGGCAGGGCGGCCCGCCGACCGCCCGGGATGCGGTCGGGCCGCAGGCCCGGCCCGCGCCCGCTGTCCGGGTCGGGCGGTGCCCCGGCGGATCCCGGCCGGGCCGGACCCGGCGGAGTGCGCGGGGCTGTCACCCGGAGGCGGGGTCGACTCCGGTGGTGACCCACGGCCGGGCGACACGGGCGATGTCGGCGTCGGAGGCGGCGGTGAACGCGTCGAGTTTCAGGAAGTGGCGGGCGATGGTCAGCCCGAGGATGCTGCTGACGATCAGCGCTGCCCGCAGTTCGGCATCCTCGCCGCCCATGGCGCGGCTCAAGTTGGCGACCCGCTCGTTCAGGAACGCGCTCATCGAGGCTTCCGCCTCGGGTGCGGTGAGCATCGACCGGACCAGGGCCCTGGTCTCCGGGGGCAGGGCGCCGAGACGGACGTCCAGGACATCGTGCAGATGGGCCTCGACCTCCTCCGGCGCGGACTCTCCCAGCTCGATGGCGACGGCGAAGAGGGCGGCCTTCGATCCGTAGTGCTGCATGACCAGGGACGGGTCCACGTTCGCACGCGCCGCGATCCGGCGGATGGTCGTCGCCTCCATACCGCGCTCCCCGAACTCCGCACGCGCCGCGTCCAGGATGCGCTGCGCGGTGGCGGCACGTTTCTCGGCTCTGCTCATCGGCTCGCTCACCCTCGTCACTCTACCTTCGCTCTACCCTTGTTGAGCGAATGATGTACGGTTGGCTCAACAAGCAATGAGCGAGATGTGCCGTGGGCGGTCCGCCGTCGGAGACCGAGGAGCGGCCGTGGCGGCACCCCGGCGACAGGACCGCTCCGATCGTCGGCGGATCGCGCGGCCGCACGCGCGGCACATCGGCCCCGCCAGTGACGCCTTGGAGAACACCGACGTGAAGATCATCGCCATCGAAGAACACTGGAACAGCGCCGCCGTCCGCGACGCGCTCGACCGCCTGCCCGAGGGGGCGCGAGACGAAAGCGTCGCCTTCAACACCATGGGCGACAACCAGGCCCGGCTGGAGGACATCGGCCAGGGCCGTATCGAGGCGATGGACGCCGCCGGGATCGACATCTCGATCCTGTCGGTCGTCACCCCCGCCACCCAGGCGCTCCCCGCCCCGGAGGCCGTCGCCCTGGCCAGGGAAGCCAACGACGAGGCCGCGGACGCCGTCCGCGCCCATCCGGCCCGCTTCCGCGCGTTCGCGACCCTGCCGACCGGCGATCCACAGGCCGCGGCCGCGGAACTCGAACGGTGCGCCACCCGGCTGGGGCACGTCGGCGCGATGATCCACGGCCGGACGGGCGCCCGCCCGCTGGACGATCCCGCCTACGACGACCTTTTCGCCACGGCGGCCCGCTTGCGCCAGCCGGTCTTCATCCACCCGCAGATCCCGTCGAACGAACTGCGCGACGCCGCCTACCGAGGGCTGGACCCACTGACCGACCTCGGGCTGGCGAGCTTCGGCTGGGGCTGGCACATGGACGCGGGTTTGTCCGCGCTGCGGCTGATCCTGCGCGGCACTTTCGACCGGCACCCCGATCTTCAGCTCGTCCTCGGTCACTGGGGGGAGATGCTGCTGTTCTGGATGGACCGGGTCGACAGCCTCTCCTCGGTCGCCAAGCACCTCGAACGCCGGGTCTCGGACTACATCACGACCAACATCCACATCACCAGCAGCGGGATGCTCCAGGAGCGGCTGCTGCGCCACACCCTCGACTTCACCAGCGCCGACCGGGTGCTGTTCTCCACCGACTACCCCTTCCACCGGCCCGACGCGGCGGCGGTCGCGCGGTTCTTCGACGCCGTCCCCGCCCCGTCGGACCGCTCCAGGATCGCTTCCGCCAACGCGGAGGCGTTGTTCCGGCTGGCGTAGTTCCGCCGCTGCGGGACGCCGGCAGGAGGCCCCTGCCCGGTGCGCCCTACTCCGGAGCGGCGAAGGACGTCAGCATCTCCGCGGTGCGGAAGCCCGCCGACGCGTACACGTGCTCAGCCGATCCGCTGGAGTAGAGGTACGCCGTGGTGGCGCCGATCTCCTGGCCCGCGCGGACGATCTCGGTCGTGATGGCCCGCCCGTGGCCCTGCCGGCGGTGGCCCGGCAGCACGGCGATGTTGTAGACACCCAGCAGATCACCGGAGACCGCGGCCATGCCCGTCCCCACGGGGACGCCGTCGACCCACGCCAGGTAGTAGGTGATCCCCTCCATGCCCGGCAGGCCCGGGGGGACGAGGGTGTCGAATACCTCGCGGGGCGCCTCGAAACCCTCCGCGAGCGTGGTGACGTAGAGGTCGAACTCGTCATCACGCAGGGGGACCACCCGCGGGGAGCCACCCGTCGTCCGGGCCGGCACTCCCGCGTCCGGCCGCCTGATCATGAGCGGCTGCGTGGTGACGCGGGTCAGGCCGTGCCGGTACGCCACCTCCGTGACGCGCTGTCCCGGCACGCCGCGCACCTTGATGCTCCAGGGAAGGCCCGTCGGTCCGGCGCCGGCGGCCAGCTCCTCGATCACATCGGGGTCCGGGTCGAGGTCCGGGCTGATGACCGCGTTCAGCGCGGCGGCGGGCGCTCCCGAGACGGCCAGGACGGTGCCGTCGCGGTCGCGTATGCAGCTGCCGGTCGCAGTGGCCGACAGGGCCTCGCAGACGGCCGTGTACGCATACACGACCGGCCGGAGGGGGTCGTTCATCGGTGTCATCGATCGCTTTCGGGAAGGGGAGTGCCGCGCGGCGCGCGGCGCGGACCGGCCGCGACGCGGGTGGGAGGAGCGCCTTGCGGCGGGACGAATGTGTTCGCCCGGGCATCAGGGCTGCGGACGGCGCCTCCTCGACGGTCCCTGGCGGGAGCATGCCGTCCCGCGTCTCGACGCGGATCCTGCCCGGTCCGGGCCCGGTCGGCGCTGACGCGCGCGTCGGCCCACCGGTCGCCGGCCGTGCCCGCGGACCACGCTCCGACCACGGCCCGTCAGCAGCGCGGAGGCCGAGCGGAGATGCCGACCGCCCACACACCCTACCGGCCCGTTCCCGGGCAGTCCCGATGAACACCCGTATCAGCAGGCGCCGTTGTAGCCAGCGGCTGCGGCAGGGATCCCGCGGTGACTCACCGAGCCCGCCACCGAACTCGACATACCGGCCGCCGGCCTGCTCGTTGTCGCGGGCCACCCGGAAGATCCCGGCCGGATGCTTGACCGGTACACGGATCTGCGAGAACAATGACCAGGCCTGACAACGTTGTCGGATTGAGAGGTCCTCCCGTGTCCCACGACTCCGCCGGTCTCGGCAGACGCCGCTTCGCCCAACTGGCCGCCCTCACCGCCCTCGGCACCGCCGCACCGCTCTCGCTCGGCGCCGGACGGGCCGCCGCCGCCCCCGCGGACCAGGAACGCGGCCCGGGGCGCGGCCACGGCCACGGGCAGCCGCACCCCGACGCCGTGGCCGCGGCCTACTACCAGGCGCTCCTCACGCACACCAAGTGGGCCGAGGCCCAGTGGGACGCCGCCGCGGGCCACTACGCGGCGGCCGACTTCAACTTCGCGGTCGTCCTCGGCAACGCCGTGCTGCTGACCCGCGGGACCTACGACGCGGAGCAGGCCGGCGTCGACCTGGAGACGCTGCGCGCCCATACGCTGGCGACGGTGCGGCACTTCGCCGCCTCCAACCGGCTGACCGGCGGCACCGAATGGGGCAGGACCCTCTTCTTCGACACCACCTTCCAGCTGTACTTCGTCCTCGCCGCCCGCCTGCTCTGGGACCAGTTGGACCCGGCCACCCGGCAGGCCGTCGACACCCTTGTACGCGAACAGGCCGCGTACACCGTCTCGTTGGGCACCGCCGCCGACCCGCTGTCGGCCGGCTGGACCACCAACGGCCTCAAGGGCGGCTTCGTCGGCGACACCAAGCTGGAGGAGATGGGGGTCTACGCGCAGTCCCTCGCCCCCGCTCTCGCCTGGGCCGCCGACGACCCGCGACACGCCGACTGGGCCGCCTCGTACGGGGTGTGGAGCCGCAACGAGACCGGCCTGCCCGCGGCCGACCTGGCCAACCCGGCGCTGGTGGACGGCGTCCCGGTGAGCGCGAACACCGCGCAGAACCTGTACGACACCTTCCTCGTGGAGAACCACAACTCCTTCGGCCCGCACTACCAGGAGGAGTTGTGGCGCACGTCCGGCCGCAACGCCATCCACTTCATCACCGCGGGCAGGCCGCTGCCGGAGGTCCTCACCGCCCAGCCGAACGCCGACCGGCTCTGGCGCACCATCCGGATGGTGATGAGCGACGCGGGCGAACCGCTGATGCCGATGGTGGCCGACCGCGAGCACCTCTACGGCCGCGATGTCATCCCGCTCGCCTTCCTCGCCCAGGTCGGCGGCGACCGCGCCGCCGCATGGGCCGAGGCCGCCATGGCCGCCCGGCTCGCGCCGTATCAGGCGTACCCCCCGCTCTACCAGCTGGCGAAGTTCTCCGGCGAGGCGAAGTACGAGCCCGAGGCCCGGGCCGAGGTCGCCATCAGCTACCTGCTGCACGAGTGGCGGGCCGCGCACGGCGGTGTCGTCCAGCCGCTGTCGGACCGCGAGATGTTCGACCAGGCGTCCGGCGTACGGGACTTCGGCACCGGCCCGGGGCTGGTCGCCCACCAGACGCCCGGCGCCTGGGCGGCGGCGGTCACCAAGCCGGGCTTCGTGAAGTTCGCCTGGCAACCCGCCCACGACGACTGGCTGTTCGCGCTCAGCGGCGCCACCCCGATGTTCCTGCCCACCGTGGGGGCCAAGGTGCTCACCCGCCGTGCCACCCTGCAACGCACCGCCCGCGACGGCCTCGACACCAGCGCCACCCTGCTCACCCTGGACACCGGGTACGCCGGGTTCACCACCCTCCCCTCCGGCGCGGTGGTCTACGCGACCACCGGCACCGCCCCCGGCGAGGGCCACCTCCAGGTACAGAACCTCACCATGCCCGGGGTCGCCGGACTCGACGGCAGCCGGACCTACACGGCCGCCGAGGGCCACGCCTCGGTCGCCTCCCAGGACAGCGGCAACGCCGGCGTCGGCCCCGGCCCCCGGGTCGACACCGTCACTTTCCCGCGCGCCAGCTGGCGCCACGTCCGGATGCAGGGCGTCGCCGGGCACCCGCAATACGGCTACTCCCTCTATGCCCTCGAGGTCCGGGACGGCGAAGGCGGCGCCGACCTCGCTCAGGGCGCGGCCGCCACCGCCTCCTCCGCCGACACCGGCAAGGGCCCCGAACTGGCCGTCGACGGCAACGGCGCCACCCGCTGGGCGGTCGCCGTCGCCCAGCGGACCCGGCCCGACAGCTGGCTCGCCGCGGACCTCGGCGCCGACCGCTCCTTCGACCGGGTCACCCTGCGCTGGGAGACCGCGGCGGGCAGTGCCTACCGCGTCCAGGGCTCGGCCGACGGACTGACCTGGACCGACCTCGTCCGCTTCCCCGAGGCGGACCTCACCAGCACCGGCGGCTGGCTGAGCGTCGACGGGCGCGCCGGCCTGGTCGTACGCGGCGCCGCGAACCCGCTGTCCGTCTACGGCGACCTGGTGGTCCTCTCCGACGGGCCGGCCGAGCCGCTGCTCATCGAGGGACTGCCCTCCGGCGACCCGAAGAGCCTCGCCGCCGCGGCACGGCGGCCCGGTCCGAGCGCGGCGCACGCGGCCGTCGCGGCGAGCACCGCGGGCGGCCACCTCAGCCTGTTCAACCTCTCCGGCGGCGCGGTCACCACGACCGTGTCCGTCCCCCAGGACCGCTCCCGCCTCACGCTCTTCGCCGGCGCCCAAGTGGTGACCGCCGACGGCACCGACTGCACCGCGGTGCTCGACGCCGCCTCCGCCCAGGTCGCCGCCGCCCGGTTCACCGTGCGGCCGGCCGCGGGCGGCCGCGTCCCCACCGGGGTGCGGGCCGAGGTCGTCGACGCGGCGACCGTACGGCTCGGCGGGCCGCGCACCCGGCTGATCCTCACCACACCGGACGGGCGGGCCGTGACCGCCGACATACGGCCGGGCCGCACGACCGAGGTCACGGTGCCGCACACCACGCCCTATCCGCTCCCCGACGCGGCGATCGGGCGGGACACCTTCCCGTCCGCGCCGCTGCCGCCGGGGATGAGCGACCCCGCCGCCGCGGTGGACGGGAACCCCGCCACCTCGTGGCGGCCCGGCCCGGGCGGCCGGATGGTGGTGGACCTGGGGGCACCCACCGCGCTCAGCGAGATCCGCACCGAGTGGACCGGCTCCCGGGTCCCCGACGCCTCGATCGCCCTCAGCACTGACGGCCTCGCCTACCAGGACGCGGGAAGCCTGCGCGGCCACGGCCGCACGGCGTCGCTCACCACCGCCGCCACAGCCCGCTATGTCGCACTCACCGTCTCCACCCGCCGCGTCCCCGATGCCCGGCTGACCACCCTGACGGTGACGCCCGCCTAGAAAGCGCGCGCCGATCCCGGGGCCCGGTCCTGCCGCCCGAGCGGCAGGACCGGGCCGCCGAGGAGTGCCCGTCACCGTCCGAAGGACGACTGGGCCGCGGGCGGCGCGCTGTCGGTCCACAGGCGCGGGCCGCCGCGGTCGCGCAGGCGGCGCAGGAAGGACAGGACGCCCGCGCTGCCGGTCGCCCATCCCAGTCCCGACGCCGCGAGGGTGTTGTCGGGGAACAGGGGGCGCCGCAGGGTGCCGCCGCTGCGGGTGAGGATCAGCCCCGCCACGTCCTGGGCGGCGCGGTACAGCGTGTCGTCGCCGGTCGACGCCGCGGCGTCGATGAGCAGTTCGCCGACGCCGGACAGTCCGCAGCACTGGGAGACCGGGCTCATCCGGGGCGCGAGGTCGCGGCACGCCCGGGCGCAGCGCACCCCCAGGTCGATCGTCCGCGGGTCGTCCTCGTGCCCGCCGGCCTCGATCAGCAGGGTCCCGATCCCGGCGAGTCCGCGGCACCAGGAACCGTAGCGCCGGTGTGCCTCGGGGCGAGCCGCCAGAGCGAGCAGTCGCGGGGTGTGCGAGACGAGTCCGGCCAGGCCCCGGCGGGCGGCCGCGCCGGCGGCCGGGTCATGGGTGAACCGGTGGTAGCTGTGCAGGAAGTGGACGACGCCCGCCCGGCCGTGGGCGAAGCCGAAGGCGAACGCCGCCTCGGACGCCGCCGCCGAACCCGGCGGTTCCGGGTGCTCCCGCTCGCCGTCGGCGGCCAGCAACGCGCGGACGCACTCGCCCGCCGCGGCCAGTCGGGCGTCGGCTTCCTCCGTCCGTCCCGCCGCGTAGGCGCGCCGGGCCAGCGCCAGCAGCCCGGTCCCGGCGCCCGCCGCGCCGCTGATCTGGTCACCGGTGTCGTCGTACGGGCGCGGACGCGGGCCCGGACCCGGCGATGGCGGAGGCGGGGGCGGGAACGTACCGAGCGCGGCGGCCGAGTCGAGGAAGAGGTCGACGCCGGTGCGGCCGATGTGGAGCGCGGCGGTCAGGCTCGGCAGGGCGGGGTGGCGGGCGGTGCGACGGGCGAGGCCGGCCACGGCCTGGCGGACGCCCGGCTGCTCCATGTGGTGCAGGAGTTCCAGGCCCAGACCGGCCGCACCGTCGTAGAGCGTCAGCCCGAAGTGCTGCTGCCCGGGCGCGGGCCGCGGTCCCGCGGGCAGCTCGGCGGCGGCGGTCGCGCAGGTCGCGGCGGTGTGCGTGATCAGCTCGTCGAGCAGGCCGGGGGTGATCCTCGGCGGCGCCGGGAGCCGGCGCGCCGGGGCCGCCGGGGACTCCTGGTTCCGCCACCGCTGGGCGCAGGCGGCCCGCCGTACGGGGTCGGCGTCCAGGAGTCCGGCGACGAGTTCGCGGGCCGGCCGGTGCGCGGCGCCGGGGAGCGCGGCGGCCAGGCAGGCAAGTGTGCGCTCGCGGTTGACGGCGTGGTCGCGGTCGACGACCACCGGGTCCATGCCGGTCAGCGCGAAGTGCAGGGTCGCACCGAGCGCGTACAGGTCGTCGGCCGGTCCGGGGGGTCCGCCGGCGCGATACACCGGCATCGAGTAGCCCGGGGTCGCGCCCGCCGGCCGGTCACCGTGCAGTGCGCTGATCCCGAAGTCCACGAGGTAGGCGGTGCCGTCGCCGAGCACCACATTGGACGGCTTGAGGTCGCCCACCACGACACCGCGGGCGTGCACATCGTCGAGCACGGCCAGCAAACGGCCTGCCAGCGCGGTGATCCCACGGCTGGTGGTGACCCCGTCGGCCGTTCCGGAGCGGCTGGGGGCGGGCGTGACATCGGACTGGTACGGCCCGTGGCCGAGGACATCGCGGCGCAGGTCCTGAGGACCGCAGTCGGTGGTGACCAGATACTCGTCGTCGCCGTGCCGGAGGTGTTCGCGGACCCGGGGGACCCCGTCGACACCGGACAGAGCGGCCAGCACGGCGTGCTCATGGCGCAGGCGGCCGCGGGCGTCGACACCGTCGGCGTCCTCACCGGCGTAGGCCCTCGCCTGTTTGACGATCATCCGCTCACCGGAAGCGTCCACGGCGCGGTAGACATCACCGTGCGGGGAACGGGCGATGCCCGCGGTGATCCGGTAGCGACCGCCGATCAGACGGGCCGCGCGTTCCACAGGTGGCGCGGCCGTCCGGAACGGGTCGGCCGCCCACGGCGGCTGACGGTAGCGGGTGCCCGCGCGCCCGGGAAAGCGCACCCCGTCGAGGCCGGTCATCACCAGCGCGGCCTCGTCGGCGCCCGAGACCCGGAACGGTCCGTAGCGGTAGTAGACGGGGGCGTCGGGCCGGATCCGCCGGTCGCTGAGCACCCGGGGGCCCGGCCAGCCGGCCAGCAGCTCGGCGAGTTCACCGCCCAGTGCCGTCACGTCCTCCGGGCGCGGATAGACGGTGACGGCCTTCCCGACGAGCGCCGCGTCCCGTTCGCCGGCGTTCATCGCCCGCAGCTCCGAGGCGCCGCGGGCGAACTTGGCGTCGCAGGCGTACCGCAGCAGTACGGGGACGACCAGGTCCACGACCCGTGACAGATCCTCCGCGCGGGCGGAGACATGCAGCTTCCAGCCGTGGCCGGGGAGTTCGCCGGCGGAAGGCCCGGCGGCGAAAAGGCACAGCCACGGATCGTCGGCGACCAGACGCCGCCCGCCGCCCGCGATCAGCCTCTCGAGCCGCTCCTCAAGGCCGCGTTCGGGGCCGGGCGCCGCGGTCTCCCGCCCGCCGGACCTGACACGGCCCGCGCCGTGCGGTCCCGAACCGCGCACAGCGGACCCGTCCTCGTCGGCCGGGCCGGGTCCGGTGCTCACGCGAGGTTCCCGCCTACTCGCAGGCGACCCGGGTCGTCGCCGTCGGCCAGGGCTCGGGCAGACACGCCTCGATACGGCGACCCGGGTCGATGTCGTCCTCGAACGTGATCTCTTCTTCCTCCACGGCCACTTCGAGTGGGCCGGCGTCACGGATCTGCAGTGCCAGGGGGCTCATGGCGGTCCTTTCGTTACGAAGAAGGGGAATTCATCCTTGCCCTGGTGCCGGAGTCGTCGTCCTCCGCCAGTCTCGCCAGGGCCGGTCACGGGGACAAGAGCGCCTTTTTGGACATACGGCAGAACGCCGCCGGGGCGGTCGCGTTGTCGTATGTCGAGGCGGGCTATCCGCCCCGGGTCACGCTAGGTTGTGGACGATCAGTCCGTCCGCCCGACCGAGGAAGGCAGAAAGCATTGGGACTCGACTCCTATCGCACCCTGGGCCGCTCAGGCCTGCGGATCAGCCCGCTCACCTTGGGGACGATGACATTCGGTGACGCCAGCTGGGGCGCCGACACCGACACCTCCCACCGCATCATCGACCGCTATGTGGAGGCGGGCGGGAATTTCCTCGACAGCGCCAACGGATACAACGGCGGCAAGTCCGAGGAAACCATCGGCAGTTACCTCGCCCAGCACCCCGGCCTGCGGGACCGCCTGGTTCTGGCCACGAAGTTCGGCGGGAACATGTTCCCCGGCGATCCCAACGGCGGCGGCGCGGGCCGCAAAGCGATCATGCAGCAGGTCGAGGCGTCACTGCGCCGCCTCGGCACGGACTACATCGACCTCTACTGGCAGCACAACTTCGACCGCCACACCCCGATCGAAGAGACCATGTCGGCCCTGCACGACCTGGTGCGCGCCGGCAAGATCCGCTACATCGGGCTCTCGGACACCCACGCCTGGGAAGTCGCCCGCGCCGGCACCATCGCCGAATTCCGCGGCTGGGCACCCGTGACCGCGATCCAGGTCGAATACTCCCTGCTCCGGCGCACGGTCGAAGGCGAACTCTTCGGCGTCGCCCGCGAACTCGGCCTCGGCGTCACCCCCTGGAGTCCGCTGGCCAGCGGCGTGCTGTCCGGTAAGTACTCGCGGAGCAACCCCGCGCCCGAAGGCTCCGGCCGCGCCCAGTGGGCCGCCGCGCACCTCTCCGAGGACACCTTCACGCTGCTGGACGTCCTGCAGCGCGTCGCCGACGAGCTGAACGCCTCGGTCGCCGCGGTGGCGCTGGCCTGGGTGCGGGCCAGGGCGGAGATCACCTCCACCATCATCGGCGCCCGTACGGTGAAGCAGCTCGACGACAATCTGGCCTCCCTGGACGTCACCGTCCCGGACGAGCAGCTGGCCGAACTCAGCTCACTCACCGCGCCGAAGCTCGACTTCCCGGCGGATTTCGTCATCGAGACGGCGATCCCCTGGCAGCAGGGCGGAACCACCGTCAACGGAGTGCCGTCCGAGCCGTTCGGCCGCGGTTGACCGGCACCCTCATGACCGCCCCGCTACCGCGGACAATGACCGGCCTCCGCTCCGATCACCTGCAGAAGAGCCAGCGCCTCGGCATCGCGTGATCCCGGTGGCGCGCTGTAGAGCACGAGGTGTTGGTCGCGTTCCGTGAGCGCGAGCGAGTCGCAGTCGACGGTGATCTCCCCGACGACCGGGTGGCGGAAGGTCTTCGTGAGCATCGGGGCGGCCTGCACGTCGTGCCGCTCCCAGAGCCGGGCGAACTCGGGACTGGCGCTCCGGAGCTCGGCGACGAGGCCGGCCACCCTTGGATCCGCCGGGTAGCGGGCGACGGTGGCACGCAGTTCCATGACGACATGGTGGCGGAACTCCGCGGCGTCGGAGATCCCGTACAGCGCCGGGCCCGGCCCGGCCGGCCCGAGGAAGGCCCGGCGCGCGAGATTGCGGTCGTCCGGGGCGAGTTCGGCGAAGTCCTCCATGAGCGCGGCCGCGAGGTCGTTCCACGCGAGCACCTCGAACGCGGCGGACGTCACGAACGCCGCCGTCTGCGGCAGCCGGTCGAGGAGCGCGAGGATGCTCGGGCGGACCTCGCGCCGGAGCAGCCGGGTGCGGGTCGGCGCGGTCCCCGCGAGGACGTGGAGGTGATCGGACTCGGCGTCCGTGAGGCGCAGCGAGGCCGCGATCCCGGCGAGGACCTCGCCCGAAGGCCGCGGCGCCCTGCCCTGCTCGAGCCGGACGTAGTACTCCGTGGAGATGTGCGCGAGGACGGCGGCCTCCTCACGGCGCAGACCGGGTGTCCGGCGGCGTGGTCCGGACGGAAGGCCGACGTCCTCCGGCCGGAGCCGCTCGCGACGGCTGCGGAGGAACGCCCCGAGCTCCTGCTTGTTCATACCCCGAGTCTGCACCCTGCTCGGCGACGGATCCTGGTACCGCCTGTGCCTGTATCCGGTCCGGAGGGCGGACCGACACTTCCGGCATGACGAACGACACCGACATCGCACCCATCGGCCTGCTCACCGGCAAGGTCGTGTTCATCACCGGCGCCAGCCGCGGCATCGGGGCGGCCGCGGCCCGGCTCTTCGCCCGCGAGGGCGCCGCCGTCGTGCTCGCCGCCCGCAGCACCGACGCCCTCCAGCGGATCGTCACCGAGGTCCGCGCCGACGGAGGCGTCGCCGACGCCGTCACCCTGGACCTCGCCGACCGTGCGAGCGTCCGCGCGGCGGTCGACCGTGTCGGGGAGCTGCACGGGCGGCTCGACGGCGCGTTCAACAACGGCGCGGTGATCCAGCAGCCCGGCCCGCTCGACACGACGAGCGACGAGGACATCGACGAGCAGTTCGAGGTGAATTTCCGCTCGCACTGGACCGCCATGACCGCCCAGGCCGCACTCATGCGACGCAACGGCGGCGGGGCCATCGTCAACACCTCGAGCATCGGCAGCCGCCGTGCGAACCCCGCCCTCCCGGCATACGGCGCGATGAAGCGCGCCCTCAACAGCATCACCGAGACCGCGGCCGTGACCTGGGGCCGTGAGGGCATCCGGGTGAACGCCATCACCCCCGGCGGCACCGCCACGGAGATGATCGAGGCGTGGGAGGCGCGGTCCCCGGGCATCATCGAGCGCAACAAGGCGGCGACTCCGCTCGGCCGCATGGCCGACCCCCGCGAGGTGGCCGAGGCGGCCGCATGGCTGCTCAGCGACCGCGCCTCGATGGTGACCGGCGCGATCGTGCCGGTCGACGGTGGCGCCGGGGCCTGAAGGACGGAGCCCGGGCGGGAACCGGACCGGATCCTCCCCGGCTCGGCCCGGCTCGGCCCGGCTCGGCCCGGCCCGGGCCGGGCCGGGCCGAGCACCCGTGCGTCTCCCTGGCCGACGCACCTCCCGCGTCACCCAGCTCGCCGGGCTCGTGCGGAAACGCCCACGGCATGGTGAATCCGGCACCGGGATACACGGCGGCTGATCGGATCGGGCTCCCACACCGGCGCGATTCCCCTCTGGAGGAGACGTGCGCAACCGCACCACGCGCGGTACTACCGGCGCCGCCGCCGTTCCTGGCCGCTGCCGCGGTCTCGGCAGGGGCGCGGTGCGCGCTTCGACCTCTCCTCCGCCGAGCTCCGTCCGCCCGCACCCCTGGCAGGACAGCGCCGCCGGGGATGACGGATTCCCCTGGCGGTGAATCGCCGCACCGGCCGGCCAGGTACTCAAGGGGCGGCTCCGCGCCCTGCCCTGCGGTGGCTCCAGGGGCGGGACCCCGGGCTGTCGTCGCTGCGCCGGGCGCTTCGCGCCGCGATCATCATGCCCGGGCTCTTCGCCCTCGCGGAGAAGGTCCTCGACAATCCGACGCTTGCCGTCTTCGCGGCGTTCGGTCCGCTGGTGATGATGCTGTTCGTGGACTTCGGCGGTCCGCTGCGTCAGCGAGTGGCGGCCCAGATCGCCCTCGTGCTGGCCAGCGCGGTCCTGGTGGTGCTGGGCACACTGGCCGCCCAGGTCGTCTGGGTCGCCGCGGTCGGCACGCTGGTGGTGTCGTTCGCCGTGCTCTTCGTGGGGGTGGTCAGCTCGGTGCTCGCCGGGGCGACGACCACCCTCCTCATCAGCTTCGTGCTGCCGGTCTCGCTGCTCGGTCCGGTGAGTTCGGTTCCGGACCGGCTGGCCGGCTGGCTGCTCGCCGGCGCCGCGTCGGTGATCGCGGTCGCCTTCCTGTGGCCGGCGCCGACGCGTGAGCCGCTGCGGCTGGCGACGGCCCGCGCGTGCGTGCTGCTCGCCCGGCGGCTGCGGGCCGAGGTCGAGGTCGCCCGCGACATCTTCGGACCTCAGCGGGCGGAGCTGCTGCGGCCCGCGTCACAGCAGGCAGCCGACGGCGTGGCAGCGCTGCGCCGGTCGTTCTTCGGAACGTTCCAGAGGCCCACCGGACTGTCGACGGCGGCGCGCACCCTCGTACGGCTGGTCGATCAGATGGTCTGGCTCGCCGCCGTCATCGAACGAACCCCCTCCGCCCGCCCGGCTCCCTCCACGGAGGCGGCGGTGTACGAGGCGAAGCTGGCGTCACTGACGCTGCTGGAGCGAGGCGCGGAACTGCTGGAGTCGGCGTCGGGCGATCCCGGCCGGCTGGCCCCGGACGTACGCAGGCTGTGGCAGGCCCACGAGGCTCTGGAGCAGGCGGTGACCACCGTCATCCCGCAACGCCCCCAACTCCCCCAACGCCCGCACGGGGCCGCCGAGTCGCGGCCTGCTCCGGAGGACGCCTCCGGCGCGCGGGCGGCGGAGTTCATCGGCTCGCTGGAGCCGAGCTTCCGGGCGAAGGAGATGGGCTTCGCGATCTCGGCCGTCGCCGAGAACATCGGACTCACGGTCGCCGCCCGGCAGCGCGGCTGGTGGCAGCGGGTGCTGGGCCACCATCCCGCGGACGTGGCCTCGGCCCTGATGTCCGCCCGCGAGCGGGCGGGCGCCCACCTGGAACGGGATTCGGTGTGGCTGCACAACAGCCTGCGCGGAGCGGTCGCGTTGAGCCTGGCGGTGCTGGTGGCCCGGCTGACCGGGGTGCAGCATTCCTTCTGGGTGGTGTTCGGCACCCTCGCGGTGCTGCGGTCCAACGCGGTGAACACCGGTCAGACCACGGTGCGCGCCCTGTCCGGGACCGTGGCCGGCTTCATCATCGGCATCGCGCTCATCCTCGCCATCGGCGACCACACCACTGTCTTCTGGGTGCTGCTGCCGGTGACGGTCGCCTTCATCGGCCTGGAACCGGCTGTCACCTCGTTCACCGGGGGACAGGCGGGATTCACGATCGTCCTGCTGATCCTGTTCAGCATCATCCAGCCCGCCGGCCTGGAACTCGGTCTCGCCCGGGTCGAGGACATGGGCATCGGCTGCGGGGTGGCCCTGCTGGTGGGCCTGCTGTTCTGGCCGCGGGGAGCGGGGTCGGCACTGGGCCGCACTCTCAGCGAGGCCCTCACCGAGAGCGCCCGGTATCTCGGCGGCGCCGTCGCCTTCGGGCTCACGCGGTGCGACCAGGCTGTGTCCGCCGCGCCCGCCCCGGATGAGGAAGCCCGGCGGGCCGCGGCGGCGGCCGGCCGACTCGACGACGCCTTCCGGGAGTTCCTGGCCGAACGCGGCACCAAGCACCTCTCCTTGGAACATGTGACGGGGCTGGTCAACGCGGTCGCCGTCGTCCGGCTCACCGCCGACGCCGTGCTCCGGCTCTGGGCGCGCCAGGATCCCGCAGCGGCCGGTGACCGCGCCGCGGCACGCCAGGAGATCCTCGACGTCGCAGCGCCGCTCGTTACCTGGTTCGAGACGACGGCCCACGCCTTGACAGGTCCGGACCGGGTGCCCGGCCGGCAGGAACGCGGCGCCGACGCGGAAGCGGCGATCCTCGGCACCGTCCGCCGCGACCTCACCGGCGCGGGGGGGCGAGGGCACCGCGACGGCGGTACGGGTGATCTGGACCGCTGACTACCTCGATCAGGTCCGCCGACTGCAAGCCGGCATCGTCGGCCCCGCCGAGGCTGCGGCGAGGGCGACCCGCGGCCCATCACGCCTGTGGCCGAGCCGGAGATGACCCGGGAGCTGTTCATCCACCGATTGCTCGGTGGCGGTGTCCCTCGCGCCGACGGGATCGCCGGTACGCCGTTCACGATCTACCACGGTGAGGTGAGCGGGGACAGCGACGGCCCGGTCGAGGTCGGGATCGGCGCCCCGTTCGCCTGAGCGTCTCAGCAGCGGCGCCCCCGGTGCCTCCCGGCCGAGAGGCGGACATCGGGTCGGGGCGTGAGGATGGGACTGGAGTTCGGCCCCTTGGAGGTAAGGATGACAGGCAGCACACCGGATCGCCGCCTCCCGGCGACCGCCGACCGGGCAGGCGCGCGGTGAGCGCCGATCGAGGAGTCCCGGGGACGCCGCGCCCGGCCGGCATCGCCGGCCAGACCGTGGTGGTGATCGGGGCCAGCGCGGGAATCGGGCGGGAGACGGCCCGGCAGGTGCGGGCCGGCGGCGGGCAGGTGGTTCTGGTCGGACGGAACGCCGAACGCCTTCAGGACGCGGCACGCGAACTGGAGCCGGTCGCCACGGCCGCGTTCGACGCCGGCGACACCGGCCGCCTCCTGCGGTTCTTCGAGGAACTGCCCGGTCCGGTCGACCATGTGCTGCTCACCGCCGGCAGCCCGGCCTACATGCCACTGGACGGCATGGACCTGGCAGCCGCGACTCAGGCCTTCGCCCAGCGCATGTCGATGACCCTGGCGGTCGCTCTCGGTAGTCGCGACAAGGTGCGGGCCGGCGGCACACTCCTCTTCGTCGGGGGTACCGGCGGCCTGCGACCGGGTGTCGGCCTGTCCGTCATGACCGCCATGACCGCGGCCCTGCCCGCCCTCACCGCCAACCTCGCCGTCGAACTCGCGCCGATCCGGGCGAACCTCATCGCGCCAGGATTCGTCGACACGCCCTTGTCCGCCTCGCTCCTCGGCGACCAGCTGGAGCAGCGACGCGAGGAACTGCGCAGGACCCTGCCCATCCGCCGGGTCGTCGGCCCGGAGGATGTGGCCGCCCTGGCCCTCCACATCATGTGCAACGAGGCGCTCACCGGCGCGACCTACGCGGTCGACGGCGGCCAGCAATTCGTCGCGCCCTGACCGCGTCCCCCAGGCCGTTTTCCGGTGCGCGGTGCCCTACGCCGTCCCCGCCGGCTGCTCCGCCCAGACGGTCTTCCCCCGCGCGTGGAAGCGGGTGCCCCACTGGTCCGCGAGAGTCGCCATGATGAACAGCCCCCGGCCGGTCTCGTCGACGGTGCGGGCGTGCTGCACGTGCGGGGCGCTGGTCGCGCCGTCGCTGACCTCGCAGGTCAGCATCTTCCCGAGGATGAGGCGCAGGCGCAGTGGCGGTGCGCCGTGCCGGACGGCGTTGCCGACGAGTTCGCTGACGATGAGTTCGCTGGTGAACGCGGTCTCCTCGTCCACTCCCCACTGGTCCAGCTGGTCGCGGGTCGCCTTCCGGGCGATCGGTGCGGCCTCGGGGTCCGCGGGCAGGGCGAGCGTCAGAACGTGGTCGCGGGGCAGCGCCTTGGTCCGCGCGAGGAGCAGCAGCGGCTCGCCAGCGCGGTGGCCGGCGTCCAGCTCGGGGCCGATGGTGTCGCACAGGTCCTGCAACGGCCTGGTGGCGGCGCCGTCCAGAAGGGGGCGCAGCGGACCGGACGGTGCCAGCAGCTCATGGGCGACGACGGCGGTGCCCAGGGCCAGGACGCTCCCTTCCGGGAGGTCGACGGTCGCCGCGGGGAACGGGGCCCTGCCCGGATCGGCGAGCGGGGGCCCCGGCGGGACGGACAGGTTGGCGGAGGTGCCGTCGGGGAAGACGGCCAGCGGTTCCGCGATCCCGGCGCAGGCGACCGTACAGGTGAGATCGACCGGATCGTAGATCGCGACGGCGCAACTGGCGGTCAGGGGTTCCTGGTCCGGGAGATCCCCGGGGGCGTAGCCGGCGGCGAGGCGGGTCGCGGTGTCGTTGAGGCGCGCCAGCAGTTCGTCGGGCCGCAGGTCCATGGCGGCGAGGGTGTGGATGGCCGTCCGCAGGAGTCCCATCGTGATCGCCGCGATGATGCCCTCCCCCGCCACGTCACCGACGACCAGTGCGGTCCGTGCGCCGGGCAGGGCGATCGTGTCGAACCAGGCGCCGCCGCCGTCGGGGTGCGGAAGATGCAGCGAGGAGACGTCCAGGGCGGGCTGTGCGGCCGGTTCCTGGGGGAGCAGCCGGCGCTGCACGGTCTGCGCGACGACCCACTCGCGCATGTAGCGGGTCACGTTGTCGACGCACAGTGCGGCATGGGCGCAGCTGCCGGACGCCACGGTGAGGTCGTCCTCGTCGAAGGGGTCCACCCGCCGGTCGCGGTAGAAGCTGACCACGCCCAGCGCCAGGCCGCGCAGGACCAGCGGTGCCACGATCAGCGAGCGGGCGCCGCACCGTCTGATGATCTCGGCGCGGGCCGGATCGGCGTCCAGCCACGGAGTGTCGTCCTCGATCGCGAGCAGGCGCGGCCGGAGATCGGCGAGGACGTACGAGAAAGGGGTGTCGGCCGGCATCGGGCGCACCTCTCCGACCGGGTAGGCCGGATCGGGGCCCTGGAAGGCCGCCCGGCGCAGGAGGACATCCTGCCGGACCGGTACGGCAGGCGGCTCCTCACCCCGCACGATGTCCTCGATCACTTCGACGACGGCGGTGGTCGCGAAGGAGGGCACCATCGCTGCCACCAGCTCCCGGCAGACGGCCGCGAGGTTCAGCCCGTGTCCCACCCGGGCGCGGACCGCGTCCAGGAGCGCCAGGCGACGCTGCGCGTTCTCGCGCTGGGTGACGTCCATCTCGGAGGCCATCAGCCCGCGCACATCGCCGTCCGGGCCCTCCAGGCGGAAGTAGGAGACCGAATGCGTACGGTGTCCGGGCTTGCCCGGCACCCGCACGCCCCGGACGAGCCGGTTCACCACCGGCTGACCGCTCTCCAGGACCCCGCGTGCGACCGCGGTCTCCGCCTCGGAGCCCTCTCGCTCGAACAGCTCGGTGAAACGACTGCCCACCGGATGCCCCGCGGGCAGATAGGGCCGGCCGCGGGTGGCGGTACTCCGGCGGACCACCCGCAGCTCCTCGTCGAGGACGTGCAGTCCCACCGGGGACGGTGCGAAGAGGACATTCAAGATCGCCACGTCCCGCCCCGGCACGGAGTCCTCCGCCACGAGCACCCGCCACACCACGGACGCACCGAGCAGTATCGGCTTGACCAGCACCGACGTGGCTTCCGGGAACCCTTCCCCGCGCAGTTCGTCGTCGGCCGCGGCCTCCGGCAGCAGCGCCGTCACCTCCCGGCCGACGGCCTCCTCGGCTGACCACCCGAGCAGCGCCTCGGCCGGAGGCCCCCACTCGATCACCCGGCCGTCCTCATCGACGAGTACGAGCACGTCACCGCTGGGCATGCGCAGCCACCTCCGCCTCCATCCCTGCCCGCCGCGCCCGGACGCCAGGCCCGCGCACCGGACACCTGCACCGATCGGCTCAGTCCGCCGCTGCGGCGATACGCACCCGGTGACGACCGCACGCCGCCGGGGCTCCGGTCGCCGCCACGCACCAACTCCTCCCGGCCAAAGACCCGTTGAGCGACAGGCGTGATCACCGTCACATAACCGGGTGGTGCTGCCGTACGTCATGGGTTCGACACCCCGGGCCGCTCGGCGGCTTCGGCTCTTCGCGCTTCACCGGGGGCGTCCCCGCAGGGAAGAAACACCCCCGCCAGGGAAGAAAGGAAGCACGAACAAGTGAACGACATACGGTCGATCCGTGCGGTACGGAGGTCCGGCCAGCGGTCCCGGCGCGCCCGCGGCCTCGCTGCCGCGGCACTCGCCGCCGCCTCGATGGCCCTCCCCACCGCCGCGGCGGCGGCCCCCGCTCCGCCCCCCTCGCACGCGGCGGACGGCGCCGCCGGCACCACCAGCGCCGCCGGTACCGCCAACACCGGCGAGAGCGTCACCGCCCTGCACCAGCAGATCCGGGCCGGATCGCTCCTCCGTTCCCACGGCACCGCCGCCGTCTGCCCCCGGTGCGACGCCCGCGTCGTCACCACCGGGGTCGGGGACACGACCCCGCTGCGCGCCGCCGCGCCGGCCGGCTACGGCCCCGCCGACCTGAGCCAGGCGTACGGACTGCCCGCGGCCTCGAAGAGCACCGGCACCATCGCCATCATCGACGCGGGTGTCTACGGCACCCTTGAGCACGACCTCACCGCCTACCGGAAGAAGTTCGGCCTTCCGGCCTGCACGACCGCGTCCGGCTGCCTGACGCTGAAGGACTACACCGGCGGCGCCCAGCCGACGCCGCAGCCCACCGGACAGGGCGCTTTCGTCGAGGAGGAGGTGGCGGTCGAGACCGCCCTCGACCTGGACATGGCCTCCGCGGCGTGCCCCTCGTGCCACCTCCTGGAGATCTCCGTCCCGTGGCAGGACGCCCAGGACGACAACGACGTCTCCACCGGCGACTTCGCCCAGGCCGTCAACACCGCCGTGGCGAGCGACGCGTCGGCGGTCAGCATCAGTTACGGCTACAGCGCGGACGTCACCAACACCCGGGGCTCCATCCTGGCGGCGCTGAACCACAAGGGCGTCGCCATCGCCGCGTCCACCGGTGACTCGGGCTTCAACGGCGGCGTCCACCAGTCGTGGCCGTCCGACCTCCCGTCCGTGATAAGCGTCGGCGGTGTGACGCTGCCCGCCACCGGCGACCCGACCGCCTGGTGGAGCGGCGGCAGCGGCTGCGAGACCGACTTCGCCGCCGCCACCGGGCAGCCCGCCGCGGTGACGGCCGCCTGCGGGCACCACCGGGCCGCCGCGGACGTGTCCGCCGACGCCGACCCGGCGACCGGGGTGTCGGTCTACGACACCTACGCGCCGAGCGACCACGAGCCCGGCAAGTGGCTCGTCGTGGGCGGTACGAGCGCCTCCGCGCCGTACATCGCGGGACTCTTCGTCCGGGCCGGGCACCTCGCACGGGTGAACGGGCCGAAGTCGCTGTACGGCGCCCCCGCGGCCGACTTCACCGACATCGTGTCGGGCGACAACGAGAGCTACCACCTGTGCGCCGACTACAGCGGCGTCAGCGCGTCCCTCTGCACGGCGGGACCCGGCTGGGACGGACCCACGGGCCTGGGCATGCCCCACGGCCTGGGCGCGTTCTGACCCGTCCGACGGCGATCGATCCGCACACCACCACACCATGAGGAAGGGACTCCCATGCGGAAAACCCGTACCGCGGCGCTGACCGCCGCGGCCGTCGCCGCGCTCGGCACGGCGACACTCGTCGGCCTCGGGCCGGCCAGCGCCGCACCCGCGGCCGACACGAAAGCCACCGCCGGCGCCGTCGCCCGGCCGTGCGGTGTCAACGACGTGTCGTTCTACTTCGGCGGCCTGAGCGCCGGACTCGGCCAGCGCAGCTTCCAGATCACCCTGCTCGCGCACGACGGCGTGACCTGCGCGCTGACCGACACCCCCCTGGTGTCGGTCAGCGGCCCCCCGGACCAGAAGAAGCCGATTCCGGTGACCGTGAACGGCCGCGGCGGCACGCTCGTGCTGCGCACCAACTCCCCCCTGCACACCACGGTCTTCTACTCCGCGCCGGACACCACCGAGCACACCCTCAAGGTCACCACACTGACCCTCGCCATGCCGGACGGGACGAGCCGCTCGGTGAACTTCCTGTTCCCCGGCGAGACCGACATCTACTCGGGCGGCGTCTCCCTCACCTCATGGACCACCGGGATCGGCCTCGGCGAGGGCGAAGAGGCGTTCTGACCCCCGGCTCGGCCCGAGTGCCCGGACCCGACACGGACATCCCGCCGGGTCCGGGCCGCCGGGCCGAGGCCCGGATATAACCGGCGGCATGCCACTGAACTGGAAGCTGGTAGTCGACAGCAGGAACGCGCCCGCGCTCGCGGACTTCTGGGCGGCCGCGCTGGAGTACGAGGTGGAGGACGCGAGTGTCCTCATCGGCCGGTTGCTGGCCGCGGGCCGGATCGGCGAGGAGGCCGTGGCCGAGCACCGGGGACGGCGGAATTTTCGCGGCTACGCCGCGATCCGGCACCCGGACGATCCGTTCGACGAGGTCAGTGGAGTCGGCGGCGGCCGGCGTCTGCTCTTCCAGGAGGTGCCCGAGGAGAAGACCGTCAAGAACCGCCTGCACATGGACCTCCACAGCGAGCCCGGCGGCCGCGACGCCCTGGTGAACCGGCTGGAAGCCCTGGGCGCGACCCGGGTCCGCGAGATGGACCAGGGCCCGGCGGGACATTGGTGGATCATGCGGGACCCGGAGGGCAATGAGTTCTGCGCGAGCTAGCCACCATGGAGCGGCCGAGGTTCCGTCCGTTCAAAATCGGGTGGCCGTCGCGCCGGTGGGGTGGCATGCTCCGCGAGCCGGGTCGTTCGAGCCCGCGGTGAGGGTGTGCCGCCGGCCGCGCCATGGCGCGCGTCCGCGCGGACGAGGCAGCGGACCGCGCATCACCTGCCGGAGAGGAAGCAGCAGTGAGCCCAGCCCTGTCGAGGCCGTCGGAGTCGGAGTCGGAGCCGGAAGTCCGTACGGCCGCCGGAGTCGTGCGCGGCAGCCGGGAGGCAGGGGTCGCGGTCTTCCGCGGTATCCCCTTCGCCGAACCGCCGGTCGGTCCGCTCCGGTTCGCCGCGCCGCGGCCGGTGCGGAGTTGGGACGGCGTCCGGACGGCGGTGTCGTACGGACCGCCTCCTCCGCAGCCGAGCGTCCTCGGCATGGGCGCGCGGGAAGAAGACGCGGCCGGGGACAACTGGTTGACGGTCAACGTCTGGTCGCCCGAGCCGGCCCCGGGAGCGGGTCTGCCCGTGATGGTGTGGATCCCCGGTGGCGGATATGTGATCGGCGCGTCCAGCCTCCCTGAGTTCGACGGACGACGGCTGGCCCTGGGCGGAGCCGTCGTGGTGACCCTCAACTACCGCCTCGGCGCGGAGGGTTTCGCACTGATCGAAGGGGCGCCCGCCAACCGGGGACTGCTCGACCAGGTCGCCGCCCTGGAGTGGGTGCGTGACAACGCCGTCGCGTTCGGCGGCGATCCGGACCGGGTCACGGTCTTCGGCCAGTCGGCGGGCGGCGGTTCGGTCGCCGCGCTGCTGGCCGTGCCGCGGGCGGCCGGGCTCTTCCGCCGGGCGGTCGCGCAGTCCGCGCCGGGCACGTTCTTCTCGCCGGAGCTGGCTGCCGAGATCGCCGCCGCCTGCGCCGCCGAATTGGGGAAGCTGCCCACGGTGGCCGACCTGTCCGAGGTGGATCCCTGGCTGCTGCCCACGGCGGGCCAGGCCGTCTCCTCGAAGATCGGCCAGTGGCGGGAACGCTGGGGGCAGATCACGCACCGGCCCATCGTGTTCGCACCCGTCGTCGACGGCGACGTGCTGCCCGCCACTCCCTGGCAGGCCCTGGCCGACGGCGCCGGCCGTCACATCGAGCTCCTGATCGGCCACACCCGCGACGAGCACCGCCTGTTCAGCCTGATCGACGGTCTGCTCGGCCAGGTGACGCAGGAGCAGGCCGACACGGCCCTGGAGCAGCTCGCCCCGGGGCCGGACGGCGCACGGCGCTACCGCGAGGGCTTCCCCACCGCCGGACCGGAGGAACTCTACGAACTGGTCAACGGCGACTGGCTGTTCCGCATGCCGAGCCTCCACCTGGCGCAGGCACACAGCGCGGCCGGCGGCCGGACCCATGTCTACGAGCTGACCTGGCCCGCCCCGGGCCTGGGAGGCACCCTCGGAGCCTGCCACGGCCTCGACGTGCCCCTCGTCTTCGGCAACCTGACCAGCGGGCAGCCCGCCCTCCTGATCGGCGAACCCCCTTCCCCGGAGGCGGACGCGCTGTCCACGCGACTCCGCGCCGCCTGGATCGCGTTCGCCACCGATGGCGACCCCGGCTGGCCCGCGTACGACACCGGCCGGCGTCTCGTCCAGCTCTTCGACACCCGGCCGGCGGTCACCGCCTACCCGGAGGAGACCTCCCGGCTGCTGTGGCGGCACCACACCTTCGCGGCCCTTCCGCTGATCGGCGGGTAGGCCGCGGACAGGGAACGCACCGGCGGGACACAGGCGGTACACAGTCGGACAAAGGTACAGACCTTTGCCCGAGGCATTGACGGGCAGCGGCTCCGCCATTTAAATCACGTCCTGAACTAAGACCCAAAGGAAGTAGCGGGCGCGAGGCGTCCGCCTTCCTCCAGCGGTACGACCGCTTCCGGTGTCCTGCCCTCTTCGAGCAAGGAGCCCCGTTTCCATGTCGGCATCTCCCCCCACCCGACGTATCCGCCCCTTCGCGCTGGCCGCCGCGGCCGCCCTCCTGCTGGGCGGCCTGCTCCAGCAGACCGCGTTCGCCGGCCCGGCGTCCACCACCGCCACCACCGCCAACGTCGCGGTGGCCGCCGTGCAGCCCGCGGCGGCCACCGCGACGTTCACCGACGACTTCAACGGTTCGGCCGGCAGCGCCGTCGACAGCTCCAAATGGGGCTACGAGACCGGCGACAACGTCAACAACCACGAGCGCGAGTACTACACCAGCGGCAACCACAACGCCGCGCTCGACGGCCAGGGCGACCTGGTCATCACTGCCCGCAAGGAAAACCCGTCCAATTACCAGTGCTGGTACGGCACCTGCCAGTACACCTCGGCCCGGCTGTCCACGCCGCAGAAGTTCACCCAGGCGTACGGGCACTTCGAGGCGCGGATGAAGCTGCCGCGCGGTCAGGGCATGTGGCCCGCCTTCTGGCTGCTCGGCAACAACATCGGCAGCGTCGGCTGGCCCAACAGCGGCGAGATCGACATCATGGAGAACGTCGGCTTCGAGCCGGGCAGCGTGCACGGCACCATCCACGGCCCCGGCTACTCCGGTTCGGACGGCATCGGCGCCGGATACACCCTGCCGAACGGCCAGAGCTTCTCCGACGCCTTCCACACCTTCGCCATCGACTGGTCGCCGAACTCGATCTCCTGGTCGGTCGACGGCCAGGTCTACGAAACCCGCACCCCGGCCGATCTCAACGGCCACACCTGGGTCTACGACCACCCCTTCTACATCATCCTCAACCTCGCGGTCGGCGGTTACTGGCCCGGCGACCCGAACTCCGGCACGACCTTCCCGCAGCAGCTCGTGGTGGACTACGTCCACGTCACCACCGGCGGCACCGGCGGCGGCACGGGCGGGGGCACCGCCCACCCGATCACCGGCCTGGCCGGCAAGTGCGTGGACGTGGCGGGCGCCAACACCGCCAACAGCACCCCTGTGGACCTCTACGACTGCAACGGCACCGCCGCCCAGTCCTGGACGGTGGGCTCGGACGGCACCATCCGCGCGCTGGGCAAGTGCCTGGACGTCGCCAGCGCCGGCACCGCCGACGGCAGCAAGGTCCAGCTCTACGACTGCAACGGGACCTCGGCCCAGAAATGGACCGTCTCCGCGGCACACGACATCGTCAACACCGGCGCCAACAAGTGCCTGGACGTCACCGGCAACACCTCCGCCAACGGCACCCGCCTGCAGATCTGGACGTGCGGCGGCGGCGCCAACCAGAAGTGGACGGTGAGCTGACGCAGCCGCACACCGGCCCCCGCCCGGGACCAACCGGGCGGGGGCCGGAGCGGGGAGCCACCCTCCAGGAGGGCGGCTCCCCGCTGTGGTCAGACGGTCAGTGGCCGCCGGTGCCGGTGGACCACAGGGCGGCCCCGGTCGCACTGGTGATGACCACGTTGCCGTCGTTGCCGACGACCAGCTTCGCGCCCGCGTTGCCCGCGGTGTTGCTCGCCCAGACCGGCGCGCCGGCGGCGGTGTAGACGACGAAGTTGCCGTCGCCCTGGAGGATCGCGCGGGTGCCCGACGTGCCCGAGGTGTTGGAGGCCCACAGCGCCGTGCCGCCCTGGTAGAGCACGAGGTTGGCGTCACCCTGCAGGATCAGGTCGAACCGGCCGTCGCACGAGTACAGCGACTGGTTGACGGCGAGGGACTGATTGGCCGTCAGGGTCCCGCAGGGCGTGGGCACGGAGGCGGCGCAGTTGCCCGGGGCCGGGGTGCCGGACGGGATCGCCCCGGCGACCAGGTGCCATTCGGCCAGTGAGGCGGGTTGGAGGCTCGCGGCGGCGCACAGACCGCCGGACACGGCCTGCTGCGGCACCGCCGCACCGGCGGCGTTCACCAGGTGGTAGCTGCCCGACGCCACGCCCAGACCGTTGTAGTGGAAGGTGATGCTGCTGTTGTACGCCGTGCCGGAGGTGACATCGGCCAGGGTGATCGCCGCGCTGTTGCCGGCGCCGGAGATCGTGGGCACCACCTGGAGCACACCGCTGTTGGCGAGGGTGGCGTACGGCGGGGCGTACTGGGACAGCTGGGAGCCGGCGGTCAGCAGTGTTCCGCCCGCCTTCTGGTAGGCGGTCAGGTTGGCGTCGGTGCCGTTCACCGGGAACACCGCCTTGTAGCTGGAGAGTTTGACCACCCCGGCGTTGACCTCCTGGCTGGTGACGACCGCGAAGCCCGCCTGGTTCGCGTCCCACAGGCTGGTGATCGCGTCCTCGGGGCTGCCGAGGTTGCCGCCGGAGGCGTTGCCGTACGCCTGGGAGAAGTCGATGTAGACGGCGGCCGGCTGCTGCGGATAGGAGCCGGAGAGTCCTTGCAGATTGCTCACCCAGCCGGTGTAGATCGGCCAGCCGACGGTGTCCTTCTGGGTGCCGTCGTGGATGAAGAAGTCCTCACCCCCGCCTTGGGGCAGCCCGATCCCGTAGTTGGAGATCCACCGCACCGCCTCCGCGGCCAGCTGGGTGCTGTCGCTCGGGGCGGTCCACTCCTGGGCCAGCTTGACGCCGTACGCCCGTGCCAGGCTGCCGAAGGTCAGCGTGAGGCCGGGGGATCCGGCCGCGTCCTCGATGACCGTGACGTTGTACTGCTTGGCCAGGGCGAAGAAGACGTCCGGGATGTTCGCGTAGTTGACCGCGTTCCCGATGTGGCCGCCGAAGTAGTAGTAGAGCGGCGTGCTGGTCACCGCCCGCACGTCGGCGGTCAGCGCGGCGTAGGTGGTCTGCACGCTCCAGACCCGGAACTTCTGGTAGACGGAGGCCAGCGGCTGGCCGGGCGCGGCCGCGGGCACCTGGCCGAAGGACGTGTACGTCGTCCCGTTCGCCGTGTTGAACGCGGCGATGGTGCCGTAGGTCTGCGGCAGGTAGGCGGTGTGGAACTTGTCGATGTCCGCCTGCGCCCAGCCCGACGCGCCGCCCGCGTCGTCCCACTGGGCGTCCAGGAAGCCGTAGTCCAGGATGCTGCCACCGTAACCGGCGGCGCCGGCGATGTGCTTGACCGTGTCGGTCACGTAGGTGAGGTACGCGGGCTCGGTGACGGGGTCCCACCAGACCGGGGCCGGGCTCTGCACCCCGGTGCTGCTGACCTCGCGGCTGGTCACCCAGGAGGCGGGACTGCCGCCCCAGCCGGAGGACCAGAAGATCGGCACCAGATGGATGCCGGCCGCCCCGGCGTTGGCCACTTCCTGGTCCAGCTCGGTGAAGTCGAACGTGCCCTGGGAGGGCTCGATCGTGTTCCAGGGCATGTCGATCTCGGCGGTGTCCAGGCCTTTGGCCTTCAGCGCGGCGAAGCTGGCCTCGGACCAGGGCGTGCCGTTGTTGTCGAAGTCCAGCTGCGTGGACCACAGCGTCCCGGGTGTGGTCGCGGCGGGCCGGGCCGCGGCTGCGGAGCGGGCAGGGGCCTGGCGGGGGGATCCGGCGGCGATGGCAGTGGGGGCCGACAGCGCGGTGATCACCCCCAGGGCCAGCAGGCCGGCGGCGCAGTTGCGAAGACGGTGCATGGAATGTGTCCTCTCGAAGGGGCCCCGTGCCGTGGGGGACAGGGGCGGACACGACAGACGTGCGGGTTCGCGCCCGGTGGTGACCGGGCGGGCGGGGAAGCTCTGTTTGCCGGAAGCCAATCGCTCTGAGCCGGTACACGTCAAGGCAGCGACCGGACATTGCAAGAACCCGGCTCATTTTTTGCAACTCTGATACGGCCGCCCGGATATGGCCTCGCGGCGGATCAGCGGCGGCCGGTGCACTCCGCTGCGACGGCGCGGGGCGTCGGCGCGCGCGGTGGGTGCGGCCGGGGTGTCAGAGCTTGATGCCGACACCGCCGTAGAAGCCGACACGCGCCATTTCCCGCTCCGTCGGCACCGGGCCGTCGGGACGCCAGAGCGGCGGTTGGACCAGTCCGGGCTCGGCCAGCTCGAAGCCGTCGAAGAAGCCCAGCACCTCTTCGTGGGACCGCAGGGTGAGCGTGGCGGTGGCGCCCTTGTCCCGGTAGACGTCCCGGGCTTCCCCCGCGTCGCCGTCCAGCCGGTGGAAGTCGCCGGTCGTATGGCTGAGGATCAGGTGGCTGCCGGCGGGCAGCGCTTCCCGGTAGGCGGCGACCAGCCCCGCGGGGTCCTCGTCATCCCGGACGAAGTGCAGGACGGCGGCCAGCATCAGCCCGACCGGCCGGCCGAAGTCGATCAGTTCCCCGATGGCCGGATGCCCCAGGATGCGCTCCGGGTCGCGCAGATCACCGAGCAGGAAGCCGGTGTTCCCCGCGCCCAGCAGATGCGCCCCGGCGTACGTCGCCACGATCGGATCGTTGTCCACGTACACGACACGGACCTCGGGCGACACCTCGTGCGCCACATGGTGGGTGTTGGGCGCGGTGGGAATGCCGGTGCCGATGTCGATGATCTGCCGGACACCGCTCTCCACCACGAAGCGCACCGCCCGGTGGATGAACTCCCGGTTGCCCCGGGCCATGGGCACGATGTCCGGGAACAGGTCGATCACGCGCTGCGCGGCCTCGCGGTCGACCTGGTAGTTGTCCTTCCCGCCGAGGTAGTAGTCGTACATACGGGCCGGATGGGGCCTGGTGGTGTCGATCTCCTCGACGGGGAATCCCTGGTCGGTCAACGCCGTCCTCCCGTTCCTTCCAGGTGCCCTGCCGGGTCGTTGGATCCGCGCGGCACAGGTGCCCGTAGGCTACCGCGCGGTCTCCCCGGCCCGGCCCCGGGCGCCGGTGCGGCGGCCGGGGCGCGGACGGTCCTGGAGGCGCGGTGCGTCAGGGGGTGTTGTTGGCCAGGGCCACCAGGCGGGAGCTGTCGGCGCTGAACCGGTCGCGGTCCACCGCGCCCGAGATGCCGCTCACCGATCCGGAGTCGGTGTACTGCCAGAAGGTCCAGTACGGGAAGCCGCTCGGGATGGAGGGGCTGGCCGCCGTCGTCCAGTTCGCCACGACCAGCGGGCTCTTGGAGTACATCCCGCTCCAGCCGCCCGTGCAGGAGTTCCACCAGCTGGGGCTGGTGTAGATGAGGATGTCGCGGCCCGTCTTCGCCTTGTACGTGGTGTAGAAGTCGAGGATCCACGACTGCATCGCGGAGGTGGACTTGCCGTAGCAGCCGCCTTCGAGGTCGAGCATCCCCGGCAGCGTCAGGCCGTCGGCCGACCAGGCGCCGCCGTTCGCGGCGAAGTACGTCGCCTGCGTCGCGCCACTGGAGAGGTCGGGGCGGGCGAAGTGGTACGCCCCGCGGATCACCTTGGCGTTGTAGGCGTTCAGGTAGTTCGCGCTGAAATCGGGGTCCTTGTACGTGGTGCTCTCGGTCGCCTTGATGAAGGCGAACTGGATGCCCGCGGACTTCACCGACGTCCAGTTGATCGTCCCCTGGTAGTGCGAGACGTCGATCCCCGCGGGATAGGTCACGTTCGGTGACGCGATCCCCTGGGCGTCGAGCTGGAGGTGGCGCGTGTCCGGCGCGAAGCTCTTGCCGTCCTGGAGATAGCCGGCGCCCATGTATCCCTGGCCGAGGGGGATGGCGCCGTCCCGTGCCGTCGCCCGGGCGGAGGCCGTACCCGCGGAGACCGTCGCGGCGAGCGCCAGGCTCGCGGCGAGGACTCCGGCCGTCATCAGTTTCCGCTGCACAGCCCTGGTGGTTCGTATTCGGGAGAACAAGGCTTTCCTCCTGGCGCGTGGTGGTGGGGTGGGGAGTGCTCTCCGGCTGGTGCTCTACTCGCGTAGCCCTCGTGCGGCCGGGCGCCCGTGTCTGCCGGGGAGGGCGGGGCACGGGTGCGCCGGGCGGTTCAGTATCCAGCGGTGGCGCTGGTGCGGGCGAGGTGCTTGATGTGCACGCGCCATGAGTGACGCATGAACGACCCCTGAACGTAAAGGGGTTGCGTCGGCCGCTGTGGTTCGGTCCGATTCGCACCCTGGACAGGGTCTAATAACAGGCCCCAGGCGCCCTTGTCCGCCGCCACGACAGAGGACCTGGCAGCAGCGTGGACCGGGCTTCACGGGATGTTCAGGTGCTCGGCGGTCGCGCGGCGGAGCTGTTCCAGTTTGGGCGGGAGCAGGTGGGCGAGTTCGTAGCGGTGGCGTCCGGTGGCGTAGGCGCGGGCGAGACCGCGTTCTTCGAGGGGGAGGCCGGGTGGGCGCATGCTGGTGCGGCCCTGGTCGTCGGGCAGGCCGGTGTGGTTGGCGCGCAGGCTCACCCACAGGGCTGTGGCGCTGCCCTGGAGACCGGCGGTGAGCCGCTGACGGGCGGACAGCCACTGCCGCAGGGCGGTGGTGGTCAGCAGCGACAGCGGCAGTACGTCCCGGATCGCGGTGGTGGTCGGGGCGGTGCCGTGCTGCGGCCATCGGCGTACGTCCACGTGGAGCAGGTCCTCGTCCAGGTCGTCGAGTCGCTGGGCGGCCAGTTCGCCGGCGCGGGCGGCGGTGTCGAGGACCATGGCGATCATCGCGGTGAAGCGGGCCCGGCCGGGGTCGAGGGGTGAAGGCAGGGCGGTGCCCAGTCGCCGCCGCAGTGCGGCGAGTTCGCCGGCGCTCGGGGTGGGCCGCAGGGCGACGGCCGGCCGGGTGTCCGGCTGCCGTCCCCAGGGACGGGTGGCGGGTTGCAGTCGGGGGCGCCCGGCCGCGGTGAGCATGATGTCGACGCAGTCGCGCCGGGCCTGGTTGGTCGCCGGGCTGGTCGGGGGTCTGCCGCCGTGGACGAGCCGTTCCCTGAGCGCGCCGGACTCGGCGATCTCGAAGTAGCGCCGCAGCAGGGTGTGGTCGAGCAGAACGGTCAGGTCGCCGCGGGCCGGGTGGAAGCCGTCGAGGTCGAGGGCGCGGGAGAGTTCGCCGCGGAACGCGCCGAGCTGGCGCCGCCGTGCGGAGCCGGCGGCCGGCAGGGAGCCGAGCAGGTCGTCGAGTGCGCGGATCGAGGCGTACACCCGGTGATTCTCCCGCACCCGCCGATCACGCGGGGCCGTCCGGTCGGCGGGCCGTACGGGTGCACGCGTTCGGGCGGCTGGTCCGGTGGCCACGCCCGGCGGACCGAGCGGGGAGCCCCCTCCTCCGCTGCCCGGCGGATCGCGGAACCGGCCGGTCGGCGCTTGCGTCCAAGGGACATCGCGCCGGCGCCGGGGGGAGACGGACGGCTGTCCCGTCGCCGCCTGCCGAGGAGGAGAGTGCCATGAACGTCCTTCGCAGCTCAGCCGCTCTGATCGTCTGTACGGCCGCGGCCGCGGCCGCTCTGACCGGGTGCGCCGATCCCACACCACAGCACCGTCCGGCGCGTATCGGGGGCGCCTCGCCCAGCCCTCCGTCCGCCGCGCTGTCCGCGGCGGCCTGTCCGTCGGGCGACGGGTGGCGGAACCGACCGGAGCCGGTGCGGAGCACACCCGGAGCCCAGGCCCTCGCCGTGGCGCTCGACCCGCACTCGTACCCCGAGTACGCCGCCACGTACGGCAGTCTGGTGGTCGACCAGCCGGTCGGACGCGTCGCGCTGTGCTTCACCGACCCGGCCGCCGGTCGGCGGATGGCCGAGGCGGCCAAGAGGGCCCACCCCGGCATCGACCTCGGCCGCCTGGACGTCTACCGCTGCCGCTACTCCGAGCGCGCCCTTGTGCGGGTGGTGGACGCGATGAGCGAGAAGACCACCGTCGCCGGCTTCCCCGTGTACACCTTGGGCCCCGCCCCCGACGCCTCGGGCATCGATGTCACCACCACCGCCGAGGGTGCCCGGTCGGCCGCCCTGCTCGACGACCTGAGCATCCTCGCGGACGGTGTTCCGGTCCACGTCACGGAAGGCGGCCCGGCGGAGTTGGCGTCGGACTGACCTTGCCGGCGCCGATGGATCGTCAGGACCGGTCAAGCCCCCGGCGGCAGGCCGGCGGTGGTCAGCCGCCCGCCCTGGTGACCTCGGCCAGCTGCTCGGTTCGGGCCTCGGCGATCGTCCGGGCGAGCGCCCGGGCCGACGGGTCGCTGCCCGCCTGGCTCTCCGAGGCGGCGAGCCGGGCGGCCTGCTCCCCGTGCTCGCGCAGGCGCCGCAGGAAGAGCCGGTCGAAGGCGGCCCCCTTGCTCTCGCCCAGTGACGTGAACTCCTCGGCGGTCATCATCCCGGGCATGTGGTGGCCTTCATGGATGTTGACGGCGGGATCCTGGCCGGCGCTCCTCAGCAGCCCGTCCAGGGAGGTGAGTTCGGCGGCGCAATCGGGGGAGACCCGCCGCGCCAGCTGCCGGACGGCGGCGGTCGCGGCGTGGCTCGGGGCCAGCTCGACCATGGCCATGACCTGCTCGTCCATCGGTTTGAGCAGCTGGGCCCAGGCCAGATCGGTGGGGTTGAGCTGCCCGGTGCCCCCCGTACCCGCGGCGGAGGCCGGGGCGGCGGTGGCGCCCCGGGGGGCCGGCGCTGAGCCGGACTCGGCCGAGCATCCCGCGGCGAGGATCGCGGCGAGCAGGACGGCGGCGACGGTAGGGGCTCTCATCTGCTGCACTCCAGGGGTGCGCTTCCGGTGGCTCCCGGGCGCGCCGACCGCACGGCGGCCACGGGCGGCGGCAGGAGCGTGGATGGGTGGACCGGCGGGGACGGGACCGGTGGCCGGTCCCGTCCCCGCCGGGTGGATGGCGCGGCTGGGTCAGGGACGACCGTCGGCCCCGCACTTGACGATCGGGTTGATGCAGTCGTGCACCCGGCGTGCCAGTTCGGCTTCCGGCCATACGTTGAAGAAGTCACCGTGCATGGTGTAGCCGCCGCCCGAGGCGAGCCGGAAGCGCGACGGGTCCCCGTTCACCGGGTAGCGCAGCACCTGGCGGAGCTTGGGCACCGGCACCGGGTGGGTGGCCGGGCATTCGCCCTTCACCGGGTACGCCATGTGGCTCTTGTGGTCGGCGGAGTCCAGGTCACGGCCGTTCCAGCACTGCGGGAAGTCGAGGTAGGACTCCAGCATGGTGCCGGCCGGGCAGTTGACGAAGTCGTGCGACGCGCCGGCCTCGTTGGCGTGCAGGCAGGACCAGCGCGCGATGGTGTTGTCGTTGACACCGGTCGCCTTGGCGTTGCCCGCCACGATCCGCAGACCCCGGGGGAAGGGCTGGATCCGCGCGATCACATCGTCGCGGACGCCTTCACCGAGGTAGTAGAAAGTCGTGCCGGTGGGCTCGACCGCGACATTGTCCGCGTACAGGGTCGGTACCCAGTACGACGAGATGTCGATCGCCGGGTTGCAGGAGCCGCCGGAGACTTCCAGGCTGCTGAGCGTGGAGGCGGCATTGGTCGAGTTGTTGCCGAAGAAGCTGTGCATGTGCGAGGCGCCCGGCAGGTTCGGCAGCACGATGGGATCGTCGGGCAGCCGGTGGGTGTACGGGCATTCGGCCAGGAATTCGGCCACTCTGACGGCGCCGGGCGGAATGGTCGGCGTGGTGGTGGCACCGCCTTCGCCGAACACCTGGAACTCCCAGAGCGAGACGCCCCATTGCGTGGCGCGCTGGGTGGCCAGCACCCGGACGTACCGTCCGCTGCCGGAGACGTCCAGCGTCTGGTTGCCGCCGGTGCCGTTGGTGGTGGTCTGGATGGTGGTCCAGGCCGTGCCGTTGGCCGAGGTCTGGATCTGGAAGCCCTTGGCGTAGGCCGCCTCCCAGTTGAGCACGACCCGGTTCACGGTGGCGGTCGCGCCCAGGTCGACCTGGAGCCACTGGCCGTCGGCGGCGGCGCTGGACCACCGGGTGCCGAGGTTGCCGTCGACGGCCGACGAGGCGGGGGTGCCGCCGTTCTCGGTCGTCGAGGAGGTGGCCGTGTGGCCCTGGGAGATCAGCGTGGGTGCTGCCTGCGCGGCTGTGGAGCCGACGTAGAGGGTGGATGCGGTGACGCCTGCCAACGCGAAGCCGATGAGCAGGTTCCGCCATCGGCGCGCGGGGCGCCCATGGCGGCGGATACGGGTGCGCGTGATCACAACTCTCCTTGTGGGGGGAGGACTTGTCGTCCTGGTGAGGGTGGTCGATCAGAAGAGAGCGCTCTCAGAATTCAGAAGGTAAAGGGATGTTCAGGTCTCGTCAATAGAAGCGTCAAAACCCTGAGCGGGGACTTGCGAACCTGGGATAGAGCCTCGCGAGAACCGGCCACGGCGTGGGACGAACGCGGGCCGGGCGGTGACTCGTTCGCGCCGGTGCGGGGGGACCGCGGTGTGTCCCGGGCGTTCGGCCGCGGTGTTCGCGGGAGGGGGACGGCCCCGGCACGGCGGGGGCGACCGCCGACCGCCGGTGGCGCCCTCGTCCGAACCACGTGCCTCCGAACCACGTGCCTCCGAACCACGTGCCTCAACTCGGTGTCAGCGCGCCGCGGACGCCGAACCGGAGCCGGCGGACGGGCGGCGGCTCCCGGCCGCCCGCCGAAGAGGGCTGGAGGCCAGCGGCCCCGCAGGTCGCAGACTCCCGCGGGGCGCGAAGAATGCCGGCCCGCCTTACGGGGCGACGTCGACCAGGACCTTGCCGACCGCGCCGCTCTCCACCGCCCGGTGGGCGTCGGCCGTGCGGTCGAGCGGGAAGCGGACCAGGGGCAGGCCGTGCTCCTCGCCGACCGGCAGGGCGCCGTCGCGGAGCGCGGTGGCGACGTCCTCGACCGCCGCGGCCCGTGCCTGCGGTCCGGCCGTGTAGAGCACCAGGAACTGGAAGCGCGCGTTGAGCACCATCGCCCGCAGCGTGTCCAGTCCGACGGGCTTGCCGCCGTCGTTGGCGTAGGCCGAGATCGTGCCGCGGGGCCGCAGTACCGCCAGGTCCAGCGCCAGATTCGCGCCGAGTGCGACTTCGGCGACGATGTCGACACCGTCCGGGGCGATCGCGCGGATCCCGGCGGCCGGGTCGCCCTCGCGGTAGTTGACGACGTGGTGGGCGCCCGCGGCGGTGGCCAGGCGGGCTTTGGCCGGACCGCTGACGGTCGCGACGACCCTGGCGCCCGCCCACCGGGCGAGCTGGATCACCGCGTGCCCGACCGCCCCCGCCCCGCCCGCCGCGAGCACCACCTTGCCGTCGAGCGCTCCGGGCCCAAGGCGGCTCGGTCCGTCCTCGGCGACGCTGAGCGCGCGGTGAGCGGTGAGCGCGGGCACGCCGAGCGAGGCGCCGATGTCGAATCCGGCCTCGTCGGGCAGCGGCAGCGCCCGGTCGGCGGGTACGACGGTGAACTCGGCGGCGGTGCCGGTGGGTCGCCCGGCCGCGGCCATGAACAGCCATACGCGCGAGCCGATCCGGTTCCGGTCCACTCCCTCGCCGACCGCGTCGATCACTCCGGCGCCGTCCAGATGCGGGGTCGCCTCGTCCCACCGCCCGGGGTGGGCGCCCGAACGAGCCTGCCAGTCCGTCGGGTTGACGCCGGAGACGGCGACCCGGACCCGGACCTCGCCGGCCGCGGGCTCGGGCACTGCGCGGTCGACGAACCGCAGAACGTCGGGGCCGCCTGTCTCGCGGTGAACAATGGCCTTCATGATCCGTCCTCGGGAGCCTTGCTGATGGGGATGGGTCGTGTGGCGCCGTCCGGAGGCCGACGGGGGTGGGCGCGTCGCGGGCACGGCCCGCTGGCGCTCCGGTGGCTTCGGGTCAGCCGATGGGGAGTTCGCCGGAGCGGGACTCGACGGCGTCGAGGGCCGTGAGGGCCGCGGCATCGAGACGGATCTCTGCCGCCGCCCAGTTGGCCGCGAGGTGGCCGGCGTCGGCGGTGCCCGGGATGAGCAGCACGTTCGGGGCGTGGTGCAGCAGCCATGCCAGGCCGACTTGGGCGGGCGTGACGCCCAGGGACTCGGCCACGGCGTGCACCGCCGGCTCGTCGGTGACCTTGGGCAGTCCCGGGAAGGCCCCGCCGAGCGGGAAGAACGGCACCCAGGCGATGCCCTCGGCCGCGCACAGCGCGAGCATGTCCTCGTCGTCGCGGGAGACCAGGCTGTACGCGTTCTGTACGCAGACGATGCCCGCCGGCAGGGCGCGGCGCAGGCCGTCGGCGGTGACGCTGCCCAGGCCGATCGCGCCGATCTTGCCCTCGTCGCGCAGGGCGGTCATCATCGCGAGCTGGTCGTCGAGGTCGACGATCTGGTCGCCCTCGGGACGCAGCCCGGGGCCGGAGTCGAGGCGGCGCAGGTTGACCACCGGGAGCCGCTCGACGCCGAGGCCGCGCAAGTTGTCCTCGACGGCCGCGCGCAGCTGCTCGGGCCGCTGCGCCAGACGCAGCGGCAGCGGTCCGCCGGGATCGGGGGCAGCGCCGACCTTGGTGACGACGAGGAGTCCGTCCTGATCGCGCAGCACCTCGCGGATCACGTCATTGACGAAACCGAAGCCGTAGAACTCGGCGGTGTCCACGTGGTCGACGCCGAGCTCGACCGCGCGCCGCAGCAGCGCGACGGCCTCCTCGCGGCGGTCGTGCAGGCGCTCGAGCTGCAACGCGCCGTAGCCGATGCGGGAGACGGCGCGGCCGGCGAGCACCGCCTTCAGGGCGGTCATCGCGCGGCCGTCCCGGCGGGGGAGCGCAGCGCGGCGTGCAGCAGTTCGGCCTGGTAGAGCGCCGATACGCGGCGGGCGACGGGCGCGGCCGACTCCCGGGCCCGCGCGGGCTCTTGGTGCTCGACCTTGACCAGCCAGGCCGTGACGCAGTCGTGCAGCATCGCGCCCATCCGGTCGATCATGTCGACGACGATGTCGTGCACCTCCGGGTCGGTGGTGGCCTCACCCCAGGTCTGTACGCCGACCCGGGCCTCGACGGGGTCGATCGCGGCGACCAGGCGGGCGAGCAGCTCGTCGGGGTCGGGCGGGGCCTCGCTGGCGGCGTACTCGCCGAGGACGTCGGCGCGCCTGGCGAGCACGTCGCGGGCGGCGGCCCGGACCAGGTCGGCCTTGTTGCGGTAGTGGGCGTAGATCGAACCCGCCGAGAGGCCGGACTCGGCGGTGATGTCGGCGATGGAGGTCCGCTCCAGGCCGGTGCGACCGAAGCAGCGCACGGCCGCCTCGGCGATCTGGGCGCGCCGCAGGTCCTTGCGCGCGTCGGTGAGGCGGGGCATGGCACCCTCCACAAAAAGAATGGACGTTCTGCTTGTGGGGCAGCATAACCCAGAACCGCGGTTCTGTTTGTGGCGGCCTCCCGGAGCGCCCGACCCGGCCCGCGCACCCCGCGCCCTGCCGTGACCGCCCGCGTCCCGGCGTGCGCATGTCCGAAGGTGAAGCACGACTTCTGCCCCGGAATCGCGATCCCGCCGCCTCGCGGCAATCACCGTGATACACGGCTAAATCGGGAAGGCCGCCCATTGGCGGGGCCTGGCCCTAATCGCCCCGCGTTGACACATGAAGTTGACCCACTAAGGTAGCCGGGGCCGTATCGTTCGGGTCCGACCGTCGAATATCCGAGGAGTCCTCCTGCCCATGCGGGATCTGATCGCATGCCAGTGCTTTGCGGCGCTGTCGCACTGCTCTGCTGAGGTCGGCCGGCCGGTGCGGCGGACTAAGGGCGACAGACAAGGACGAGGACTGCGCATGTCATAGCTTGCCCGGACACCCCCCGCGGTCGTGAGTACCGGCCGGCGGACCTGGACGGACCCGCATGGGCCGGGCCACCTGCGGCCCGGCGCGGCGGCGACCCTCGTCGTGGCGCCTCACCCCGTCGTCAGACCCGCCTGTCCGCAAGGCTCTTACCCTTTCTTTGGTGACGATGATGCAGAGCAAAAACGAGGTGTGCTGAGTGAGATTTTCCACACGCGCATCTCGCCCCGGAGGCAGACAGCAGCGCCCTTCGGACGGTGATGAATCCACCCGGATATCCTTACCGCCCGAATCATCGGGGGCACCAATGCCGCCACCCGCGGTAACACTTACCCCGCCGGTCCTGGTTCCGCTGGCAGATGACGAGATCGCTCTGCTGCGAGCCAGCGTCGCCGTCGTGAGCCCCTTCGCCGGGGACATGACCGTCTACTTCTACGCCATCTTGTTCACCCGCTATCCTCAGGTACGGCACCTGTTCCCGGAGAATATGGATGTGCAGCGCGACCGGCTGCTGCGCGGTCTGCTCCGGATCGTCGACCTGGTCGATGATCCGGACAACCTGATCCGGTTCTGCAGCCGCCTGGGCCGCGACCACCGCAAGTTCGGCGCCCTCAGCGGCCACTACCCCGCGGTCGGCGAGTGCCTGCTGGCCTCCTTGGAGCGGTACGCCGGGCCGGCCTGGAGCCCGGAGCTGGCGGAGGTGTGGACCAGGGCGTACGGGCTGGTCGCCGCGGTGATGTCGTACGCCGCCGAGCAGGACGCCCTGGTGGCCCCGGCGGTATGGCCGGCCGAGGTCATCCACCATGTGCAGCGCGGCCACGGCATCGCGGAGATCACCGTGCGCCCCGATACCCCGTACCCGTACACCGCGGGCCAGTACGCCGGCCTGGAGACGCCCTGGCAGCCCAGGGCGTGGCGCTACTACTCGCCCGCGCACGCCCCCCGCCCGGACAATACGATCACCTTCCACGTACGGGCGGTGCCCGGCGGGCAGGTGAGTCCGGCGCTGGTGCACCGGGCCAAGCCCGGGGACCGGGTGCAACTGGGGCCGACCCAGGGCGATATGACGCTCGACCCGAGCAGCGACCGCGACTTGGTGTGCGTGGCCGGGGGGACCGGCATGGCCCCGATCCGCGCGCTGGTAGAGCAGGCCGCCCGCAACGGCATCCGGCGCTACGTCGACGTCTTCGTCGGCGCGCGTACCGCCGACGAGCTCTACGGGCTCGACGACATGCTCAGGATGTCGCAGCGCCATCACTGGCTCTCGGTGCGCGCCGCCGTCTCCCACGAGCGCATCGTCGGTCTGGAAGGCACGCTGCCGCAGGTGCTGCAGGAGTTCGGGCCGTGGTATCAGCACGAGGCGTTCCTGTCGGGTCCGGTCGAGATGGTCACCCAGGCCGCGAACACCCTGCTACGGCAGGGGGTTCCCCAGGAACGCATCCACCACGACCCGTTCGACGTCCCCGCGCTGGAGGCCGCGCTGCTGCCCAAGCGCGGCCAGGAGGACACCCGGTGACGTCGCGGGCCCGGCCGCTGCCGCGCGGGTCGCCGGCGGAGCGACGACACCCGGGGCCCCGGCCGCCGCATGCCGGCCGGGGGCCCGGCTTCCCACGTCGGATTCGTCTCGGGGGAACGAGTCGAAGCATCCAGCCGCACGTGCCGGCGCCGGGCGCGCCCGGGACCCGACCAGGAGAGAACCCCACCCGTGTCCTTCCACCACCCACGTGCCGCCTCGGCCCGCCGCCACGCTCCTGAGCACAGCGCCCTCCTGGAGGCCGCCGAGGTCTTCGTCCGCCAGTTCGCCGCCGAGGAGCCCGACGGGAGTGACGTCCGGCGAAGGATCGAGCAGATCACCGCGCAGGTGGCCGCTTCCGGCACGTACGAGCACACGCCGGCGGAACTCGCCTACGGCGCCCGGGTGGCGTGGCGCAACTCCGCGCGCTGCATCGGCCGTCTGTACTGGAACAACCTGACCGTCCGCGACCTGCGGCACCTGGACCACCCGGACGACATCGCCCACGAATGCTTCGAGCACCTGCGGATCGCCACGAACAACGGCCGGATACGCCCGGTGATCAGCGTCTTCGCCCCGGACCGCCCCGGCCGGCCCGCGCCCCGGCTGCTGGGCGAGCAACTGGTGCGCTACGCGGACGACCCCCGCAGCGTCCAGCGGGTCGCGATGGCCAAGGAGTTGGGCTGGAAAGGCGGCGAGAGCGCCTTCGAGGTGCTGCCGCTGATGGTCCAAGCCGCCCCGAACCGGCCGCCGGAGCTCTACGAGGTACCGGAGGACGCGGTCCTGGAGGTGCCCCTGACGCATCCGCAGCACCCGGACTTCGCGCGACTCGGCCTGCGCTGGTACGCGGTGCCGGCCGTCAGCGACATGTCCCTGGAGATCGGCGGGATCACCTATCCGGCCGCGCCCTTCAACGGCTGGTACATGGGAACCGAGATCGGCTCCCGCAACCTGGGGGACACCGACCGCTACAACCTGCTGCCGGCCGTCGCCGCCCTGTTCGGCCTCGACACCAGCAGCGAGCGCACCCTGTGGCGCGACCGCGCCCTGGTCGAGCTGAATCTGGCCGTCCTGCACTCCTACAGCGCCGCGGGAGTGACCATGGCCGACCACCACACCGAGTCCACCCGTTTCCTGGCGCACATCGAGCGCGAGAGCAGGCACCAGCGCCCGGTCCCGACGGACTGGAGCTGGATCGTGCCACCCCTGTCCGGCTCGGCGACCGCGGTGTTCCACCGCTACTACGACCTGCCGGACGAGCGGCTGCGCCCGGCCTTCGTCCACCGCGGCACCCCGCCGCGCGTCGACAACGCCTGCCCCTATCGGCCCGCTTGAGGCTACGGACGCGGCCCACGACACCGACCGCCGGTCCCGCCGTGCGTCCACTGGTCCGACCACGGCGGGACCGACAGGCCGCCGGCGCGGGCCGGCCGGGTCCGCCGGGCGTGTCAGTCGTCGGAGCTGGGCGCGGCGGCGGGGGCGCTCTGGGCGCTGCAGCTGATTCGCGCGGGGTTGAGGACGTTGACGGGGACGGTGAGGACACCGGAGGTGCTGCCGCAGCTCACCGAACCGGACAGGTCGTCGTCGGCGGCGGCGATGCCCGCGGTTCCGGCGGTCAACAGGGCTACCGCGGTGAGGGACACAGCCGCGTACATGATCTTGCGCATAAGAGGTGGTTCTCCTTCAGTGGGTCGAGAGCCCATATCTCCCCCGCCCGGACCGCTCCGGCCGGCACCACCCCGGAAGAGTCACCCGGAAGCGGACCCGCGCCACCCGTCGGACCCAGTCGTCGTACCGGTGGGGCGATTGGCGTGCAGTTGCCGGTGGCCGGCGGGTCTTCGGGTGGGTACGGTTGCTCGCCGGTAGCCGGCGCGGCCGTCGGGAAGACGGTGGAGTCGATCAGGGGCGGTTCGGCGGTTCCGGTGCGGTCGAGGCCGAAGGCGCAGGTCCCGGACCACGCCGAAGTACCGTTCATCGGGCCGGTCGCGCCGGCCTTCCAGGGCCGTCAAGGGTGCGCGTCGGCAGGGCGGTCGGCCGCGACAGCGTCAGCGTCCAGCCGTCCTTCACGCACGGCAGCAGCGGACCGCCGCTGCCACCGGAGAATGTCATCGCCACGGTGGCCGGGCCCGGTGCTGGGGGCGGTGCCGGCAGTCGTACCACTGCTGCGGCTGCCCTGGACACGGGGGAGGGGCGAAGGCACGATGGGAGCGCTCCCATGGCCATCGAGACCCCCCACACTCTCCGGAGACATCGATGCGTTCTCTTCCCCTGCCCAGCGGCCCGCGCAGGTCCCGCAGCCCGGTCGGCGGCCGCCGCGAAGCCGGCCGCCGCCTGAGGCGGTCGGCGGCTGTCCTCGGCGCCCTGCTCGGCGCTGCGGTGCTCTGCGCCACGACCATGCTCGCCGCGCCCGCGGCGACCCTTGCCCCGCAGGCCGACACGGTCGGCAACGCGACCCACTTCGACGGGCTCGGCCAGCCCTACGGCGGCTGCGGCGTTCCGCAGTCCGAACTCGGCACCCCGGACTTCGTCGCCCTCAACGTCTTCAACACCCCGGGCGACTACGCCAGTTACCCCCGCCCGGTGCCGGCCGGCCAGGCCGCGCGGATGGGTGCCTGGGAGAACGGCCGCAACTGCGGCCGCTGGGTGAAGGTGTCGATCGGCGACTACTGCACGGGCACCAACGACGGCGCTCCCGGCCAGCCGTTCTGCCGCAACGGGTCCTGGACGGCCGACGCGTACAACGGCGCCACCTTGACCATGCTCGTCGCCGACAGCTGCGCCGACGCCAATGCCTGGTGCCGCGACGACCCCGGTCACCTCGACCTCGCCACCTCCTCGCTCGGCCGCTTCGCCCGCGGCGGCGTCCCCGTCACGGGTCTCGCCGACCACTGGAACAACCGCCATGTGGCGTGGAGTTACGTGCCCGCGCCCGACTACACCGGGGACATCCGGATCGGCTTCCTGCAGGGCGCGCAGCGCTGGTGGCCGGCGATCTCCGTCGCGCACCTGCCCAACGGCGTGCACGGCGTGGAGTATCTGGCCGACGGCGGGTGGCACGACGCGCAGATGGACAGCGACATGGGCCAGGCGTTCGTCCTGGCACCGTCGACCTCGGGCGGCACCGACTTCACCGTCCGGGTCAAGGACGCCTCCGACGCCTACCTCTTCGGCGGCCGGACCTACCACTTCACGCTCCCGGCGTCCTGCGCGAGCACCTGCTCGGGGGCCTTCACCGCCGTCGCGTACACGACGCAGGACGGCACGACGCCGCCGCCCACCACGACCCCGACCACGCCGCCAACGGCGACGCCAACGACCACCCCGCCAACGACGCCGACCGTCGCGCCCACCACGCCCCCCGCGCCCGGCTGCCAGGCGATGCTCGCCGTCACCAACCAGTGGCCCGGAGGCTTCCAGGCCGAGGTGAAGGTGCTCAACCCCAGTGGCAGCAGGGCGATCAGCGGATGGTCGGTAGGGCTGCCGCTGCCGGCCGGAATGACCCTCGGCCAGGTGTGGAACGCGGCCGTCGACACCGGCGGCCCGCCGCTGACACTGCGCAACGCCTCGTACAACGGGTCGCTGGCGCCGGCCGCGTCGACGACCTTCGGGATGACGCTGAACGGCAGTGCCGCCGGGCTCCCGGCCCTCACCTGCGCGGCCACGACCTAGGAGGGTGCTGAAGATCTATGCCGGGCTCCCGACGCCCGGCACCGCCATCTGCCGCGTTGGCCGGGTGCCCGGACAGAAAAGCACTATCCGGGCATCCGTCCGCCTTGCAGCTGACCGCACCGGACGCCGCTCGCTGATCCGGCCAAGATCTTCAGCACCCTCCTAGCCGCCGTCAGACCCGTCGTCCCACTCGTCGGCCGAGGGGCCGGCGCCGATGCCACTGGCCGGACCGCTGACCATCCGCGGCCCGGCCACCGGCATCTGACGTACCGTCACCTAGGGCGGATCACGAATGGAGCGGCCCGGCGGCCGGCCGGTTCAGCAGCCGATCGGCGAGGAGCCGACGGCGACATCGTCGAACCAGAGTGTGTCGTCGCCCGTGGCGTAGCTCTCCCAGCCCAGCCGGAGCGCCGTCGGCCTGGGCGGGGTGGTGCGGACGAGCCACTGCTGGTCGATGTCCTGCGTCGGCACGCCGTCCACATGCAGCCCCGGCACCTCCTGATCGTTCAGCCAGGTGTCCAGGCGCGGCGCCGAAGTGTCGACGGCGAACCGGACGCACTGCCAACTCCCGGTCGGCAGCGGCTTGCTCATCGCCACGCCGGCCGGGCTCTGCGCGGGCAGCGTGGCGTCGTCGCTCTCGCGATTCCACTGCAGGGCGCCGTTCTGTCCGCCGAATCGCAGTGCCCGTCCCGCCTGCGAGGAGTCGGGCAGAGAGACGAACGCGACGTGGGAGGAGGGCAGCGCGGTGGTGTGCCGTACCCAGAACCGGCCGTACAGCACGGGCCCGACGGCCGACAGATTCTGGGTGTTCGCCACGAACGCGTGGTTGCAGTAGCCGGCCTTGCCGTCGACCCGGAGCGACCGGGAGCCGCCGTGCGCGACGGAGGAGTCGATGGAGACGGCGCCGGTGCCCTGGCAGTCGGGTGCGCTGAACTGCCAGGCGCCGGAGGGGGCGGTGCCGGTCTGGTCCTCGAAGTCCGAGCAGATCACGGCGTTGCCGCACGCTGCGGGCGGCGTGGTGGGCGGCGGCGTTGTAGGCGGAGGTGTCGTGGGCGGAGGGGTGGTGGGGGGCGTGGTCGGGGGCGTAGTGGGCTCCCCGCCGCACAGGACGCCGTTGAGCGTGAAGGCGGTGGGCGTGGGATCGGCCGACTGCCAGCTGCCCTGCACCCCGAAGTCGGCCGAACCGCCGGTGGCCACCGAGCCGTTGTACGCGGCGTTGGTGGCGACGACCGCGTTGCCGGTCTGGGTGACCGTCGCGTTCCAGGCCGAGGTGATGTGCTGGTCGCCGCCGTAGGTCCAGCCGAGCTGCCAACCGCTCAGGGCGGGGCCGAGGTTGGTGACCTTGATCTGCGCGGTGTAGCCGCCGGACCACTGGTTGACCGTGTAGTCGACGGAGCAGCCGGACGTCGCACCGCCGGCGGGCGACGCCACCACGGCGGGTACGGCCAGTGCCGACGCCGCGAGCAGCAGCGGCCAGAGCCGCCAGGCCCGGACCCGGCGGGAGAGAAGGTTCCGCATGTACGCCTCCAGATACGTGGGGGGATGGGAGCGCTCCCATCATCAGAAGCGAGACGCTGACGCCGTGTCAATGGATCGCACCCTGTCCCGTCCGGAAATATGACGCGGCGCCGTGGCCTGCGCGTTTGCCGATTCCCGGCGGCGCGGCCTCGACCGGCCCGCTGGGCGGCGGGCCGGACCCGGTCGGCCGAGTCCTGGCGGCCCCGCGAAAAGCGTTCCCAAGGGCGGCCCACAAGGGCGGGGACGACCAGCCCTGCACGCAAGCGCTTCCATGGAGGCGAAGAAGGCGAAAATGCGTCCCGCGCAGGGGATTACGCACTCTCGTCATGCTGGCTAAGCTCAGCCCGATGCATGGGAGCGCTCCCATGAGTGCCCGCCCGCATCCGCCCTCTCCCCCCACGAGAGCACGGAGGACAACTGTGACACCCCCCATCCGCACACCGCGCCCGGCCGGCGCGGCCGGGCCCCCCACGCGCGGGTCGCGGCTGCGCAAGGCCCTGGCGCTCGGCCTGGCCACTGGCCTCGCCGCCGCCGGTATCGCGCTGAGCACCGAGATGACCGCGGGCGCCGCGGCGCAGGGCAGTCTTCCCGCCGGGACCCAGCTCTACAAGGACCCCAACTCCCAGGTGGCCCGCTGGGTCGCCGCCAATCCCGGCGACTCCCGCCAGCCGGTCATCGCCCGGCGGATCGCTTCCCAGCCGCAGGCGATCTGGTTCTCCAACTACCGCCCCACCACCGTCACCAGTGACGTCAGGGCGGTCACCGCGGCCGCGGCCGCCGCCGGACAGGTGCCGGTGCTGGCCGTGTACGAGATCCCCAATCGCGACTGCGGCGGCGCCTCCGCCGGTGGCGCGCCGGACCTGGCCTCGTACGACACCTGGGTGCGCAACTTCGCCGCCGGGCTCGGCAGCGGCCAGTCGATCATCGTGCTGGAGCCCGACTCCATCGCCCTGACCACCTGCTTGTCGGCGCAGCAGCAGACCGACCGGTTCGCCTCGCTCTCCCGGGCGGGTGCCGCCATCCACGCCGCCGCGCCCAACGCCAAGGTCTACCTGGACGGCGGCCACTCGGCCTGGAACAGCGCCTCGGAGCAGGCCAACCGGCTGCGCAGTGCGGGGATCCTGACCAATGCCGACGGCCTCTTCACCAATGTCTCCAACTTCAACACCACGGCGAACGAGGTCAATTTCGCCAAGAACGTGCTGACCGCGCTGGGCAACCCGGGCAATCTGCATGCCGTGGTGGACACCAGCCGCAACGGCAACGGCCCGGCCGGCGGCGGGGCATGGTGCGACCCGTCCGGCCGGGCGATCGGCGCCTACCCCACGACCAACACGGGGGACCCGGCGATCGACGCCTTCCTCTGGGTGAAGCCGCCGGGTGAGGCGGACGGCTGCGCCGGCGCCGCGGGCACCTTCCTGCCGGACGTCGCCTACGCGCTGGCGTCCGCCGGAGCGTCGGATCCCGCTCCGCCGACCACCCCGCCGACCACGACTCCGCCCACCACGACTCCGCCGACGACCACTCCGCCCACGACGCCCCCGCCGACCACCACCCCGCCCCCGAGCACCCCGCCGGCAAGCGCGGCCTGCGCGGTCAGCTACAAGGTCGCCAGCGCCTGGAGCGGCGGCTTCACCGCGGACGTGACCGTGCGCAACACCGGCAGCGCCGCCGTCAACGGCTGGTCGCTCAAGTGGACGTTCCCAGCCGACCAGAAGATCACCAGCGCGTGGAATGCCAGGACCACCCAGTCCGGCGCGAGCGTGACGGCCACGGACCTGGGCTACAACGCGACCGTCCCGGCAGGCGGGTCCACCGGCTTCGGTTTCCAGGGGACGGGCTCCGGCACCTCCTCGCCCACCGCCTTCACCCTCAACGGTGCCGCCTGCACCGTGTCCTGACGCGCCACCGGTTCGACGGC
>NZ_JBHSBB010000012.1:0-37989 GCF_042650325.1 Streptomyces polygonati | reverse complement strand
CCGGAAGAATCCGGGCCGGCCGCCGCCGACGGGTTGGTGGTCCCAGCCGGATGCCCGCGTCGGCGATAAGAGCCTCAGAGCGCCACGTTGTCGAACAGGCTGGGATTGAGGGCCGACGGCGGGCGCCGCAGCTGGGACGCCTGCTCGTAGTCGTACGCGTACCCCAGGAGCACGGGTTCGCTCCACGCCTTGCCCAGGAAGGCGATGTTGAACGGGCGGCGGTTGGATGCCTGGTAGCCGGCCGGAACGCTGACCGAGGGGTAGCCGGCCTTGGCCCCGATGCCGGCGCTTCCGCTGTTCGCGAAGAGCAGGGCGGTCAGGTTCTGATCGGCCATCAGCGCGTCGATACGGTCCTTGCTGTCCATGAGGTCCTGCGCCCGATCGGCGAGGTACTTCGCGGTGTCGGCGCTGCCGGGGCTGAGATCCATGGCCTGCGAGGCGGTGGCGAGGACCTGACCGAACTTGAGCGCTCGCGCGCTGTGCGCGTTGTTGTAGGCGACGATGTCCGCGAGCGTCTTGGCCGGGGCGTTCCTGGGCAGTCGCGCGAGATAGGTGTTGAGGTCCCGCTTGAATTCGTAGCTCAGCACCGAGGAGCCGCCGGGGATGCCGCTGGAAGTGCTCAGCGTGACGCCGACCAGAGTGGCGCCGCGCGCGGTGAGCACGGCGAGGGCCGCGTCCCACAGCGTGCGGTTGTCGGTGCCCGCCGCGGGGACCTGGCTGGCGACCACGCCGATCCTCGCCCCCCGGAGGGCGGTTGTGGACAGATCCCTGGCGAACTCGTGCCCGACCAGTGGGTTGGCCGCGGTCGCCGGGTCCTCCTGGTCCTCGCCGGTGATGACGGTGAGCAGGGCCGCGGCGTCCGCGACGGTGCGGACCAGCGGTCCGGCGGTGTCCTGGCTGGCCGCGATGGGCACGATCCCGGTCCGGCTGATCAGGCCGACGGTCGGCTTGACTCCGACGTCGGAGTTGGCGGCGGCGGGGCTCAGGATCGAGCCGGAGGTCTCGGTGCCGATGGTGAGGGTCGCCAGTCCGACCGAGGCGGCGGCGCCGGGGCCGGCGCTGGAGCCGCTCGGCGTCTGGCTGACGTCGTAGACGTTGAGCACCTGTCCGCCGAGCGAGCTGTAGCCGCCGGGCATCCCGTTGGTGAGGTAGTTGGCGAACTCGGTGAGGTTGGCCTTGCCCAGGATGACCGCACCGGCGGAGCGGAGCAGCGCGACGAGCGGGGCGTCCTTGTCGGGGTGGGAGTCCTTCAGCGCCACTGATCCGGCCGTGGTGGGCATGCCCACGGCGTCGATGTTGTCCTTGAGCAGTACGGGGATGCCCAGGAGCGGGCTGTTGTGCCGGTTCCGTCGGCGCCGGGCGTCGGCCTCCCCGGCCTCCTTCAGGGCGTTGGGGTTGAGGCTCCGGACGGTGTTGAGGCCGGGTCCCTGGACATCGAGGGCCTCGATGCGCCGCAGGTACTCCCAGGTGAGCTGGACACTGGTGATCCGGCCCGAGTCGAGCAGCCCGGCCAGCTCGGCGACCGTCGCGCTCTCGAGGTCGGCGGGGAACTTCGACTTCGACTTCGCCTTCGACACCGGGGACGGGGACTTGGTGGCGGCCGAGGCGGGGCCGACTGTGAGGCCTACGACTCCCAGGGCACCAGCGGCGGCCGGAAGGGCGCCCGCCAGGACCAGGCGGCGGGAGGGCTCGGACCGCACGGACTCGTTCTTGTCGATTTCAGGCTCCTCAGCGATTGGATCCAAAACTCAACTGCCGCCATGGAAGCCCTGATTCGTATCGGCGCCGTTTCCCGTCGGGGTTTTCTGCGTTTCGCGCCGCGACCTGCCGGTAGCGACGCCCGGGGCTCAGGCCCCGGGCTCAGCGCGCGTCGTCCAGCAGGGCGGCCGCTCTGGTCAGCAGCTCCTCGTAGACGGCCGGGCGGTCCGCGTCGATCACCGGGTAGCCGACACCGAAAGCGCCGTTGACCCAGCGGGCCGTGACGCCGGGATTGGCGCTGTCCGTGCCGTCGTACAGGAAGACGTGCGGGCTGCAGTTGACCCGGCCGCCGGCGGCCGCGCGGTGCTGGGCGGTCACTGCGGCCCGGGCGGTGCCGTGGTCCAGCGCCCGGGCGAGCGCGTCCACGTCCACCACCCCGGTGGAGCGGGCCGTGTCGAGGATGACGTGCCGCATGGAGATGCACCGGCCCTCGGCCCAGAAGGCCCGGCGCAGGGCCCGGTCGAGCTGCTCGCTGGCCTGCCAGCTCTGCTCCTTCGCGGCCTGGACGGCCTCCAGCGCGGGCAGGGTCGTGACGGGATACGTCCAGTCCGGCCCCTGCCACAGCCGCCAGCCCGCTTCCGGCTCCAGCGCGCCGAGCACCGCGATCTCCGAGTCCACCCCGGGGCGGGCGTTGACCTCCTCGTTGAACAGTTCGAGCGGGAAGGCCCGCAGGTCGAACCAGATCCGGCCGTCGAGGCCGAGCCGCCGCCGGGTCTCGTGCAGCCGGTGGACGGCGACATGGGCGAAGGAGCAGTTCAGATCGGTGAAGACCGCGATGGTGTCCGGGGTCCGCGGCAGCCGGGTGTCGCGGACGCCGTTCCGCGCGGCTGGGTTCTGTCCAGTGGTCATGGTGTCCGCCCTTGTCTCGGCCGTCTCGGCCGTCTCGGCCGTCTCGGTTGTCTTGGCAGTGTCGGCAGTGTCGTTCTCGGCATGCGGTCCGCGCGCGGCGGCGCCCGTGGTCGGGGACCACGGGCGCCGCCGCGCGGGACACCGGGTCAGGTGGCGTCCTCGACCCTGATCAGTCCCCACCAGCCCTCGCTGACGCCCCAGTGCAGATTTCCGGTGCGATAGGCGTAGTCCCCGGGGCGGTCCGCCCGGAAGCGGACCGTCCGGGTGGAACTCGCGGCGAGGGCGCCGATGGTGGACACCCACGGCCCCCGGCCCGTCTCGGAGGCGTCCCAGACCTGGCCGTGCACGGTGAAGATCTGGTTGCGGCTGCGCGCCCCGCCGACCGCGAGGTGGATCACCACCTGCTCACCGCGCCGGGCGCGCAGCAGCGGTGTGCCCGGCGGCGGGCCGGCCAGCGAGGGCCGCAGCGGGTGCAGGGCGGCCGTCCGGTAGTTGTACGCCTTCTGGCCGTCGTCGTCCCTGCTGTCGGAGAGCAGGTTGCTCACCGGCTGGGTCAGATCACCGTCGTGGTAGAGCCGCAGCCCGTCCTGCGGGATCAGCACCAGTTCCCTGACCGGTTCGCGGTCGCGGCCGCGGACCAGCACCTGCTCCCCGGTCCAGCGCTCCTCGCCGGTCACCGGATCCGTCGGTGTGGCGTCGGCTTCCTCGACCACCAGCGCGCCGACCAGGCCGCGGCGCATATGGGTCACCACATCGGCGTGGTCCCGCAGCAGCACCACGCCCGGCTCGTCCGCGTACCAGGAATACGTGCGCGCCCCTCCCGGCTTGACCGTGCCGTCCTCGTTGCGCCCGACGGCGGCGCCGTCCTCGGTGACGACGTCGTAGCGCAGTCCGGTGGGGTGCAGCGAGACCCGGCCGGAGACGGTACGCGAGCCCGGGTCGTCCTTGGCCAGCAGGGACGGGTCGTACGCGCTGGGCGGCGGCGGGCCCTCCAGTTCGTTGATCAGGGTGACCTCGACCCATTCGCCGGCCCGGCACCTGAGCACCAGCGGACCGCCGGCCGGCTGCCCGTCCACCTCGTACACCAGCCCGTACGGATCGACCCGCTTGTCGCTGTAGAAGATGTCCCGCGCCCGGGCCCGGACGGTGTAGCGGCGCACCCGGCGCTTGGCCGGCAGCCACTGCCGTGCGCCGATCACGGCGTCCGGCAGCGGGGGCAGGTCGGCCCGTACGCCGTCGTGCAGCCGCACCAGGCCCCAGGCGCCCAGCCACAGGTCGTCGGTGGCGCCGAAGGACCACAGGTGGTCGCCGGGCGCCTGCCGCGGATCGAGGTCGAGACGGGCGACATTGGAGATGCCCAACGTGTGCTGGTTGCGCCACGGGGTGTCGGAACGGCCCGGCCACTCCCGCCAGCGCAGTCCGTTGGTGGTGAAACTGTGCTGGAGGTCGTGGGAGCCCTGCAGCACGTGCAGCCGGATCCGTTCGCCGGGGTAGCCGCGCAGCACCGGTGTGCCCGGGTCGTCGTGTACGGCGCTGGAGAACCAGTCGGCGGGGTCGCCGCCGCGCTCCGACAGCGGCTCGCACCGGTAGTTGACGCCGAAGACGCCCTGGTCGTCGGGCCCGCCGGGCACCGGCGGCGGATTGATCGCGGTTCCCTGCCCGTCTGCCGAGTGCTCCACCAGCGGTACGAAGTCGCCGAGCGCCAGGACGTATTCGCGCAGCTGCTCGCCGCCCGGGCGCCTGATCACCGCCCGGGTGCCGCGCCGCAGCGGGGTGCTGCCGTCGGCGGGGTCCAGCCATTCCGCGTCGGCCGCCTCGGCGACGAGCGCGCCGAACAGACCGTGCCGCTGACGGTAGTTGGCCAGCAGATGATCGTGGAAGAAGACGGTGCCGAACTCCTCGTCCACATACCAGCGGTAGGTCCAGGAGCGGTACGGCTCCCCGTCCGGGCCCAGATCGGCGGTGGTGGTGCCGGAGATGTAGTTCCAGCCGATGCTGGAGCCGTCCGAGATCAGCGGGTCGTACTTGACCAGGTGGGTGTGCAGGCCGGCCTCGGGCTGGAAGGGCAGTTCCGGGTCGAACGCGGTCTCGGCCTGGACCCCGGTCGGCAGCTCATTGGTCAAGGTGAGCTCCACGATCTCGCCCTTGCGGGCCCGGATCACCAGCGGTTCGACCGTGCGCTCACCGGCCGCCAGCTGCCGGCGGAACTCGTCGAGGCCGCCGGCCTCCTCGATCTCCTCGGCCAGCACGAAGAAGTGGCCGCGGTGGTCGTGCCACGTCATGGCGTGCTCGGCGGCGGGGTCGCCGTGGTAGTAGACGGTGCCGGTGGTGACGACGAGATGGTAGCGCCGCACCGGCGCGCCGGCCGGACCGATCTTGGTGAACGCCTCGCCCGGCTGCGGATCCTCGCAGAAGGCCGCCGCTTCCAGCTCGGTGGGCGGTCGCCCCATGCCCGCCGGCTGGTGCGGGGTACGCGGCGGCCGGGGCGACTTCTGCGGGTAACTGGCCGAGTCCTTGATGAAACCGGGGAAGCCGGGCCGCTCGGCGGTGGGGGCGGGCGGGGGCGCGCGGTCCGGCAGGGGCGCGAGGGCCGCTATCGCCGTGCCGTCCGGGTAGCGGCCGGTGCCGTCCTGGCGGGTGTCGAACATCCGGAACAGGCCCCACATCCCCATGTGGAAATGCACGTACATATGGCAGTGCCAGATGGAGTCGCCGGCCGCCGCCTGGCGGGAGCCCAGCCCGCCGATCAGCTCCAGGGTCAGGCCCTCCTGCGGGCTGATGCTGACCGAGTCGACGATCGGCGACGCGGCGTCGCCGGGGTTGACGCGCCACTGGTGCAGGTGGGTGTGGAAGACATGGGTGTCCCGCATCCCGCCGTGCACCAGCCGGATGACAGCGGGGTCGCCGGCGTAGCCGCGCAGGACCGGGGTGGCCGGGTCGCCGAACATCCAGGAGCTGTGGTGCATCTCCTCGCCGGTCTGCTTGTCCGCGACCGGGTCGAGCCGTCCGTCGGCCAGCATCTGCTGGTAGGCGTACATCCGCCATTCCATCGGCTCGATGCGCAGGTTCACCGGCAGCATCGCGTTGTTCGGCGGGGTGAGGTCGGCCATCGTGTCGGCGCCGGAGGGGCCCGCGGCCCGGCCGGCCGGCGAGGGGGTGCGGGCGGTGATCGCGGGCATCACCATCGGCATGCCGGGCATCCCCGGCATGCCGGCCATCGCGCCCGCCACGTCGGCCGGATTGTCGTTGCTGGGGTACTCCATCATGAAGATGACGAACTCTCGGAAACTGCGGTCCGGCAGGTGGATGTCCGCGTAAAGGCCGGACGCCAGTGGGCTGCCGGTCTCCGGGTCGGTCCAGGTGGCCTCCGGCGCCTCCACCACCAGGGCGCCGATGAGGCCGTGCGACTGCGCGCCCTCGCCGCGCGGGTCGGCCATGTCGCCGAAGTGGAAGACGCCTTCGTGCTCGCAGTCCCACACGTACTCGCGGTGCCCGCCGGCCGGCACCGCGCTGTCCGGGTTGCGTCCCACCGCGGTGCCGTCCTGGGTGCGGGCGTCGTACCGGACCCCCTGCACGGTGATTCCGGTGGGACGGGACAACTCGTTGGACAGCCGCACCCGCAGCCGCTCGCCGCGCCGGGCCCGCAGCACCAGCGGGCGGGCCAGTGGGTGCGGGCCGGGGACGTCGTCGGGATCGGTCAGGTAGTCGGGGAACGGCGAGGGCCAGGAGGCCGCCACCGCCCGGAGCTCGGCGGCGTCCTCGGCGAGCGTGTAGAGGGCTCCGTTGACGTCGTGGTCGCCGAAGCGGTTGTAGGCGATGGGTACGGCGAGGGCGACGACGTCGTAACTGCGGACCGGCCGGCCGTCGGTGCCGGCACGCACCGATCCGGTCGCGTACGCGGCCGCCGACGGCTGCGGCGACGGCTGCGGCGACGGGTCGGACGGCGCGTCGAACGGCGGTGAAGAGGTGGTCATGTGCGGTGTTCCCCCGTTGCTGATCACGGTGTGCGTGGTGGTGGTCGGATGGTTCCGGGACGGCTGTCCCGGCGCGGATGTTCTGCCGCGGACGCCGGCCGGCGTCAGCCGGTGCTGTGGTCGAAGCGGCCGGTGACGGTGCCCGTTGACGACACGACCCGGCCCTGCCAGCGGTAGACCTGGCGGAACGCGCCGTCCGCCGGGTCCGGGGCGGTGCGGCTGAACAGCAGTGCCACCCGGTCGCCCCGGTGGACCGGAACCGGATCGCGGACCGGCAGGTAGCAGTGCTTCCAGCTGTCGGACGTGGTGCGCCCCTCGATGTCGTCCGCGGAGATGTCCAGTGCGACGGTCGGCGAGAGGGTGGCGGTGAAATATCCCTTGAAGCCGGTCAGCACATCGTCGCGTCGCGCGGTCCACACCAGCGGTACGCGGTAGTTGCCGTCGCCCTCTCCCGACAGCTGTCCGAAGTCGTAGACCCGGGCCACCCGCGGCGCCGCCAGATAGCCGGACAGCGGCAGGACGGCGTCGTAGTACAGGTCGAACGGGCTGGGCGCGCCGCGCCCGCGCAGCAGGCCGGCGAACCGCTCCCGGCCGCCCGCGTCGTGCGGCGCGCCGTCGCGGATCTGGGCGTGGGCGTGCGGCGCCGAGACCGGGACGAGATAGCTCTCCACCCGGGAGGGCAGCATCGCCCCGCCCTCGGCCAGGAAGCGGCGCCCGGCGTCGGCCAGGATGGCGCCGAAGTTCTCGTTGTCGGCGAGGTTGCCCATGATCTCGGAGATCACCAGGTCGACCCGCTCGGGCAGTTCCAGGTCGAACGACAGCCCGGCCAGCGGGTGGAAGCGGTCCGCGTGGCCGGCCGCCGCGATCCGGCGGCGGGCGGTGTCCAGCACCGCCTCGTTGAGATCGATGCCGTAGACCCGGGCGGCGCCGGCCTCCAGCGCCCACTGGGCGAGGATGCCTGTCCCGGTGCCGAGGTCGAGTACGACCGAGCCCGGTTGTACCGCTTCGCGCACGGCGGCGTGGAAGGCCTTCATCCGCAGTTCGTCGCCGAGCATCAGGTCGTGGAAGTCCTCGCCCCAGTCGAGCAGTCCCTCGGAGGCCGGCAGCCAGACCTGTTCACGGGTGTAGGCGCGGGTGGCACCGGCCTGGTTCACTCGGGTTCCCCTCTCCCGCCGTCCGGCTGCGCGCAGGGCCGGGTCGGCACCGGCCCGCAGCTCGGTCCGGACCGGGGCAGGCCGGTGGCCAGGTCGAACGACGACCGGTGCAATGGACAGGTGATGCGCAGGGTGCGGGTGTTGACGAAGCCGTGCACCAGGCGCCCCTTGCGGTGCGGGCAGGCCGCCGCGAGCTCGAAGCTGCGGTCGCCGACGGTGACCCGGATCCACTCCTGCGGCAGTGCTTCGACCACTGCCTCGTGCGGCTGCCCGGTGCCGGGCCCCGGGCCGCTCACGCCGCCTCCCGGGCCCGCTCGACCGCCGAGTCGAAGGCGGTGCCGAGCAGTTCCGACAGCAGTGTCGCCCCGATCCAGAGCTTGGTGGCGTCCAGCGGGTGCACCGCTTCGTACTCCCTGATGGCCACCTGCATCTCCTCCATGTGGAAGAGGTCGATGTGCAGATGCTCGGTGTAGTAGCGGCCGTTCTCGATGCCCAGGCGCTCGCAGGCGCGTGCCTGCACGGTGAAGGCCGCCGGGATGCTCGCCTCCAGGTAGGCCAGCGCGCCGAGGAAGTACTCGATGTGCGGGGCGCGCTGGGTCAGCCAGAAGAAGACATCCAGGAAGGCGAAGGTCTCGTCGCTGGTGAGGTCGAGGAGGTCGTCCACCGTCCGGGGCAGGCCCAGCTCGCCCAGCAGATTGAGATAGAGCTGCGAGTGCGCCTGCTGGAGGTTGCCGCAGCCGAACTCGTCGATCAGCACCCGCATCACGGCCATCTGGGAGCGGATCGGCAGCCGCGGGACGGCGGGGAAGAAGTTCTGCGCCTCGGTCAGCCCGTCCAGTCCGAACTCCCGGACCACCAGGGCGAACTCCTCCCGGGTGGCCTTCTCCGCGAGATAGCGGCCGGCCGGGGACGGCTCGCGCTCGGCCGCCAGCAGACCGGCCAGCCGCTCGACCCATGCGGCGCGGGAGGCCACCGGCGCCGTCCGCTCGGCCAGGCCGGCGATCAGGGGCTCGATCCAGTCGTGCTCGATGGCGGTGATCCGGGTGAAGGTCTCCAGGTCGGGCACCGAGCGGTTGTAGACGAACAGCCGCTTCAGATCGCTGTCCGCCGGTGTGGTCGTCATACCGGGCTCCTTTCTTCTGTCCTGGCCGGCCCGGACGACGCGGCCGGGACGGCGATCCTGTCCGCCGCCGCGGCTGCCTCGGCGGTGTCGCGCGCGGCCGTCACGTCGGTGCTGATCACACCGCGCCGGTGCAGTTCCGCCTTGACGGTGCGATACCAGTCGTCCCGGGCCAGCCCGTGGCGTTCGCACGCCTCGCGCAGCAGCGCGGCACCGGCCGCCGACCGCGCCGCGTCCGCGCGGCCGGCGAACACCTCGGCGCACAGGGCGGGTTCGACATTGGCCAGCGCCATGACCCAGCCGTCGGTGCCCGGCCGGTCATGGACCCGTTCCTCCAGGCCCTGGAGCACCGGCAGGCCCGGGCGCGCCGCGATCAGCGCCCGGGTGAACCCGGGGGAGCCGCCGGAGTCCTTGACCGCGGCGACCCCCGGCAGGGCGCAGATCCTCAGCAGGGTGCCGAGTTCCAGGGTGTTGCCGGAGACGGCCGACTCCACGTACACGATCACGGGCAGCCGGGACGCCGCGCTCACGACCCGGTAGTGCCGGTACATCTGTTCCTGGGACACCTGCCGCCCGAACGGAGTGGCCACCGCCACCGCCCGGGCGCCGAGCCCGGCGGCCTCCCGGGCCAGTTCCGCGACCTGGGCGGTGTGCGGCCACAGCAGACCGGCCCACACCGGGGTCCGGCCGGCCTGCCGGACGGTGTGGGACACCATCGCGGTCCACTGACGGCGGGTCAGCGCCCAGCCCTCCCCGGTGCTCAGCGTGGCCAGCAGCGCGTCGACATGCGGGCGGACGATGCCCACCAGGCGGGACACGTCCGCCCCCGACACCCCGCCGTGCGCGGTGAGGGGCGTCACCAGGGCCGCGGTCAGTCCTGCGTACACGGGTCCTCCCCCCACAATCGCGCGGGCGTGACGCGCAGTGCCAGCGAGGTGCGGTACATCTCCTCCAGCGGCGCAGGGAAGGCGGCCTCCGCGCCTCCGCCCGGCGGCAGTACGGGCAGCTCGCCGAGCGCGAGCAGCCGCGGGCTGGCGGTGTACAGGATCCCCTTCCGGGCCAGCACCATGCCGGCCAGCAGCCGCTCGTGCGCCGGCAGCGCCTCCAGACCGGGAGTGTCCCGGGCCGCGTCCAGGTCCGCCCGGCCGTAGCCGAGCCGCTCGATGCGCATGTCGGTGTGCAGGTTGTCCATGAACGGGTAGTAGGCGTCCTGCACCGCGCGCGGGAAGCGCCACACCACGTCGTCGCACCGGCCGACCTGCTCCAGGCTCATCGTCACCCGGCCGTCCAGCCGGGACGCGAAGAAGGACTTGCAGGCGACCCGGACGGCTTCGTCGGTGCTGTTCATACCGAGGAACAGCGTGGCGTCCACATGCACGGCGTCGGACGTCACCGCGGCGCCCTCAGGCATAACGCTTGAGCGAGGTGCTGAGCTGCTCCAGCGCTTCGGAGAACATCTGCGGGTCGCGGGCCAGCGCCATGCGCAGATACGACTCGCCCCGGCTCGGCTGGCTCCAGAAGAAGTACCGGCCGGGCAGCAGATACAGGCCCTGTTCGGTCAGATCGCGGTGGAGGTCGCTGGCGGAGAGCTCCGGATGGTTCACCTTGAACCAGGCCACGCTGACGTTCACATCGGGCTTCTGGTACTCCAGAATCGAGCCCTCCAGCGTCCGGCGAATCAGTTCGTGATTCACCCGCAGCACCTCGCGCACCGAGAACAGTTCGTCCTCGATGGAGTCCTCGATGTACTGGGTGAGCATGTTCAGAACAAAGGGCGAGACGTTGAGCAGGACACTCGTGTGCAGGTCGTAGACCGACGAGTGAATGTCGTCGCTGACCGTGAGCATCGCGGCTTTGGCGTCCTGCACCGGCCAGGTCTTCCCGGTGTCCTCGATCGCCATGTAGGAGACGCCCGAGCTTTCCAGTAATTCATACACGTCGAAACGCTCGACCGCCGGGTCGAACAGCGTGAAGGACGCGAAGCAGAAATCGATCACCAGCAGCTTGTTGTGGTCCTTGCAGAACCGGACCACTTCCTCAAGTCCTTTTCGGCCGAACTTGAGCAGACTGAAACCGGTCGGATTGTTGGGTTCGACCAGGAAGAGCACTTCGGTGCGGACCTGGCGCTTGAGTTCCGCGTAGATTCTGTCGGGGTCGTAGAGCGCGGACTCATTGACCGGGTAGAGCGGGACCCCCATGTTGATCAGGACGTCGTGGAGATTGTCGAAGCACGGCTCCAGCAGTGTGACGGCCATCCGCTGCTGCTTGAGGAACATGCCGACGACCATGGTGGAGATGGACGCCGCGTAGGAGAGCATGGTCTTCTTCATCGACCGCGCCGTGGGCTGTTTGTGCAGGCGGAAGAAGGCGTCCACGAAACGCTCCTCGTACGTGACCTGCAGACCTTCCTCGGCCTCGTGCCACAGGTCGGGGAGACTGAGGACGATCCTGTCCTGGCTGGCGGACTGCCGCTGATGGGTGTGGGCGTCGGCCAGGTTGAAGCGCGTGCGCAGCGCCTGGATCTCGTGCTGGGTCAGATCGATCAGCGAATCCTCTTCCAGCCGGCCGGTGCTTTTGGTCCTGGTGGTGTCGCGGCTCATGACTTCTCCATTTTCTGTGAACGTTCACCTACGGCTTCCTGAAGCCGTGGGTGATTGCTGGAGCCGTGCGGGATTTCCGGGCCGAACGGCGAGTACGCCGCGTCCCGCCCACTGCTCGTCGACTCCGCCGGGCCCGCCCGGCTGTCCCGGGGCGGTACTGGGGCGCGGGGGAGGACGGGTGAAGAGGGGATTACCCGTGAAGCGGGCAGCCGTACGGGGCACTCGCCTCGGCGCGGCGGGCCGGCCCAACGGCCCGCTGCTGGAATTTCGCCGGCGGTCGTCGCACGCCGGATTCCTGATGGTGAGGCGCTGCCTCTCGTGCACCGCTTCCCGAAAGCGGACGTGATCTACTGCCGCAGGAACCCATGATTCCTCTTCCCCCGTGAAGACAGACAGAGTCCGAAACGCAGAGCCAAGCTACACCGCGAACCTTCCGGCGACAAGCAAACAAAAACTTCCTGCGTTTACCTCCTGGATTCCCCGGCGGATATGATCAAGGAAAACGAATGCGGAATGACGCGCTCAGGCATCAGGTATTCGGCCGGAAAAGTACATGCCGAAGTGGCGGGAGCATCCGCTCCCGCCTCAGCATGGGAAACGCCTCCCGCGCGCCGGACACGCTCGGCGCGCGGGCCCGCGGCCCTTATGCCTGCCGGATGGCCTCGATCTCCAGCGACAGCTCGATCTCCTTCGAGACCAGCAGGCCGCCGGTCGGCAGCGGCATGTTCCAGGTCAGGCCCCAGTCCTCGCGGTTGACCTTGCCGCGGGCGGAGAACACCGTACGGTCGTTGTCCCACGGGTCACGCGCGTACCCCAGGTACTCGACCGCGAGGGTCACCGAACGCGTCACCTCCTTGATGGTCAGATCGCCGACCAGCGTTCCGGCGGTTCCGTCCCAGCTCACCGAGGTGGAGGTGAAGGTGGCCGTGGGGTGCTTCTCGACGTCGAAGAAGTCGCCCGAGCGCAGGTGGTCGTCGCGGGTGCGGTCGCCGCTCTCGACGCTGGCCAGGTTGATGACCGCCGTGACGCGGCTGTCCTCGGGCCGTTCGCCGATCTCCACGGTGGCGTCGACGTCGGTGAAGCGTCCGCGGACCTTGGTCAGCATGAAGTGACGCCCGACGAAGCCCACCTCGGCGTGACCGGGGTCGACCTTCCAGGCACCGGTGGCGGGAAGCACCACACCGTTGAGTTCACGAGTGGCGGAAGTGGGGGACGTGGTCATGATTGGCTGCTCCTGTTCGACTTCGGCTGATTCGGTCACGCCACGGTGGGCTGCGTGGTGATGCTGGTGCTCACGGTCGGCAGGCCGCCCTCGATCCAGTCCTTCTTGCCCAGCGCGTACTCGGCGACGTTGGTGTACCCCAGCTCCTCCAGGCGCTTGGCCGCGATGCCGGAGTTGGCGCACGGACCGTCGGAGCAGTACACGATGACCTCGGTCTGCTTGTCCGGCAGCAGGCCGGGGGCGAGGGTGTCGATGTCGTCGAGCGGCATGTTGAGCGCGCCGGGTAGGTGGCCCTCCTCGTAGTACGAGGGGGGCAGCGCCTCCAGGACGACGGCCGAGCCGGCGTCGATGCGCTTCTTGACGTCTTCGCGATCGATCGGGCGAACCATGCGGGTGCCTTTCCTTCGGCGGATCTCGCAGATTTCAGTGCGTACGCACACACATTAACAAGTATGTGCGTCCGCACACAACTCCTCGGTACACTGCTGTGATGAGCGAAGGTGATCTGGGCGCGGAGGCGTGGCGAGCACTGCTGCTGGCCCACAGCACGGCTGTCCGGGCCGTCGAGAGCTATGTCCAGCAGCACGGTCGGGTCCCTCTGACCTGGTACGACGTGCTGCTGGAGCTCAAAGCCGGCGGTGAGCGCGGCCTGCGGATGCAGGAGGTCGCCGATCGCGTGCTGCTCAGCAGGACCCGGGTCAGCCGGCTGGTGGACGACATGGTGCGCGGCGGCCTGGTCCGCAAGGAGGCCGACCTCACCGACAAGCGGGTGGTGTGGGCCTCCATCACCGACGCCGGCCGGGAGGCGCTGTCGGCGACCGCGCCGGCCTACCTGCGCGGTATCGAGGCCCACTTCTCGGCCTACCTCACCGAGGAGGAGGCGGCGGGGCTGGCGCGGGTCCTCCTCAAGGTGGCGCAGGGCGAGTACGCGGCGAAGTCCCATTCCGTCGGCGGCCTGAGCGGCCGGCGTACGGTCCGCGCCGGAGAGCGCGACTCCTTCCACTGAACCGGCGCGGGCCCGCGGTCGGTCCCGCCGGGCGGATGGTCACGCCCCGGCGAGCAGCGGATCGTAGGCGGTGGAGCGGCGGCGGCCCGACATGAAGGAGAGGAAGTCCGCGACGAAGGCGCTGCGGGAGTACCGGGCGTCGGCGGCGGTCACGGTGCGTCCGAACCCGGTGCGGAACAGCGCCCGGTGTTCGTCCGCGTCGATGAAGTGATCGCCGTCCTTGTCGGTGGCGTCGAAGAGGACCCCGGCCACCCTGATCAGCGCGGGCCCGGCGAGGGACGGGACCGCGGCGGCGTACTCGTCCTTGCTGATCCGGCCGTCGCCGTCGATGTCCAGAGCCGCCTGGAGTTCCCGCCACCACGCGGCGCAGGCGTCGTACAGCCTGGTCTCCGCCGGTTCGTCCAGATCGAGGCGGGAGCACAACTCCCTTGCCATGGCGGCGAGATCGGGCCAGTCCAGATAGCCGTCGCCGGTCTGGTCCAGCACCGCGGTGAAGAACTCGTCGGCGCTGCGCTCCGGCGCGGTTTCCCCGGCCGGACCGCGCTGCTCGGGCAAGGAGGTGACCAGCCGGAACAAGGCGCCGGCCTGCTTCATCCGGTCGCGCAGCGCGGTGGTTGCCGCGGCTCGGGGGTCGTCGGGGCCCGAACGGCCCGGGCCGTCCGACCGGTCCCAGTGGTCCGGGGACCGGAAGAGCAGGTCGGTGACGGTCTCGGTGCGCAGCCAGTTGTCGGGGAGGAAGCGGGACAGGCCGGCGGCCATGTAGGCACCCTGCATCAGCGTCTGCGCGCCGGGGATCTCGGGCAGACCCGCCCGCCGGCGGAAGGGCTCGGGCAGGGACGCCACGGTGATGGCGCCGATGACGGGCCCGGCGAGGGTGCGGCCCGCCGCCCACATGGTGGGCAGGCTGTCGAGCAGAGGCGGCGCCGGCAGATGGTCGAAGAGCTTGTAGAGGATGATGCGCAGCGCCTCGGTGTCCTCCAGCTCCTCCTCGACCGTGCGGTCGTAGTACGGCCAGAACTCAGCAACGGTGGGCGGCAGTTGTCCGCCGTCGTCGCCCAGCACCGCGTGGAACGCACGGAATTCGGCGTACAGCCGCTCCATCGTGGTCCGCTCCAGCGGCTGCCCGCTCAGCCGGCACATGGTGACGGAGCTCTCGAACAGCGTCGCGACAACCCAGGCGCGGACGTGCGGGTCCATCGCGTCGTAGGGCCGGTTCCGCGCGTCGGTGCCGTTCAGCCGGGTGTGCAGGCGGTTGAGCCGTGCGGCCTCCCGCTGCCGCGTGCTGTCGTCGTCGCCGAACATGCGCTGCATGCTGATGAGGGTGTTGTGCAGCCGGCGCCACGGGTGCGCCACAAAGGTGGAGTTGTCGATCAGCGCGGCGCCGACCTGCGGGTGGGCGGCTTCCAGGACGGTGGCCCTGACCATCGCCAGCGCCCAGCGCGGATCGTTGAAGAACCGGTGGAACTGCGAGTCCCGACCGAACAGGGACTCGGGCTGTTCCTCGGCGGTCGGCGGTATGGCGCGGTGGCCGGCCGGACCGGAAGAGCGGTCCGCGGCCCGGCCGTCGACGCGATCGGGGGCCGGTTCACGTGTGCGCCGGGGGCGACTGCTGGCGGAATCCGTCACGGGTGGGGTTCTCCGATCGTGTGCGGTGTCACGCCGCCGAAGCGGCGCTCGCGTTGCCGGTAGGTCTGCAGGCACTCGACGAAGTGCGCCGCGCGGAAGTCGGGCCAGAGCACCGGCGGGAAGATCCATTCGGCGTAGGCCACCTGCCAGAGCATGAAGTTGGAGATGCGCTGCTCGCCGGAGGTCCGGATGACCAGGTCCACGTCGGGTGTGTCGGGGAAGGGCAGGTGGGCGGCGAAGTACCGCTCGTCGACGGCGTCGGCCGGCACGCCGCTGCGGATGAGGGAACGGGCCGCCTCGACGATGTCCCGGCGTCCGCCGTGGTCGAAGGCCACGGTCAGTGTCATCGCCCGGTTCGCCTCGGTCAGCGTCATCAGGTCGGCGAAGTCCCGGGCCAGTGGGGCGGGGATACGCGGGTCCGCCACCCCGAGGAAGCGGCAGCGGATGCCGCGGGCGTGCAGCAGCAGCGCGTGTTTGCGTACGACGCGGCGGACCAGGCGCATGAGGAAGTCCACCTCGTCGCCCGGGCGTCGCCAGTTCTCGGTGGAGAACGCGTACAGGCTCAGCCAGCCCACCCCGGCCGCCCGCGCGGCCTCGATGACGTCGATCACCGTGGTCTCCGCCGCGAGGTGCCCCGACGTACGCGGGAGGGACCGGCGCGCCGCCCACCGGCCGTTCCCGTCCATCACGCACGCGACGTGGTGCGGCATCCCGCGGCGGCGTCCCTCCTCGATCGGGGGACGCGGAAGCGGACGGACCGGCCCCGGCGCGGAAAAGCCGTTCGGTTCCACCGTCGTACCCACTCTCCCCGCCAACCGCCGCACCGCCCCTCGCCGCGGCGCCCGCCCAGTCGGCGGCCGCACCGCGTCGGCGGACCCGGCTTGCAGGTTGCCCGCCGCCCGGCTCGGACACGTCGCGATCCGCGCACATTCACCCGGAGGAAGTCAGTACGAATCAGGGCCGGCGGCTGGCAGTGCCGACGTGCCGGGGTCAGTGCGGGGGCCGGCCCCAGCAAGGGCCGCCGCTATTCGCTGCGCGGTCCTGCGGGTCGCGGTGACCGTCGTGTCCAGGATGCCGCCGCCGCTCGGGAACATGACCCAGACAGCTGCCGTGTCGTGGGAGGACAGGCGCAGGGGAACGGCGACACAGGTGACGGCGGGGTCGACCTGCCCGATGTCGAGCACGGGGCGCAGGTCGCCGTGACGGGCTCGGCGCTGGGCGCGGGCCCAGGCCGTCCGGGAGGCGTCCAGGCCCCCGGCGGAGCGTCCGTCCGTCCGCAGGACCATGCCGGGGCGGGGCTCACCGCGGTCGAGTGGGCGAGCGCCGGGCAGCACATCGAGAACGAGCCCGTGTCCGGGGGCCTCGACGCTGATGGCGACGAGGGCGCCGGTGGCTCTGGCGAGATTCACCAGGGGGCGGCGGGCGGCCTCGCGCAAGCGGACCTCGGCGCGTGCCTCCGAGCCGAGATCCTTCAAGGTGGGTCCGATATGCCAGCGGCCGTCGGCGCGTCGCACGGCTCCGACCGCCTCCAGCTGTCCGAGGAGCCGGTGGACGGTGGTGCGGGGCAGGGCGCAGTCACGCTGCAGGTCGCTCACCCGGGCCGGACCCGAGCGGCGCAAGGACTCCAGCAGCGCGAAAGCGGTACCGATGACGGATCGCGCGGACTCGTCAGCCGGTTCTGAAGCCGCCACACGCACACCTTCCTCGTGCCATCGGGGGCCGGGAGTCCCGGGGCGGGCGGAACGTGTCCGGCGGTCCCGCCGCCGATCGGCAGCCGCCGGGGGTGTCCGCTGAGCGGTCACCGATTCGTGGCCTTCTGTCCTAGGCTCCTAGCATCCGGGGATATGAGTGATCTTACCGGACAAGTGGATGTCGTATTCGTGGGGGCGGGCCACAACGCCCTGGTCGCAGCCGCCTACCTGCTCGCGGCGGGCCGGAGCGTGTGCCTGATCGACGGGATGACGCAGCCCGGCGGCTGGGTACGGACAGAGGAGCTGGGCGCTCCCGGTTATCTGCACGACCGGTGGTCGGCGCTGCACCCGGGGCTCGTCGGCGGTCCGGTCTGGGCCGAGCTCGGCCCCGACCTGCGGCGCCACGGCCTCGCATACGTGGTGGCGCCACTGGCCACCGGATCCTCCCTTCCCGACGGGCGGGCGGCTGTCGCCCCGGTCGACCCGGAGGCGTTCGCCGCCGAACTCGACCGGCTCGGGGAGTCGGCCGGCTGGAACGGACTCTTCGCCGCGATCGGCCCGTATCTGCCCTCCCTGTTCGGTCTGCTGGGCGGCGGTCTGGACGGCGCCGAGGCGGAGGCGGCGCTCGCCGGGCTGAGCCGCGGCGGCCGGGAGAGTCCGGTGCCGTTCGACCGCCTTGTGACCGACAGCGCTCTGGGACTGGTGACCGAGCACTTCAGGACCGAGGAACTGCGCTCACTCGCGGCACCGTGGCCGCTGCATCTGGGCGCGGGCCCCGAGGACCCCGCGAGCGCGCTGTGGGCGGCGGTCGCGCTGGCCACCTTCGCGGTGGGCAATCCGACTCCGGTGGGAGGAAGCGGCCGGCTCGCACAGGCTCTGGCCGCTCTGGTCGCGGAGCGCGGCGGCACTCTGCACCTCGGGGTCGACGTGGACGAGATCCTCCTGCGGGACGGTCACGCCGTCGGTGTGCGGACCTCCGACGGGGCGACGGTGACCGCCGGCGAGGCGGTCGTCGTCTCGACCCCGCCCGACCTCCTCTACGGCCGTCTGCTGAGGAACGCGGGGGGTGTCCCCGCGGGGGTACGGTCGCAGGCGAAGGCCTACCGCTACCGGCGCGGCTGCTTCCAGGTCAACCTCGCCCTGTCCGCCCGGCCGCGCTTCAACGACAGCCGGCTCGACCAGGGCGGTGCCATCAACCTCGGGCGCGGTGTGGACGCGCTCGTGACGTCCGTCCGGCAGGCGGAGGCCGGTCTGCTGCCGCGGTATCCGTCGGTCTCCTGGCACGAGCCGACCGCTGTCGACAGCACGCGTGCGCCCGAGGGGCATGCCGTGGTCCGGTTGCAGGTGCTCGACGTGCCGCTGCGCCCGTCCGGCGACGCGGCGGGAAGCTCCCACGGGACCCGGGGGTGGGACGCCGCGGCCAGGGAGGCCTTCGCGGACCGGGTCCTCGCCGAGGCAGGACTTCACGCCCCCGGCTTCGCCGATCTCGTCGTGGAACGCCACATCACCTCTCCCGCCGACCTCGCACGGCAGAACCCGAACGCCGGCCCCGGCGACCACGCGCAGGGCGACAACTCCCTCGTCCAGGCATTCGCCCGGCGTCCCATGGCGGCCCACCGCGGCGGCTACCGCACCGCCGTCCCGGGCGTGTGGCAGATCGGGGCGGCCACCTGGCCGGGCCCGGGCGTCAGCGGGGCCTCCGGACGCAACCTGGCCCGCGCCCTCACCGACGGGAGCCCCGCATCGTGATCCCGGGGCTGCCCGGCTCGCGGCACGTGGCCGCACCATGGTGGAACGAAGCCGATCACCGCCCCCGGTCCACCGCACCAGCGATCAGAAGGAGCACACCGAGATGACCGTCATGCGAGCCGTCGCTTCCTACCAGGGTCTGCCCATCGACGATGGCAACAGCCTGCTCGATGTGGAAGTGCCGGTTCCCGACCTGCGCCCCCGCGACGTACTGGTCCGGGTACGGGCGGTGTCGGTGAACCCGGCCGACGTCAAGATCAGGGCGGGGCTCGGCCGGTCGGCGACCCCGCGCATCCTGGGATTCGACGCCGCGGGCGTCGTGGAGGCTGTCGGACCCGAGGTCACCACGCTGGCCGTCGGAGACGAGGTCTGGTACGCCGGTGACATCACGCGCGCCGGCAGCAACGCGGAGTTGCAGGCGGTGGACGAGCGGATCGTGAGCCGCAAGCCCGCCCGGCTCGGCTTCGCCGAGGCGGCCGCCCTGCCGCTGACGACGATCACGGCATGGGAGTCGCTCTTCGAGCACTTCGCACTGAGCGAGACCTCCACGGGCAGGCTCCTCGTCCTGGGCGGGGCCGGCGGAGTGGGCTCCATGGCCGTGCAACTCGCCAAGGAACTGACCGGTGTCGAGGTGCTGGCCTCCGCCGGGCGCCCGGAATCCGTTGCCTGGCTGCGTGACCTCGGCGCGGACCACGTCGTCGACCACCGGAACCTGGAAGCCACCACCAGGGCCGCGGCTCCGGAAGGGGTCGACTACATCCTGAGCCCCTTCACCCGCGGCAACATCGAGCACTACGCCGAGATCCTGCGGCCCTTCGGTCACATCACGGCCATCGACGAGCCCGAGGGACTGGAACTCCTGCCGCTGAAGCTCAAGAGCATCAGCTGGCACTGGGAGTTCATGTTCACCCGGTCCATGTTCGGCACCGCCGACATGATCGAGCAGAAGCGGCTGCTGGAACGGGTGGCCGCGCTCGTGGACGACAAGCGGATCCGTACCACGGTGAGCACCACGATCGGCGACTTCACCGCCGCCGGTATCCGGGAGGCCCACCGTCTGGTGGAGGGCGGCCACGTCACCGGCAAGGTCGTTGTCGCCCGGTGACCGGCTTCGGCTCATGGCGGCCGATGGAAGTGATCCCGATCAACGGCCGACGAGGACAGCGGCAGAGCCAGGGCGGCGGCTGATCCGTCCGGCGCTCGGTGAAAGAAGGGGCTCGACTGATACGCAGGCCCCAGCGCCGTCTTCACGCTGGTGACGGACGCATGGATTCGTCCGAGGAATGCGCACCCCAGGGTTCAACCGATTGCTGAGGCAACCCCCGAGGTGTGAACAAAGGGGTTCATGCCGCGAGTGATTGCCTCAGCCACCCGTCTGGATGAGCCGGCCGGTCAGCCGGTCGGCGACGATGCGAACCCACTGGTCACGCGACCCGCCTGCCCAGGGCTGGGCGCCCGGCCGGTCGAGGTAGTCCTGGATCATGTCGGGATCGGTAAGGATTTCCGCCCTGCCGAACACCAGGACGCTCCAGCCGTCGCTGGCGCGATCACTCAGCCGGTCGACTTCGAAGGTGATGTCCGAGCCGGGATCGGGATCCGCGGCGCCGCCGCGGGCGGTGCGGTACACGACGTCCGCTCCGTCGACCAGATAGTTGACCGGCAGGATCACCGTGCCGTACTCGCCGGGCAGGGCGACTCGCCCGACCCCGTGGTGCCCGAGGCGGGCCCGGCATTCCTCGGTGTTCAGCTTCGCCAGGCGCGGTGTGCGGGCGGGCGGGTTCTGCCCGCGCGGGGAGTCGGCACGCCCCTCCATGAGTTCTTCATAGGTGATGTCCAGCGCGACTGCCACCTTGTGCAGAGCTTCCGGGTCGAAATCGCTCTCCATCTCTTCGAGCTGCCGAAGATAGGTCGGCGCCATCCCGGCGCGTCTGGCCACATCCTCCAGCGTCATCCCGCGCTGCTCGCAGTACCCCGCGACGCGCTGCCTCAGGTCGGGCGAGCCTGAACTGCTGGTGTCCGACGCGTCCCGGGGGCTCTCCTGGGCTGCCATCACGCTCACCTCGTCCGCTTGTCGTGCCGCGCATCAGAGCCGCCCCCTCGTTCATGGTGCACCGACTCCCGGCGGCGTGCCAGACCGGGCAGAGCCCTCTGCTCGGGTATCCGCTGGCCGGGGTCACCTGGGGCGGCTAGACCGCCGTGGGGACACCCAGTTCGGCGAGCAGGCCGCGGACGCGAGCCTCGATGTCGTCGCGGATGGGTCGGACGGCGTCGATGGTCCGTCCGGCGGGGTCGTCCAGGGTCCAGTCGAGGTAGCGCCTGCCGGGGAAGACGGGGCAGGTGTCGCCGCAGCCCATGGTGATGACCACGTCGGAGGACCGGACCGCTTCGGCGGTGAGGACTTTCGGGGTTTCGGCGGAGATGTCGATGCCGGTCTCCTTCATGGCTTCCACCACGGTGGGGTTGAGCCGGTCGGCCGGGGTGGAGCCGGCGGAGCGGACCAGGACGCGGTCACCGGCGAGGTGGGTGAGGAAGGCGGCGGCCATCTGGGAGCGGCCGGCGTTGTGGACGCAGACGAAGAGCACGGAGGGGACAGAGGGGGCGGCGGGGGAGGTCATCGGGTCAGGGCGCTTTCTTCGGAAGGATCGGGGTCGGCGAGCCGCTGCCCCGCGCGCGTGACGGCCTGATCGGCCGCCGCGGGGGTGGGGTGGCCGAAGGTGACGGCGACCAGGCACAGCCCGGCGGCGGTGCCGGTCAGCTGGGCGGCGACGAAGGGCAGTACGGAGGCGGGGGCGATGCCGGCGAAGGTGTCGGTGAAGGCCCGGCCGATGGTGACGGCGGGGTTGGCGAAGCTGGTGGAGGAGGTGAACCAGTACGCCGCTCCGATGTAGGAGGCGACCGCGACGGGCGCGAGGTGGGCGCGGCCGGTGCGGGGCAGGCCGAGGGCGAGCCAGATCAGCCCGGCGGTGGCCACGGCTTCGGCCAGCCACAGGTGGCCGGCGGACCGGTCGTGGGTGGACCAGGTGACCAGGGGGCGGGCGAACATCGCGTTGGCCAGGACCGCGCCGCCGATGGCCCCGGCGGTCTGGGCGGGCAGGTAGGCGGCCAGTTCGCGTGCGCCGAGGCCCTGGCCGGTGCGGCGGCCGGTGAACCAGTCGGCGAGCGAGACCGCCGGGTTGAGGTGGGCGCCGGAGACCGGGCCGAGCAGGGCGATCAGCACTCCCAGGCCGAATACGGTGGCCAGGGAGTTGGCCAGCAGACGCACCCCGACGTCCCGGGTCAGTTCGGTGGCCTGGATCCCGGAGCCGACCACTACGGCCACCAGCGCGGCCGTCCCGAGCGCTTCGGCCGCCGCCCGCCGTGCGAGGCCCGCGCCCGTGGTCATGCCGTCGCGGGGGCGGCCGGGGCCTGGAGCAGGCCGGACAGCCGGTCCAGTGCGGCGGGCAGCACCCAGTAGTAGACCCAGGTCCCGCGCCGCTCGGAGCCGACCAGACCGGCCTCCCGAAGCACCTTCAGATGATGGGAGATCGTCGGCTGCGAGACGTCGAACGGGCCGGTCAGGTCGCATACGCACGCCTCGCCGCCTTCATGGGAGGCGATCAGCGACAGCAGCCGCAGCCGCACCGGGTCCGACAGCGCCTTGAACATCCGCGACAGCTCCGCCGCCGCTTCCTCGCCCAGCGGCTCACGGACCATCGGCGCACAGCACGCCGGGTCCTGGCCGAGGACGGTCAGACCAGCTTGTTTCGACATAGCTCTATGTTGACACCTGTCTAATCAGCTGCCAACGTCGCTTGCATCGACGATTGTCGATGCAACGACGGGAGAACGTCATGTCCCGTGTTCGCTCGTCCCACCGCGACGGGCACCGGCCGGGCGGCCGCGCCGCGGGGGGCACTGGCGGCTTCCTCGTCTGCGGACGGCGGGGTCAGACGGTGCGCAGGCCGCGGTCGCGGAAGTGGCCGCGGACGCGTTCGAGGAGTGCGGGGTCCGGCGCGGGGGTATCGCGCAGGGGGAAGGGGATGCCGAGGGCGTCGTACTTCGCGGCGCCCAGGGTGTGGAAGGGCAGGACATCCACGCCCTCGACATTGCCCAGGCCGGCGGCGAAGTCCGCCAGACCGCCGACAGCGATGGGGTCGTCGGTCCAGCCGGGGACCAGTACGTAGCGGATGCGGACCGGCACGCCCAGGCGGTCGAGCCGGGTGGCGAAGGAAAGGGTGGGTGCCAGGGCGCCGCCGGTGAGCTCGCGGTAGGTCGGGACGTCGAAGGACTTGATGTCGAGCAGCACCAGGCTGGTGTCGGCGAGCAGTTCGTCGGTGGCGCGGGCGCCGAGGAAGCCGGAGGTGTCCAGGGCGGTGTGCAGGCCGAGTCGCCGGCAGCGGTGCAGGAGGTCGGCGGTGAAGGCGGGCTGGAGCAGGGGTTCGCCGCCGCTGAGGGTCACGCCCCCGCCGGAGGCGTCCAGGAAGCCCCGGTATCTCGCGATCTCCGTCATGACGGCGTCCGTCGTTGCCGTGCGTCCGTCGCGCAGGTGCCAGGTGTCGGGATTCTGGCAGTAGAGGCACCGCAGCGGGCAGCCGCTCAGGAAGAGGACGAACCGGCTCCCGGGGCCGTCCACCCCGGTGGACAGGTCCCAGGAGTGAATCCGGCCGGCGGGCGGTGGGGCAACCGCCTCCGGGCCGGGGGATGCCGCCCGGCCGGCCGCCGGGACCCGGTCGGCGTTCACCGGGCGCCGTGGAAGGTGCGGCTGATCACGTCGAGCTGCTGCTCGCGGGTCAGCCGGACGAAGTTGACCGCGTAGCCGGAGACCCGGATGGTCAGCTCGGGGTACTTCTCGGGGTGCTCCATGGCGTCTTCGAGGGTGACCCGGTCCAGGACGTTGACGTTGAGGTGGAATCCTCCGCCGGCCATGTAGGCGTCCAGGACGCCCACCAGATTCCCGGCCCGTTCGGCCGGGTCGTGGCCGAGCCCTTCCGGGGTGACGGTCGAGGTGAGGGAGATCCCGTCACGGGCCCGGTCGTAGGGGATCTTGGCGACCGACATCGCGGAGGCGATCACACCGTGGCGGTCCCGGCCGTTCATCGGGTTGGCGCCGGGCGCGAAGGGTGCCCCGGCCGGGCGTCCGTCGGGGGTGCTGCCGGTGTGCTTGCCGTAGACGACGTTGGAGGTGATGGTGAGCACCGACTGGGTGTGCTCGGCGTCCCGGTAGGCCGGGTGGCGGGCGACCTTCTCCATGAACGACTCGACCAGGTCCACCGCGAGGGCGTCGGCCCGGTCGTCGTTGTTGCCGTAGGCGGGCCAGTCGCCTTCCGTCTCGTAGTCCACGGCCAGCCCGGTGGCGTCCCGGACGACCCTGACCCGGCCGTACCTGACCGCGGAGAGGCTGTCGGCGGCCACCGACAGGCCGGCGATACCGCACGCCATGAAACGGTGCACCGGATGGTCGTGCAGCGCCATCTCCAGCCGTTCGTAGGCGTACTTGTCGTGCATGTAGTGGATGACGTTGAGCGCGTTGACGTAGGTCGCGGCCAGCCAGTCCAGCGTGCGGTCGTAGGCCGCGCGCAGTTCGCCGTAGTCCAGGTACTCCCCGGTCAGCGGCTGCGACGGCGGGGCGACCTGCTCGCCGGTCATCTCGTCGCGGCCGCCGTTGACCGCGTACAGCAGCGCCTTGGCGAGGTTGACGCGGGCGCCGAAGAACTGCATCTGCCGCCCCACCGCCATGGCCGAGACGCAGCAGGCGATCGCGGTGTCGTCGCCGGTGCGCGGGCGCATCAGCTCGTCGGACTCGTACTGGACGGCGCTGGTGTCGATGGACACCTGGGCGCAGAACCGCTTGAAGCCGTCCGGCAGCCTCGGCGACCAGAGCACGGTGAGGTTCGGCTCGGGGGCCGGACCGAGGTTGTAGAGCGTCTGGAGAAAACGGAACGAGGTGCGGGTGACCAGGGTGCGGCCGTCCGCGCCGATCCCGCCGATCGATTCGGTGACCCAGGTGGGATCGCCGGAGAACAGCGCGTCGTACTCCGGGGTGCGCAGGAACCGGACGATCCGCAGTTTGATCACGAAGTCGTCGATCAGCTCCTGGGCGCGGCTTTCGTCGAGGAGGCCGGCGTCGATGTCCCGCTGGAGGTAGATGTCCAGGAAGGTGGAGGTGCGGCCCAGCGACATGGCGGCGCCGTTCTGCTCCTTCACCGCGGCGAGGTAGCCCAGGTACAGCCACTGGACCGCCTCGCGGGCGGTGGCGGCCGGGCGGCTCACGTCGCACCCGTAGGTGGCGGCCATCCGGGTCAGTTCGCCGAGTGCGCGGATCTGCTCGGCCAGTTCCTCGCGGTCGCGGACGACATCGGCGGTGGAGGGGTCCTGGTCCAGCAGGGCGCGCTCGGCCCGCTTGGCCTCGGCCAGGCGGGCGGTGCCGTAGAGGGCGACCCTGCGGTAGTCCCCGATGATCCGGCCGCGGCCGTAGGCGTCGGGCAGGCCGGTGATGATGCCGACCTTGCGGGCACGGCGCATCTCGGGCGTGTAGGCGTCGAAGACCCCCGCGTTGTGGGTCTTGCGGTACGAGCCGAAGACCTTCGTGACGAACGGATCGGGCGCGTACCCGTACGCCCGCAGGCCGTTCTCGACCATGCGCAGCCCGCCGCCCGGCATGATCGCCCGCTTCAGCGGCGCGTCCGTCTGCAGACCGACGATCAGCTCACGCTCCCGGTCGATGTAGCCCGGGGCGTGCGAGGTGATGGTGGAGGGAGTCGCCGCGTCGACGTCGAGGATTCCTCTGCGCCGCTCCTCGGGCAGGAGCGCGGTGATCCGGGCCCACACCGCGAGGCTGCGCTCGGTCGGGCCGGCCAGGAAGCCGGGGCCGCCCTCGTAGGGGGTGTAGTTGGCCTGGATGAAGTCGCGCACCGCGATGTGCTCGCGCCACCGCCCGCCCCTGAAGCCGGTCCAGGGAGCTGCTGCCGCCGCCTGGGATGTGACCTCGGTGATCGCCGTCATGTCGACAGCCCCCTCGTCGTGTCGTTGTCCGGTGTCCTCCTTTCGATGGTTGCCGGACGGCCTGGCGGGTGGGCAGGGCCGACCGGACCTCCCGGCGGCGCCGGTCGGCCCTCGGTGGCCTGCCGGCACGGGGACAAGGCTGGAAGGAGCCGGACCGGCGACCGCGAGCGGGGCGCCGGAGACCTCCGGCAGCGGGGGATCGAGACCCGCGTACGGGCGGCGGGCGAGCCGGCGGACGTCTCGCGCCGGCCGTCGTATCCGGACCGATCACCGTGACCCGCGCCGGTCCGTTGTTCGGGCCGCTCCGACTGGACGACCCGTGGGCGACGGGGCAGCACGACCTTGGACGAGACGATCAAGATCGTCCGCTCGGCCGGTACGGGGCTGCGCCCGGCCGGCACAGCGCGCTGCGGAACCGGGCGGAGCGCGCCGAGCGCCGCGGCGGTGACATGACAGCGGGCGACGGCGAGGGGAGCGGCACCCGCCTCGTACGGCGCGTGCCGCTCCCGCCCGCCGGGTGAATCCCGTCTCCGGGCCGCTGTTCAGCCCTCGGGCCCGCCGTCCAGGACGTCGCGAATCGGTCGGCGGGGACTCGCCGGGCCTTCGGGGCCGTAACCGAGGCGGATGAGCATCTGAACGTGCCCGATACCGGCGCGGGGGTCGCGCAGCGCCCACCGGATGTCCGGCCATTCGAGGGCCTGGTGCAGGAGCGAGGCGCGTACCCGGTGCACGGTGCCGGTCAGCAGCACGTTCTCCAGCGCCTGGCCGGCGCGCAGCCAGTCCGCGCGGCGGTCGTGCCGGGTGGACAGCACCATGATCACCGGGTGCGGTTCGAATGCCGCCGACGGCCGGTTGTAGGCCGGCCGCAGGGCTGCGAAGTCGCGCACCGGAAGGTGTCCGGCCGCGTCCCGGGGGCCGAGCACCGCGCCCGGCAGGCCGTCCGGCGCACCGTCCCGCACCCAGCCGCGGTTCTCCGCCCGCCGCACCGGGTCGGTCGCGGTGAACCACTCACCCTCCGCGGTCAGTTGCAGGATCCGCCGGGTCTCACTCGGCCTCGGCACGACCAGCTCGGCCCCTTCCGCCACCGCCGCTTCGGCGAGTTCGGTGAGCACTTCCGCCGGAATCGCCCGGCCGGAGAAGGGCAACCGGCTGCTGTGCCGGCGCCAGACCGCGTCGTAGAGGTCCGGCCTGTGCCGGGAAGCGCCGGGCAGCGGGCCCGCCAGTCGTACCGACGCCAGCAAGTCCGGCTCGGCCGGCCGGGGCAGCAGGCGTACCACCGGCTCCCAGCCGAAGTGCGCCACCGCCACCCGCAGGTTGAACACCGCCGCGCCGACCGACACATGCAGGCCCCGGCCCAACGGATCGGTGTGCCGCAGTGCCCGCTCCGTGGCCGCGCGCACCTCGATCGTCGAAGTGCCGGGGTCGAGCCGGTAGCGCCACGGCTGGGTGTTGTGGAGGGAGGGGGCCGCCACGGCCGCCGCGATCAGCTTCTCCAGGATCGCCGCGTCCAGTGCTGTGGTGTGCATATCGTCTCCTCGGGCCGTCTCCCTCAAGACTCGCGGCGGGCGGACCGGAACGGCAGGGCAGGAGGTCCACGCGGGGTGGGCCGAACGGCCCCGCTCCCCGTTGGGCGGGCCTGAACGGTCCCGCGCTCGGCGTCGGCCCGTCCCGGCGTTTGGCGGAGCCGCACTGTCCGAGGCGATGACCGCCGCCCGGACCTCGCGCTCCACGCCGAGCTTCGGGACGAGGAAGACGCCGATCGGGGGCTGCGCGGAGAATCGCGGCACCTCACTCATGAGCGGACCTTCGCCTGGCGTCTGCCGGCCCCAGGCCGTCATGGACTTCCGATCGTCGCGCGCGGGTCCGCCCGGCACCAGGGTTGGACGGACCCGCCGCGCCGTCCGGGCCGGGCAGACGCCGGCGCGCACCGGCGCAGGAAGAGGCGGGCGATGGCCCGGGCGGACGCGAATCGCGTTCAGAGCTTGTGCAGCCAGCTGTCCGCGACGCCGTGCGTGGCCGAGGGGACCGACCGCGGACCCGACTCGTCGAGACGGCCGGCGAGGCGGTTGTCGACGGCGACGACGCCGTCGATCCGGGCGATGGCATTCCCGGCGACGGACACGTCGCTCTCGCGCTCCAGGGTGCCTTCCAGTGTCACGATGCCGTCGCTGACCTTCACGTCCGCGGCGAGCGGGGACAGCAACAGGGTGCCGACGAGGACCTCCTGGATGACGTCCTCGCGGATGTCGGCGTCGGGGCGGAGGAACACCCGCAGTACGTCGCGCCTGGTGACGATCCCGACCAGCCGCTCCTCCTCGTCCAGGACGGGAAGCCGCTCGACCCGGTGCTCGGCCATGGTGCGGACGGAAAGGGCGATCGAGTCGTCCGCGTGGACGGTCACCGGCGGGGTGGACATCAGCCGCCCGGCCGTCAGCGCCTCCGCCTTCGCAACGACACGCCGCGCGGCCGGGCCCAGCAGCAGCCGGCGCCGGGGAGCGCTCCCTTCCTTCCGTGCCTGACGGGCCATCAGGTCCGATTCCGAGACGACACCGACCACCTTCTCGTCGTCGTCGACGACGGGCACCCCGCTGATCCGGTGCTGAGCCAGGAGAGCCGCGACCTGCTTGAACGGGGTCGCCTCCCGGACCCGGACGACATCGCTCGTCATGACGTTTCCGACCTTGCGGTGCTTCATGGTGTGCTCCTGTGAATGCGGGCCGAGCGCTCGGCGCGGACGGCGGCGGAATGCGTGCGGGGCGTCGCGGTATCGGGCGCACCCGGCCGGCCGACCCTCCGACCGGCCGACCCTCCGACCGGCCGACCCTCCGGCCGGCCGACCCTCCGGCCGGCCGACCCTCCAACCGGTCGGTCCGACGGCCGGTCCGCGGGCGGGTGAACCCCCGGTTCCACCGTCCGGCACTTCACGGCCGCGCGGCAGGGCTGCCCGGCGCCCCGTCGGGGGCCGGTCGGCCCCAGCGGAGGGTCTCCCCGAGTCGGGCGCGAGTGTCCAGATACCGGCGGACGCCGCTGACCAGTGACTCGACCTGCGACGGGACCGGCTGCTCCACCGCCGACCACGACGCGGCCGCGGCCGGGACGACGGCGAAGACGCCGGCGCGGTGGCCGGTCTGCAGTTCGCCCGCAGTGAGCGGAAGCCGTCCCTCGACGGCTGTGGACGGCAACCGGTGCCGCCCGGTGGCCAGCACCAGTACGTCGTAGGGAAGCGTGGTGCCGTCCGTGAGGAACACCTCCTTGCGGCCGGTGTCGACGGTGGCGGCCTCCGCGAGTCGCAGGTCGATGCCCTCGCGCAGCCGGAGATGCTCGGGCGGCAGCAGGGTGCCCGGTCCGTGGATGCCGAGGGCGACCAGCAGGTCGAGCTCCTGATCACGGGGGTCCGTACGGTCGATGACAGTGATGTGGTGACCGGCGCCGTGCAGCGCGGCGCGCAGCCGGTTGGCGGCCAGGGTGCCGGCGTGGCCGCAGCCGATGATCACTATCCGCTCGTTCATGTGGATCTCCCTGTCCATCGGGCGCCCGGACTTCGTGGACGGCGGGGTACGGAGGCTGTTCGGTCGTCCTGGTCGTCCCACCTTCGACGGTCCGGGTCACCGCGGCACAGAGCCGAACGGTCCTGCGGAGGGGGCGGACCGGCCCGAGGCGCGGATGCGGGCCCGCTCGCGGGACGGACGAGGGACCAGTGGCCCCGACAACCGCCCGGAAGGCCCTACTGCCGGATGCCGGAGCCGGCGGAGCGTGGTGCCAACGCCGGCACCGACTCCCCTGGAGGCCTCCATGCCCCACGCACCCGCGACCACCCGGCTCAGCCGTGACGAATTGCTCGCGCTGGACGCGCACTGGCGGGCCGCGAACTACCTCGCGGTGGGCCAGATCTATCTGATGGCCAACCCGCTGCTGACCGAGGCGCTGCGCCCTGAGCACGTCAAACCCCGGCTGCTGGGTCACTGGGGCACCTCGCCGGGTCTCAACCTGGTCCACACCCATCTCAACCGGGTGATCAAGGCCCGCGGCCTGGACGCGATCTGCGTCTGGGGACCCGGACACGGCGGCCCCGCCGTGCTGGCCAACTCCTGGCTGGAGGGCAGCTACTCCGAGACCTACCCGGACGTCAGCCGGGACGCCGAGGGAATGGGCCTGCTGTTCCGGCAGTTCTCCTTCCCCGGCGGCGTCCCCTCCCACGTCGCCCCCGAGACGCCCGGCTCCATCCACGAGGGCGGCGAGCTCGGCTACTCCCTGTCCCACGCCTACGGCGCCGCCCTGGACAACCCCGGCCTGCTGGTCGCGTGCGTCATCGGCGACGGCGAGGCCGAGACCGGCCCGCTGGCCGCGTCCTGGCACTCCAACAAGTTCCTCGACCCGGTGCACGACGGCGCCGTCCTGCCGATCCTGCACCTCAACGGCTACAAGATCGCCAACCCGACGGTCCTGTCACGGCTCCCCGGCGAAGAACTCGACGAACTGCTGCGCGGCTACGGCCACGACCCGATCCACGTCTCCGGCGACGACCCGCTGACCGTGCACCAGGACATGGCCGCGGCGATGGACACCGCCCTGGACCGGATCGCCGCCTTCCAGGAGGCGGCCCGCGAGCAGGGCGCCACCGGGCGGCCGCGCTGGCCGATGATCGTCCTGCGCACCCCCAAGGGGTGGACCGGCCCGGCCGAGGTCGACGGCCTCCCGGTCGAGGGCACCTGGCGCGCCCACCAGGTGCCGCTGTCCGAAGTCCGCACCAACCCGGCGCACCTGCGGCAGTTGGAGGAATGGCTGCGCTCGTACCGGATCGGCGAGCTCTTCGACGAGGCCGGACGCCCGCGCCCGCAGGTGCTGGCGTGCGTCCCCGACGGGGACCGCCGGCTCGGCGCCAACCCGCACACCAACGGCGGCGTACTGCTGCGTGATCTGCCGATCCCGGACCTCGACCGCTTCGCCGTGCCCGTCGACAAGCCCGGCGTCACCCTGCACGAACCCACCCGCGTACTCGGCGACCTCCTCGAACGGGTCATGGCCGACACCGCCGACCGGCGCGACTTCCGCATCGTCGGACCGGACGAGACCGCCTCCAACCGGCTCCAGGCCGTCTTCCGGGCGTCCGGCAAGGCGTGGCAGGCCGGCACCCTGGAGGTGGACGAGGATCTCGACCCGCACGGCCGGGTGATGGAGATCCTGTCCGAACACACCTGCCAGGGCTGGCTGGAGGGCTATCTGCTGACCGGCCGGCACGGGATGTTCTCCTGCTACGAGGCCTTCGTGCACATCGTCGACTCGATGGTCAACCAGCACATCAAGTGGCTGCGCACCACCCGCGCCATACCGTGGCGCCGCCCCATCGCGTCGCTGAACTACCTGCTCACCTCGCACGTCTGGCGACAGGACCACAACGGCTTCTCCCACCAGGACCCCGGCTTCATCGACCACGTCCTCAACAAGGCCCCCGAAGTCGTCCGGGTCTATCTGCCGCCGGACACCAACACCCTGCTCTCCGTCGCCGAGCACGTCCTGAAGTCGAAGGACTACGTGAACGTGGTCGTCGCCGGCAAGCAACCCTGCTTCGACTGGCTGGACATGGACTCCGCCCGGGCCCACTGCGCCCGCGGCGCCGGCATCTGGGAGTGGGCCGGCACCGAGGACGGCCGCACCGAACCCGATGTGGTGCTCGGCTGTGCCGGCGACGTACCCACTCAAGAGGTACTGGCCGCCGCCCAGTTGCTCCGCCGCCACCTGCCCCGGCTGACCGTCCGCGTGGTCAACGTCGTCGACCTGGCCCGGCTGCTGCCGAAGGAGGAGCACCCGCACGGCATGTCGGACGCCGACTACGACGCGCTGTTCACCCCCGACCAGCCCGTGGTCTTCGCCTATCACGGCTATCCGTGGCTCATCCACCGCCTCGCCTACCGCCGCACCGGCCACCGCGATCTGCATGTGCGCGGCTACAAGGAGAACGGCACCACCACCACGCCCTTCGACATGGTCGTCCGCAACGACCTGGACCGCTACCGCCTCGTCATGGACGTCATCGACCGCGTCCCCGGCCTCGCCGTCGCCGCCGCCCCCGTACGCCAGCTCATGGAGGACACCCGCCTGCGCCACCACGCCTGGATCCGTGAGCACGGCACCGACCTGCCCGAGGTCGCCGACTGGACCTGGGAAGGCTGAGACGCGGCTCGTCCACCGGACCGCGACGCCCGCCGGCAACTGTCCCGGCGGGCCTCGGCCTTGTGCGGGTGCGGGTTCGACCGGGCCCGGGAGCAGGGCCGTTCGGCCCCCCGCTGCGGGCCGTCGGCCCCCAGCGCCGGCGCCCCCGCTCGCGGGACAGTGAAGCCGTACCGAAGACCCGCCCCCCACCGATCAGGGAGCCATCATGGCCGTTCACGAGCACAGCACCGGGCAGCGCGCGGGGTTCCGCCTCCCCACCCGGCACAAGTCCGCCGCCGACCGCACGGGGGAGACCGGTACCCCCGCCGATGCCGCCGCCGGTGCGGGCGCGAGCGCCGCGCTGGTCGCCAGGTCGCTGGCCGCGGTGCGGATCGCCACCGGCTTCATCTTCCTGTGGGCCTTCCTCGACAAGGCCTTCGGCTGGCACTACGCCACCGGCACCGGCAAGGGCTGGATCGACGGCGGCTCACCCACCAGGGGCTTCCTGTCCGGGGTCGCGGCCGGCCCGCTCCAGTCCTTCTTCCACACCATCGCCGGACAGGGCTGGACCGACTGGCTGTTCATGCTCGCCCTGCTCGGCATCGGCGCCGCCCTCACCACCGGCATCGCCCTGCGCCCCACCGCCGTCGCCGGCACCGCCCTGATGGCCATGATGTGGGCCGCCGAATGGCCCCCCGCCCAGCACCTGTCCACCGGCGCCCCCACCGGATCCTCCAACCCCCTGGTCGACTACCACCTCATCTACGCCCTCACCATGATCCTCTTCGCCCTCGCCGCCGCCAGCACCACCTGGGGACTCGGCCGCAACTGGGCCCACCTCCCCATCGTCCGCCACCACCCCTGGCTCCTGTGACACCGCCCAGCCCGGCCGGCCCACCAAAGGGGCACCGCCCACCGGCGGTGCCCCTTTCGGTTCCCCGTCCCACGACCGCCGGACGGGTCCCGGGAGAGGACAGGCGCTGTGATGGGCGACGGCGTGCGAAGGTGCCACCCGCTCAGGCGAAGTAGTGGCCCTCCTTGAGATCGGCGATCAGGCCCGGACGGTTCGGCTGCCATCCGAGCAGGTCGCGAGTGATCTCTGCCGAGGCGGGGCCGTCGACTCCCCAGAAGCCGCCGAGCCAGCCGACGTACTCTCCGGCCTCCTCAGGGGTGACGGAGACGGCGGGAACGCCGAGGTGCGACGGCGGCGCGCGCGGTCTGGGCGCGGACCTCCGACCCGCGACGGGGGGCGGAGTTCAGGCTGTTCTTCGCGGTCTACGGCCGCGCTCTCCAAGCGCCGGAGCGGTTCGCGGAGTTCCTGGAGCATGTCGTGGCGGACTGGATGAGTGCCCTGTGCGAGGCGCAAGGACCGAACACCGATCCGGCGACGGCGACGCGCACGGCCACACTCGTGATCGCGACGATCCGCGGTCTGCTGCTCGACCTGCTCGCCACCGGCGACCGGGACCGCGTCCACGACGCGGCCGAGACCTTCCTCGCCACCCTCGAACCGTCCGCGCCCACCGGAGGGACGCGGCCGCGCTGAGCATGTGGCGCTCACCCGTCGGTGATCGCGGTGCTTGCGCCGGAGGTGCTGACGCCGTCCTCCACGGGCTGGTGCCCGTTCCGTCGATGGTCCCGTGCACGGGAGCCGGAGTGTTCGGGGCGAAGTGGCGGTGCACCCGCGTGGATCGGGCAGCGGGCGCACCGGGGGTTGCTACGCCGAGGTGGTGCGGCGGCGCATCCATCGACGCAGGATGGACCTGATCGGGCGCGGGTCGGCGGGTGCGGGTTCGGCGGGTGCGGTGCGAGGCAGTGCGGTGCGGGGGAGCGCGGGGGCCGGGCTGGTCCGTGCGGCTTCGGCGCGGACGAATGCGGCGATGGCCCGGTAGGAATCGATGGGCATGGTTCTCCTGCGGCAGTGGCTTGCGGGACCGGGCGGCAGGGCCGGCGGCGCGACAGCGAGCGTGCCGCGGCCCCTTGGTCCGGTCAGCAGCGCAGGACCTGCCGCAGTGGCGCAGGAAGGGTGGCGAGCTCGGCGGACGGCGGAGCCGCGAATTCGCCGGCCTGGAGGGCCGCTCTGATGCCGGGGGTGGTCGGCTCGCCCGCCGGAAGCAGCAGAGTGTGGCCCGGTGCTCGGGTGCCCGCTGTGCCGTGACAGGCGCGGGCCGCCGGGTCGTGTTCGGGATGCGACTGCGACGGCGTAGCCGCGGCAGCCGGCGGCGGGCACAGGTGAGCGGCCCCGGGAATCGCGGCAGCCGCGGCGGGCGCCCGGAGGCGGGGGCAGTTGGCCTCCTCGGCGATCAGGTGGGACCGCGCGGGGAGGAACACCGCGTGCAGCAGGGTGATCAGGCCCAGCAGCAGAAGGAGGCTCGCGGTCGGGGCCGCGCGGGGCGAAGGCGTTGTCCGCACTGCACTCGCCCCCACCCTGCCCTCTGGTTGGCTGCCGTCTCCAGAATGATCGGTACGGCGGCGGTACGGCACACGCGAAGTCACCCGAACGGAGGCATCGGTTCACTCGTTCGGCCTTGTCCTCGGCCCCTGCCGATCGATCGACCGACGAGGTCTCGAACATGCCGTGTTCATCGGCGACGAGTCGAGGCGTCGTGGCGGCCGAGACGGCCGACTGCCGACCGTTGCCGGCCCATGCGCGTTGCCGCGTTGCCGCGTTGCCGCGTTGCCGCGGTGTCTCGGTGTCTCGGTGCCGAACGGCCCTTCGGCACCGCGGTGACCGGGAACGCCAGGACGGTGCGTCAGGTCCGCCGCGACGCGCGAAACCGGCCGCGGCGGCCTGCCGGGCCCGTGCGCAATTGCCTCGCGTACGGGCCGCCCCGCGTTCTACCCTCCCGGCCATGACGGCATACGACGCACCTGAAGGCTCCGGGGCCGCTCCCGGTGGTAGCGCGCCGGTGATTCGGCCGGAGACCGCCGACGATCACCGGGATGTGCGCGAGGTCCATACGCGCGCCTTCGGTGACGGCGAGCGGGTTCCCGGGCTCGTGGAGGCACTTCGCGTCGCGGAGGCCGCGCTGGCGCCGATGTCCTTCGTCGCCACGGTTGATGACCGGGTCGTCGGGCATGTCCAGCTGAGCGCCTCGCGGGTGGACGCTCCGCGCCGGATCGTGGACGTCCTGTCCCTGTCGCCGCTGGGTGTGGTCCCGGAGTTCCAGCGCCAGGGCATCGGTACCGGGCTTGTCGCGCACGCTCTCGCGGCGGCCGACAGCCGGGGTGTGCCGTTGGTGTTCCTGGAGGGTTCGCCGCACTACTACGGCACCCGCGGCTTCGAGGCCGCCGGCGCGGCGGGCTTCCGTTCGCCGTCGCTGCGTATCCCCGAAGCCGCCTTCCAGGTCGCCCGGTTGTCCGCCCACGAGCCGTGGATGACGGGCACCTTTGTCTACTCGGAGGTCTTCTGGGCCTTGGACTGCGTCGGCCTGCGCGAGCCCGAGGACGGTCAAAAGCGGTGATGTCCGGTCGCCTCGGGCCGCGCCGTGAACAGGGCCGTAAGGTCCAGGCCCGTACGGCCCTGTCCCGTCCGTCCTCGGGATCAGTAGGGGTTGGTGGCGACCCAGTTCTTGCTCACGGTGGTGTGGGCGGGCGTGAAGGTGTCGCCGAACAGCACGAACGCGACATTCCAGAAGTTGGTGTACGTGTCCTGGCCGGTGATGGTGTTGCAGCCGCTGGGGAACGACAGGTACTCCAGGTTGGTCTGCTCCCAGGTGTTGCCGACATAGCCCGCGTTGACCGCGACCTGCACCTTCGGCGGGGTGTAACTGGACTGTTGGCAGGCGGTCAGCGAGTAGCGGAACGAGTTGCCGCCGTCGTCGAACTGCACCCATCCGTCGACGTGGCCGAGCTGGACGGTGCTCCCCGTCGGGTACTGGTAGGTGTCCTGGATCGACAGGGTGTAGGTCGTGGCCCAGGCGGCGTGGGCCGGCGTGGGGGCGACCAGGACCGCGCCCAGGGCCGCCGCGGCCGTGGCCGCGAAGCCTGCGGCACGCCGTCTCTTCGGTGTCTTCGTGCTCATCGGGATACCTCCGAGATCGTGGGGGAGATGTCGAGGTGGTGCAACGATGCCGCGTCCCGAGGGTAAAGGACCCATAGCGGTACGCAACCGGCACAAGGACCGGCAGCTTCCGGCGAGCGGCCGCTATCACTCTTCGAGTTGGGCGTGCCCCCTGCCCCCCTGCCCGCGGACTGGGGCAGGGGGGCACCGAGGGTTCCAGATAGCGCGGATGATTACCCGGCGGCAGCGGGGCCCCGACTGAACAGCCCCCACCCGTTCCCCTTGCCTCCTGCTCCCCACCCGGCACCCACCCCGGGACAAGCCGAAGCGGGCGGATTGCCGCCATCAGGAACAGCCCACGCGGTGCCCTGTCTCCGTCAGGCCACCTTGAACTCGATCTGCCCCCAGTAGCCCCACCGGCCGGAGGCGTCCTGCGCGCGTACTTGGATGATGAAGAGGCCGCCGACCGGGGGTGTCCAGGAGTCCGTCGACCCCGTGGGGTTGTGGAAGAAGTTCTCCGGGGACGCGCGCCGGGCGGAGCCGGTCGCGGGCGGGGCGTCGGCGTACGAGGGCGACGCGAGCGCCGATAGACCCGGTAGCCGGCCAGGTCCGTCTCGGGGCTCTTGGCCCAACTCGGGTTTGTTTTCCGCGTAGTGGCGGAGTACGAGGCCCGCAGAGCGCTCGGGGCAAAGGATGCGACCTTGTCGACCGAGGCGTTGGTAAGCGGCCAGTAGCCGAAGTCGAGGTTCGCGCTGCCGGTGACGGCGGCGAAATCGACGCGGATGGTGTGGGTACCGCGGGGGACGGTGACGTTGACCTTCGACACTGTCGAGGCGAAGTTCTTCCACAGGTCGATCTTGCGGACATCACCCGTGCCGACAGGGGCGCCGGTGCCCTCCCTGCACATGGTCATCGCACGGGCGGCCGGTCGCAACGGACGAGGCTGGTACGGAATCAGCCTGCGGTGGCTTGGAGATCGTTGACGGCCTGGGTCAGGGTCATCGCTGCCAGGTGGGTGCTGAACTTGACCGTCGCCAGGGCCCGGTGGAACTGGAGCAGGACGACAAAGCTGCCCGTGTCGGTGCCGCCGAATCTGGCGCCGCGCAGGTCGGCCGGTGTGCACGCGTGCATCAGTTCTTTGGGGCGCCCGCCGCCGAAGGTGTTCCTGATGACGAGGAGCCGCTGGTCGGTCACGACCACGGTTTGGCTTCCGGTGTAACTCTCGTAGAAGACCAGGTCGAGCTGCTCACCCGGCAGAAGGATCTCCCTGATGAACGGCTGCGCCTTGGCGATGGATTTCCGGACGGAGTTGTTCGCGCCGTCGTGCAGGGCCCGGTCGAAGTCGTCGTCCAGCGGAACCTTGGAGAACAAGCCCATAGCGAATTCCTCCCTCTCACTGCTGTGAACGCGGGCTCCAGTGTGAGCGGCCGCGCGGACGTTCGAGGTCAAATTCGCCCTACCCGGGCCGATCAGCCCAGATCGGCTGATGTTCTCGGCGTACCCCGGCCGGGCGCGTTCTCCGTGGCCGGCCTGACCCGGGCTGTCGGGGGATGCGGAGGGGCGGCGGGACCTTGTGGGGTCCCGCCGCCCTTTTCTGCCGCGCTGTTCGGTCAGTAGGCGGAGTTCACGTTGTCCATGGAGCCGTAGCGGGCGGCGGCGTAGTTGCAGGCCGCGGTGATGTTGGCGACCGGGTTGTAGATGTTCCAGGAGGTGCCGGTGACGTGGTAGCGGTTGAAGGTGGGGTTGATGACCTGGAGGAGGCCCTTGGAGGGGATTCCGTTCCTGGCGTTGATGTCCCACAGGTTGATCGCGTTGGGGTTGCCGCTGGACTCGCGCTCGATGTTGCGGTGGATGCCGCTGTAGCTGGCGGGGATTCCCTTGGCGTGCAGGATGTCCAGGGACTGGCGGATCCAGCCGTCGAGGTTGTTCGGGTAGGTCTTCACGGCCGGGCGGGGCGCGGTGTGGGTCTTCTTGGCGTGTGCGGGTGCGGCGGCCTTGTGCGCGGCGGGCTTGTGCGCGGTGGGCTTGTGCGCGGTGGGCTTGGCCGGGGCGGGCTTGGTGTGGGCGGCCGTGGTGTGGGCGGTGGGCACGGTGGGGGTCTTCATG
>NZ_JBHSBB010000011.1:62366-82966 GCF_042650325.1 Streptomyces polygonati | reverse complement strand
CCGGCAGGCTGTAGCGCAGCGACATCGCGTTGGCGGGCTTGGTCAGGGTGAACTCGACGTACTGCCCGACCCCGCTGAGGGTGACGGCCTGCCGGCCGGACGCCTCGGAGGGCAGGTGGCCGTAGAGCCGGTCCGGACCGATCAGCGTGCCGTTGGTGGCGGCGTACTCCGCCTCCTGCTCCGTGAACGGCACGTTCGCGCCCCGCCCGGAGATCCCGATCGGCGAAGGCGCGGGCACACCCGCCGCACTGGCGGTGGGAGCGCCCGCCATTGATACGGCTGTCACCGCCGCGGCCGTCAGGACCGCCGCGGCGGCTGCGACGGAGACGACGACCCTGGGCCGGCGCCCCTTCAGCCATCGGCCTCGCCGATGGCGCCGCGGTCCGGAACTGGGGGATGGCGAAATGAGCGACACAGGCACAAATCCTCGCGAGATCGGGAAGTGGGGGGTTCCAGCAAACTCGGGTCCGGGCGGTCGATTCCTCCGGATCTGCCACACCCAGGGCTTCACTGAGAGTCACCTGCGGCGCGGCCCACTCAACTCCAGCAGCCGAACCGATGTCAAGGCCGGCATCCGCCCCGCGAAGTTGACCGGCGTGCGCGGAACGTGCCGCGACCGGCCTGAATCGGCCGTCGCCGCGAAAGGATTATCGCCTTTTCGCGGCAGGCCGATGATGTGGCGTCGACGTGGGTCCGTATGCCCCGACGTCGCCGCTTCCGCGTCTTCACGAACGGAATGTGACAGCCGAGTGGCATCGAAGAGGTCGGGGAATGGTCCGCATGGGGCGCTTGACTCGGTCGCCGCTTCGGCGGTTTGATCGGCGTGATCCGTTGTCCCCCATCCTGCGAGATCCGGCGCTCTGCGAGACAGCAGGCACTTCGCCGGTCGCCGCGGAACGACAACCGCCCCCCACATTCCGCGCTCCCGGCCGTAAGCGCCGGGTGGCGCTTTGGAGCAGCTCGTGTCTGAGTCCCACCGCAGGAAGACCTGGTCCCGTCGCAGGGTCATCAGCGCCGCCGCCGGCGGTACCGCCGCCACCGCGATCGGGGCGCTGGGCGTCGCCGAGGCCGCCACCTCGTCGTCCGCCACTCCCGCCGCCAGCGCGCCCGGGGACGTGGTCGGCAAGGTCAGCGTCGGCTACCAGGGCTGGTTCGCCGCCATCGGTGACGGTGCCCCGATCAACTCCTGGTGGCACTACAGCGCCAACGGGGGTCAGCCGCCCACCCCGTCGAACACCACCATCGTGGCCTGGCCGGACGTCCGGGAGTTCAGCAAGACGTATCACTCGGGCTACGCGAACCTCGGCAACGGCCAGCCGGCCAACCTGTTCTCCTCCTACGACCAGCAGACGGTCGACACCCACTTCCTGTGGATGCAGCAGAACAACATCGACACCGCCGCGCTCCAGCGCTTCAACCCGGTCGGCGGCGAGGGCCCCACGCGGGACGCGATGGCGGTCAAGGTGCGCAGCGCCGCCGAGTCGCACGGCCGGAAGTTCTACATCATGTACGACGTCACCGACTGGACGAACATGCAGTCGGAGATCAAGACCGACTGGACCAACAAGATGAAGGCGCTCACCGCGTCCTCGGCCTACGCGAAGCAGAACGGCAAGCCGGTCGTGTGCATCTGGGGCTTCGGCTTCAGCGATGACAAGCGCCCCTGGGCTCCGGCACCCTGCCTGGACGTCGTCAACTGGTTCAAGGATCAGGGCTGCTACGTCATCGGCGGGGTGCCGACCTGGTGGCGGACCGGCGACCGCGACTCCCGCCCCGGCTTCTCCGACGTCTACCACGCCTTCCACATGCTCTCGCCGTGGATGGTGGGCCGGATCGGGAACGTCTCCGACGCCGACAACTTCTACAACGTCGCCACCGTCCCCGACCTCGCCGACTGCGCCGCGCACGGCATCGACTACCAGCCGTGCGTACTGCCCGGCGCCGTCACCCTGCGCCAGCGCGCCCACGGCGACTTCATGTGGCGGCAGTTCTACAACATGAAACGCGCCGGGGTGCAGGGCATCTACATCTCGATGTTCGACGAGTTCAACGAGGGCAACCAGATCGCCAAGACCGCCGAATCCGCCGCCTGGCTGCCCACCAACTCGGGCATGCTCGCCCTCGACGAGGACGGCACCGCCTGCTCGTCGGACTACTACCTGCGGCTGACCGGCGACGGCGGCAAGATGCTCAAGGGCCAGATCGCGCTCACCGCCACCCGCCCCACCCAGCCCGTCGTCTCCGGCGGCGGCACCCCGCCCACCGATCCCGGCACCGGCCAGGTGGTCAGCCTGCGCGCGGGCGTCAACAACGACTACGTCACCGCGGAGAACGGCGGCGCCGCCGCGCTCATCGCCAACCGCACCGCGATCGGCGTGTGGGAGCAGTTCGACCTCCTCGACGCCGGCAGCGGCAACGTCGGCCTGCGCTCGCACGCCAACAACCGCTATGTCACCGCCGGTTCGTCGCCGCTCATCGCCGACAGCACCACCCTCGGCCGCGCGCAGACGTTCACTCTCGTCCACAACTCCGACGGCACCGTGAGTCTGCTCGCCATCGCCAACAACCAGTACGTCACCGCGGAGAACGCCGGAGCGGCGTCCCTGATCGCCAATCGGACCGCCATAGGCCCCTGGGAGAAGTTCGCCCTCGTCACCGGCTGACCTGCCGCACGGAGCGCCTGTCCCCACCCTGTTGCCAGGGTGGGGACAGGCCCCGTATTCACCGGGGTACCGGCGTCACTCGAAGACGAGGTCGTTGTCCGGGAGGGCGCGGACGGTCACCCGGCCGATGCCGTGGCGAGGTCGAACTCCTCCCAGGGGCCGATCGCCGTGCGGTTGGCGATCAGGGAGGCCGCGCCCGCGTTCTCGGCCGTGACGATGTGCTGGTTGTTGTAGGCGCGGAAGCTGACGCTGCCGTCGGGGTTGTGGATGAGGTAGAACGTCTCCCACGGGCCGGCCGCACCGCGGTTGGCGATCAGCGGCGAGTTGCCGTTGCTCTCGGCGGTGACCCAGTTGTTGTTGGAACGCGCCTTCAGGTTCACGGTGCCGTTGTTGTTGGCGAGCATGGAGAAGGTCTCGTTCGTGCCGACCGAGGTGGCGTCGGCGATGAGCGAGGTGGTGTTGTTCGCCGCGTCGACGTACTTGCCGTTGGCGTGGGCCTTGAGGCTGATCACGGACTCGGTGGGCGGCGGGAACGTGGTGTTGTTGTTCGTGTAGCCGGCCGCGGTGATGTTGGCCTGCACCGAGTTCTCGGTCGCGTCGGTCGGGAAACCCTTCGTGACGGCGCCCTCGAAGAACTCACCGGCGCCTTCCGGGCTGTTGTCGCCACCGGTGCCCAGCTCGATGGAGGGCTGCACCTTCATCGGGTTGTAGCCGTTGGGCAGAGCGCCGGAGTACGCCTGGGTCAGTCCGCCGGATTGCCCGTTGCCGTATTTCAGCGTGAAGTTCGTCGTGCCGTTGTTCTTCTCCCAGGCGGACAGGAACGAACCGGTCTCGCTGGGGATGTTCGACGGGTTGGGGCCGGCCGCGCTGAAGTACATGCCGTTCTCGAGGTCGCCTCCGACCCAGGGGCCGGGGCCGGTGCAGCCGCCGGTCCAGCAGGCGGAGCCGTAGTAGATCGCGTTCATGGTCGCGTTGCCGTCGTCCGAGTCGTTGGTCTCGGCCGAGCCGAAGTCGAAGCAGCAGCTGCCGCTGGTGAGCTTCGACGACGTGAGCATGTATATGCCCTCGGGCTGGGAGCCGGTGGGCACGTTCTTGGCGGCGTTGTTGCGGTATCCGGTACCGATGTTGTTGACCAGCACGCCGTAGGCGCCCTGGCCGCCGATGGTGATCGGCAGCGCCATCGCGTTCGCGCCGATGTCCGAGCCGTTCGGGCCGGGGCCGGAAAGGCCGCCCGAGCAGCCGGAGCAGGAACTGCCGGGCGAGATGGGCATGTTGTTGGCGTTGGGCGTCTGGTCGTACAGCTGGGTGATGGTGCACGTCGTGCCGGAGCAGAAGGAGACCTGCGGCGCCGCGGCGACCAGACCGCCGGCCGACGCGAGGCCGATGTTCAAGGTCCTGCTGTCCGAGGCGCGCTGGATCTGGTACAGCGGACCGTTGTACGCGGCGAACATCGCCCGGGTGGTGCTGTACGCCGCCTCGCACGGCGTGCCACCGGACGCGTAGATGTCGCAGGGCCCCGATGAAGCCGCCGCGGCGGGCGTCGCCGTCGTGCCGAAGACCGGCACCGCGATCGCCACCGCGAGCAGGAACGCGATCAGCAGCTGCGTCCTGCGTCGGAGTGTGGGTATGACCAGCACAAATGCCTCCGGAAATGCGATGGTGCCATTTCGCCCGTGGCGTTGAGCCGAGTCGCGGCTGCGCTCATCGTCGGGCGCGGTCAGAGATCGCCGGTTGTGCTCAGCTCCGCAGCAAACGGCGGCGTCCCGTGTGGCGCAGCACACATATTCGGCTGGCTCTAGACCTAAGTCAAGACCGCGGACCCACAGCAATGGGCATCCCGAAGGATTTTTGAGGCGGCACTGGCATCGATCGTCGGAGTCTTATGTACAAAGTGAGCACAACAGGTCGAGGGGATGGTAAGTGAGGTGATGTCCGTTTCGGCGTTGCCGGCCCCGCCGGTGAGAGGCGGTCCCAGGGCACGGGACACCGCCCGGTGCACCAGCGCCTTCACGACCCCGGGTGCCGGAGGTCACCTGGGCGTCGCCATGACCAGGCCGCCGTCGATGCCGATGTCCTGCCCGATGATGTAGGAGGACTGAGGGGACAGCAGGAAGCCGACGGCATGGGCGACGTCCTCCGCCGTCCCGGTGTGCCCCGCCGGAACGGCCGCGACCGTGGCCGCCCGGTCGGCCTCGTCCGGGGCGAACGTGTCGTACATGGGGGTATGGATGAATCCGGGGCTCACCGAGTTGAGACGGATTCCCTCCGGCGCGAGGTCGACGCCGAGCGAACGGGCCAGATTGTGAACGGCGGCCTTTGTGGCAGCGTAAATGGGGGCGGTCACCATTCCCCGGTGCATCGTCCAGGACGCATTGAGGACGATGGATCCGCCTCCCGCCGCCCTCAGCAACGGCAGCGCCTTCTTCACTGCGAAGAAGACGCCCTTGAAATTGACGGACACCAGCTCGTCGAAGTCCGCCTCTTCCGTTTCGTCCATGGTCTTGAAGATGCCCGACCCCGCGTTGGCGAAGAAGCCGTTGAGATGCCCGTAGCGCTCGGCGATGCGGGCCATGAGGGTGTCCATGTCGCCGAGATCGGCGGCGTCCGCCTGGGACGTCAGCAGCCGGGTGCCATGGTCGGACACGGGGAGGAGTTTCTCGGATGCCTCTTCCAGTCGCGACTGGCTCCGCCCGGTGATGACGACGTGCGCGCCGCTCTCGAGAAGATGACGCGCTGTCGACAGGCCGATGCCGCTGGTCCCGCCGGTGACCAGAAGCACCGCGCCGCCGAGACCCGGTTGCGTCAGAGAAGCCATGATGTCTCCTAGCTCTTCCATCGCCTGGGAGGGCTTTTGAGGGACGAGGGCAGCAGAGGGGTCCGTCGTCGGCTTCGGCGCCCAGCGACAAGGACATAAGACCTATCGCGCCGGGCACGTGAGCCCGCGGGAGTGCCGTTTCCCCAGTCTGACGTGAGTCGCGGTCCGCCGCCACCGCGGTCACCGGGCCGGCACCCGGGGCGGCCGCCGGGCGGCGGCCCGGCGATCTCGATCGCGTGGCGCCAGAGATCGGGGACGGCTGCGCCTAAGATCACCAGACAAAAGCCACCTATGGGACTTTTCCCACCGAAAGGGATGCGTCAGGAATGCGGACACGCCATATCGGTGACGTCGAGGTCAGCGCGATCGGGCTCGGCGGCATGAACCTGTCGATCGAGGGCCGGCCCGACGAGGCGCGCGCGATCGCCACCATCCACGCGGCGATCGATGCCGGTGTGACCCTCGTCGACACCGCGGACTCCTATCACCTGTCCGGGCACGACGAGGTCGGGCACAACGAGAGACTGATCGCCAAGGCGCTGGCCTCCCACAGCGGCGGCTCCCAGGTGCTGGTCTCCACCAAGGGGGGACTCGTCCGCCCCGATCTCAACCCCGGCCCCTACCTCTGGCCTGCGAACGGGCGTCCCGAGCACATCAAAGCGGCCTGCGAGGGCTCGCTCAAGCGGCTGGGCGTGGAGGCGATCGGCCTGTACTTCCTGCACCGCACCGACAAGGACGTGCCGTACGCCGACTCCGTCGGCGCGATCCGCGACCTGCTCGATGCCGGCAAGATCCGGATGGCCGGCGTCTCCAACGCCGATCCCGCCCAGATCGAACTGGCCGACGACGTCCTGGGCGGACGGCTCGTCGCGGTACAGAACCAGTTCGCCCCCGACTTCCGCTCCAGCGAACCCGAACTGGAACGGTGCCACAAGATGGGGCTCGCCTTCCTGCCCTGGGGTCCGCTCGGCGGCGTCTCCCGCTCGGCCGACGGCACCCCCGTCCACGACCGCTTCGCCCGGGTCGCCGAGGCGCACGCGGTGAGCCCCCAGCAGGTCGCCCTGGCCTGGATGCTCGCCAAGTCCCCGACCGTCATCCCGATCCCGGGCTCCACACGGCCGGAGACCGTACGCGACTCGGCGGCGGCGGTCGACCTCGTCCTGGACGAAGCCGAGCTGAGGGAACTCGACGGACAGAACCGGGGACGCGGGTGAGAACGGGGGTACGGACGGCGGCGGGCGGTACCGAAGCGAGCGCCCGACCGCACGGCGACGCGGCGGCGGCGCGATGACGGCCGCCGTCTCCGGCGCGGCGTCCGCCACGCCACTGGTCGACCTGCGGGACCGGTCCTGCCTGGTGACCGGGGCGGCCAGCGGCATCGGGCGGGCCACGGTGGAACGCTTCGTGGCTCTCGGCGCGCGGGTGGTCGCGGCCGACCGCGACGAGCAGGGCCTGGACCGCCTGCGCGGGGACCTGGCAGCGGACGGGCACACCGTGCTGTGCGTCACCGGCGATGTCTCGGACGACGCCGACGCGCGCCGTATGGTGCGCGCCGCGGTCGACGCGTTCGGCCGGCTGGACGTCGCGGTCGCCAACGCGGGGGTCATCCCGCTGAGCGGCGTGCTGGAGACCACGGCCGAGGACTGGGACCTCGTGCACCGGATCGACGGCCGGGGCATGTTTCTGACCTGCAAGCACTCCATCGACGCGATGCGGGGTACGGGCGGCTCGGTCATCTGCCTGTCGTCGATCTCCGGGCTGGCCGGCCAGGCGCGGCAGGCCGCCTACGGGCCGGCGAAGTTCGTGGCGACCGGGTTGACGATGCACCTCGCGGTGGAGTGGGCCCCGCACGGCATCCGCGTCAACGCGGTCGCCCCCGGCACCATCCGTACCGAACGCGTCGGCGCCCTGGGAGAGGAGCCCGGCGGCCCGGAATACCTGGAGCAGATGAGGCGCGCCCATCCCGTCGGCCGCTTGGGCGATCCCGGCGAGGTCGCCGCCGCGATCGCGTTCCTCGCATCGGACGCGGCTTCGTTCATCACCGGCGTCGTACTGCCCGTCGACGGCGGCTACCTCGCGCAATGAGCGCACGCGCACTCCGGGGAACCCCGGCCGGTTCGTCAGGGGCAGGGGGCGCCGCTGCCGGGGCGGCTGACGCCGGGCCGGGTGTTCAGCGACCAGATGTGCGTGCACCGCGGGCACTGGAGATGGACGACCGGCCCGCTGTTGGAGAGCAGATAGCGCCAGTGCTCGCCGCAGTTGCGGTGGTCGGCGCAGGTCGCGCAGTGGCGGGCGTCGTCGCAGACGGGGCAGGCCAGCCAGGCGCGACGGGCGGGGTCCGCCTGGGGGTCAATGGGTAGCCGCACGGCCCGGCTCCTCCCCCGGCAGGACGCCCGCCGCCACCAGCATGTCGTAAACGCGCTGCTGCTCGGCGTCCAGGCCCGAGTAGAGAAGGGCGTACGCCTCGTCCTCGCCCCGCAGGGCGGCCGCCGGGTCCCAGTCAGGCCCGAGCGCGGCCACGACCTCGGCCCGTCGCCGGGCTTCCTCGAAGGTCAGGTCGATCGTGAAGGGGGTGAGGCCGGTGGCGTCGTTCTGGTTCATGGCGAGACTTCCGGGTGTCCTGGGGGTACTTCACCATCTCTACCAGGCACCCACAGCCAAGGGAAGGGTTGCCTAAGTTGCGGGCGGACGGGGCGGGGCCGGGCGCTGCCCCGCCGATCGGCGGGGCAGCCCCGGATCGGCGGACGGGGGTGGGCCGTTGCCGCCGCCGAGCCAGGAGCGGCGGAGGCGGACCGGCTCACAGCGCTGTGACGCAGTTCACGGACTGCCCCACGGAATGGGCCGATCCCCGTCCGAGAGTTGGAGCGAGGTCGCGCTGACAACGCCATGCTTGAGGTTGTAGAATTCTCCAACCAATGGAAATCAATGCAATGGACGGACGGTCGAAGGGCACACGGGGCTCCGGCGCGTCGCCCCGGCGGTGGCAGGGCATGCACAAAGCGCTCGCCGATCCCCTGCGCATCCGGCTCGTGGAGGCGCTGTGGGAGACGCCGCAGTCCGCACGTGAGCTCGCCACACGCACCGGGCTTCCGGCCGACCGGCTCTACTACCACCTGGGTCAGCTGGAGCGGGCCGGGCTGATCGAGATCGCCGAATACCGGCCGCTGGCCCGGGGCAAGGTGGAGCGGGTCTACGCCCCCGTGGTCACGGAGCCGCCCAGTGATGCCGTGAGCCCGCAGGAGGTGGCCGACTTCCTGGGCTCGATGCTGGACGCCACCCGGGCCGACATCAACGCCGCCTATCGGTCCAGGCAGGCCGGCGGCCGTCGGGAGGTCGATGTGCACCGCGGCGCGCTGCGGCTGACCGATGAAGCGCTCGCCGAACTGCGCGGCCACGTCGAACGGCTCGCCGCCCGGTCCGGGGACCGCGACGCCCCGGGCGTCTGGACGCGCGTGCTTGTCGCGGTCGTGGACCTGCAGGACCGCCCGCTCCAGGGCTCCGTGGCACCCGACATATCCGAGAGGCCGGCATGAACAACAGCGAGGAGCACCCGACCATCCCTGCGTTACGAGCCTCGGACGCCGAACGCGACCGGGTCGCGGCGCAGTTGCGACACCACTACGTGGCCGGCCGGTTGACCCTGCCCGAGCTCGAGGAGCGCGTCGCCGTGGTCTACGGGGCACGCACCCGCGATCACATCGCCGCCGTCCTGAGGGACCTGCCGGACGAGAGCGGAGCATCCGGGTCACCCGCTCAAGTGATCGACTCCCGGCTGCTGATCATCCTGCTGTGCACCTGCCCGCCCGCGGCGCTCGTCTACTGGCTCATCGCCCGGCGCCCGGCGTCCCGGAGGGGCCCGCGCCCGTGACCGGACCTCAGGCGGGGATCCAGGCCAGCGCGAACAGGGCCGCTCCGAGGACCGCGGGGATGATCAGCCGCGTGTGGCGGCCCACCCCGAAGACCGCTCCGAAGGCGGTGAAGACCAGCGTCAGCATCCCGGACAGCGCCGCCAGCAGCCGCAGCGCGTCCCGCAGCGGCTGGTCCTGCGCTATCTGGGTGCTGGTGACGATGAAGGCGATGACCGCGGCCAGCAGGCCGAGGGTGCCCAGGGTCTCGGACCTCAGCCGGGTGATCTCCGCCTGCTGATGCGCGCGGGTCTCCTCCGCGACCCGTTCCACCTGCGCCTTCATCGATGCCTCCAGGCGGTCGGCGGTCTCGCGCAGTCCGCGGCGGATGGCCTGGGTCTCCCGTCGCAGCACGATGTCGGCCCGGATACGGTGGTACTCGACGACGCGTACGGCGTACCCGGAGCGCGCGGAGTTCTCCAGATCCATGGCCCGCTGGATCGAGGCGAGCGCGGTGTCGAAGTCTCCGGTGAGAGCGGCGAGTTGTGCCCGCACGGCGCGGTACCGCGGCTGTTCCGGGCTGATCTCCACCGCCCGGTCCACCTGTGCCAGCGCGGCGCGCAGGTCGTCCTCGGCCACCTCGGCGCCACTCCACCCGTATTCCGCCAGCACACGTGAGTGGTGGGCGACCAGGGCCAGGTTGTCCGGGTAGGCCGCCAGCGCGGCGGCCGCGTGGCGCAGGGCCGCGACCAGGTTCGGGCCCATCGGGTCCAGGAGCGCCAGGTCCGACTCGAGCACCGCGCGCATCGGCACGGAGGCGAACCGTGCGGCATAGCGGAGGTAGATCGTCCGGAAGCGGGTACTGTCCAGTGCCCGCCGGTGGCGGGCGAGCAGGACGTAGAAGGCGTTGAAGGAGCGCAGCGGATCGGAGGCGTCGCCTATCAGCGCCTCCAACTGCTCCAGGTCCGCGTCGGCGAGCGCGGTGCAGACGGTCATGGCGGCGCTGTGGTGCTCGGCCGATTCGAAGGGCGGCAGAGCGCCCAGGGCGGCGGCGATCTCCCCCGGTGACATGGTGATCACACTAGCGGCGGGACCGGGAGCGCGACAGCGGCCCCGGCAAGCGCGACGGCCACCGACGGGTCGCGCTCACGCCGGCGACCGAGGCGCAACCGGCCTTCAGCCCCCGACCGCTGACGCGCCGTCCAGCGCCCGCCGGATCTCGGCCGCGGGGAACGGCGTGCGCTTGCTCTGGGTGATCAGCCGACGGTGGAAGTCGTCCAGGACGATCGCGTGCGGCGCGTGACGGTCGATGATCGCGCCGATGTCGCCCGGAACACCGGAGGGCCGGTGGCCCGCGACCCATTCACGCAGGAAGGTGCCATGTTCGGCGCCGCCACGCAGGCCGTCGGGAAGGTGATGGCGCAGCAGGTGCCCGGGTGCGTAGCAGCGGTCGTACACGAGATGATCGGAAAGGAAGGCGCCCTCTTTCGGGGAGAGTTCGAAGTCACGGCTCAAGGCCAGACCGAAGTCGGCGAAGTACACCAGCCGGCCGTCGGTGAGCAGGTTGTTGAAGTGGGCATCAAAATGGACCAGACCGCGCTTGCTCATGAACTCCGTCCCCTTCAGCAGCGCGTCCTCGACCCATTGATAAGGCGACCGGCCTCCGTGTTCCCGCCACGTCGCGTCCCGGGCCTCGCCGAGCCAGGCGTCGAGCGTGCGGGGGACGTGCTCCAGGAAGAGCACCAGGCTGAAGGACGACCGTCGGACGGCTTCCAGCCGGCGGCGTACCGCCGGCGACCCGTCCCAGTGCGCGACGGCCCCTTCGACACCCCCGAACGCGTCGGCGAAGCCGCTGGGAGGACTGTCCGGTAGGACCCGCCAGTGGTACAGCAGCGGGAACCCCGCGTACTCGTCCCGCAGTACCCAGCTTGTGGTCATGATGTGCGTGGCCAGCTCGCGCCAGGCGCCGAACCCGGCCGACCCCACCCCGTATTGATAGAAGAGGGGGAGATCGAAGAGGTTGGCGGTCGACCGCGCGTGCTCCGGCCGCAACTCGATGTCCGTCAGCGGAACCCGCTTGACGAAGACGCGGATCCCCTCGACGTACATCTCCGCCGACCTGCCGCCGATGCCGGAACCGAGACTCGGCGCGGCGGCCACCGCCTCCGCGAGCCGGCGGTCACTGAGCAGGGACAGCCGTGCGCCCGCGGCCGCGTAGGCGGAAACCCGGGCGGCATGGCCCGGCTCGGTCACCTGCATGAGCGACTCCCGTCCGACGTCACGAGCGAATGCTGCCGATCATGGCAGGAGAACTCGATGCGAGTCCCGAATTCGGCGGCATAACCAATGGCGCATGATGATCGCGGGCTGGCGCGATACCGACCATCACCTTTCTTTTGGATTCGGTCATCGGCGCGGGGCGCCGGTGCGGCGATAAAGCATGCCGGTGTCGAGAGTGGGCGGCCGAGGTGACTGAGAGTGGCGGGTGGCGGGTGGTGTGCGCGGGCGACGGAGCCGGCCCGCTGACCTCACGTCGTACATCCGCGGCCTGGGCGCTCCTGCGGACCTCCCCCGGCCGGAGGTCCGGACCCGCACCCGGCAGCGCGGCCCCGGCCCCTTCCTTGCATGCCGCACCGGGTTCATAAACGGTACAAGATCGGCGAAATCCCTGCCGGAAATTAAAGCTCCGTTTAAGGACGGCCGTTTACTGTTCCCTCTATCGGCACTTGGTGTGCACACTACAGACGGTGCTCCCTGAGCGCTCTTCGTACGGTTTGCCTCTCTACACGGATGTATACGGATCAAAGCGGACCTTCACGTGGGAGTCGTCATTTCCGACATACGTAATTCCCGTGCCCTTAGGGCTCGCCCGGCCGTCACCTCGGCCGCTTCGCCGGCCTTAGCGTCCGGCGGGCCGACGCCCGCCCCGCCGTCGCAGGCCGCCGGACCGGCGCCTGCCGCCAAGACCACCGAGAGAACTCACCCGGACGAAAGCAGGGTTCAGTGAATCGAGCTCGACTGGCCACCGTGGCCACGGTGTTCACGGTGGGGCTGTCGCTCGCCGTCATGGGGAGCGGCGGCGCCTCCGCCGCGTCCCCGGCTGCCGCGCCGCTGGCTCCCGCGCCGTACGGCGCCGACGCGGGCGGCGCGGTCATCGTGGTGCTGGCCGACCAGCACTCCGACCTCAAGTTGAAGGCCCAGGGCTCCGCCCGTACCTCGGCCACCCGGTCCGACCAGCGGTCGATCGTCTCGGACATCAAGGCCAACGGCGGCACCGACGTCCGCCAGCTGGTCAGCGTCAACGCGGTTGCCGCCCACCTGTCCGCCGCCGAGGTCGGCCGGCTGCGCGGCAATCCGGCCGTCGCCCAGATCCTGCCCGACGCGACGATCACCGTCGAGCCCGGGTCGAGCACGGCCCACGCGAAACCGGCGAAGCTGAGCCCGGCCCTGTGCCCGGCCGACCCGAAGAAGCCGTTCACCGAGCCCGAGGCGCTGTCGGTGGTGCACGCCTCGTCCGACGACCCGAAGGCCCACGACGAGGCCAACGACATCGCGACCGGCAAGGGCGTGATCGTCGCCAACGAGGGCATCAACGACCTGGCGGGCAACCCGAACTTCATCCGCAAGGACGGCACGCCCGTCGTCCTGGACGCACCGGACCCGACGGCGGACGACAGCGACGGCGAGTTCTACGGTGACGCCTCGTCGATCGCCGGCCAGGGCACGGTCGTCTACGACTACTCCCAGGAACTGCCCTTCTCCGGCCTGCCGAAGGGCTGCACCTTCACCATCAAGGGCGTCGCGCCGGACGCCTCGCTGGTCGACAGCTCGGTGATCGACACCCCGCCCAGCGGCGCGGACGGCGCCGTGCAGCAGTCCGAGTCCGTGGTCGTCGCCGGCATCGACAACGCCGTGGTGACCGAGCACGCGGACATCATCTCCGAGTCCTACGGCTACACCCCCCGGCCGGGGCGGTACGCGGTCTTCTACGCCGCCAACGACGCCGCGATCGCCGCGGGCGTGACCGTGGTCGTGTCCTCCGGTGACAGCGGCGACTCCGGCACCGTGTCCTCGCCGGCCACCGACCCGCTGGCCATCGCCGTCGGCGCGACGAACACGCTGCGGCTGAACGCGCAGGCCACCGGCTACACCTCGTGGACGAACAACGACATCACCCCGCTGTCCTCGGGCGGCACCGCGCCGAACAACCGCGTCGTGGACCTGGCCGCCCCGGGCTACGGCGGTGAGGCGGCGTGCAGTCCGACCGGCAGCGACTGCCCGACCAACACGCAGACCGAGGCCTTCGGTGGCACCAGCCAGTCCTGCCCGATCGTGGCCGGCGCCGCCGCCGATGTCATCCAGGCGTACGCCGACACGCACAACGGCGCCAAGCCGACCCCGGCCCTGGTCAAGGAGATCCTGACCAGCACCGCGACCGACATCGGCGCACCCGCCGACCAGCAGGGCTCCGGCCTGCTCGATGTCGACGCCGCGGTCAAGGCCGCCCAGCAGGAGCCGGGGACCACCCTGTCCCACCACGGCAAGGGCAAGCCCTCCGACGCCGACAGCCTGGTCGTCACCTCGCCGACGCAGCTGGACATCACCGACAACGCGGGACCGAGCACGCAGTCGGTGACGCTGTTCAACACCAGTCGCCAGGACACCAAGGTGAGCGGCACCTACCGTTCGCTGGGCCGGGCGACGCAGCTCGGCAGGACCGTCACCGAGCCGGTCAGCGCTCCGGACCCGAGTCTGCCGGTGCCGGCCCAGGGCGCGCGGGCGGCGGCGCCGGTCACGTTCAACGTGCCCAAGGGCCTGGACCGGCTCAACGCCGACATGCTCATCGCGGACCCGACCAACTCCACCGTGCTGTCCTACACGCTGATCGACCCGAAGGGCCGGCTCACCCAGATCTCGTACGACTACGGGACGGCTCCCACCAGGGCGGGACGGCTGGGCACGGTGTCCGACATCCAGCACGTGGAGGTCGCCGCGCCGGTGCCGGGCAAGTGGACCGCCAAGATCCTCTGGGCCAACGGCCGTGCCCACCTGCAGGAGCCGCCGAACGTGCCGGGTACGTTCACCGGCGACATCTCGTTCCGGGTCACGGGTCAGCACTACGAGACCGCCCCGGCGGTGCACCAGGTGCGGATCAGGGCCCATTCGAGCGCCACCGTCCCGTTGCGGGTGCTGATGCCGACGGCGCCCGGTGACCACCCGGAGTCGGTCCAGTTCGCCGCGGACAACGGTGCCCGCACGTCCCTGCCGGTCGCCCGCCGGACGCTGATCCCCTCGCAGGGCGGCGCGTTCGACACGACGATCACCAGCAGCGTCGGACGCCAGGTCGGCCAGATCAGCACGTACAACCTGGACGTGCCGGCCGGCAAGCGGGACCTGGACGTCAGCTTCACGACGCCGGACGCGAGCCCGGACAACCCCATGACCTTCTGGCTGCTCAACCCGAGCGGCACGGTCGTCCAGCAGGTGGCGGCGGCACCGGTCACCGACGCGTCGGGCAACACGACCGCCGCCGCGCATCTGGTCGCACCGGCCCCGGTCGCGGGACGGTGGGAGATCGATGTGGAGCTCAATCTGACGACCAGTGGGAAGGAGTTCACCCAACTGGTCCACGGCGTTGCCGGATACGACCAGGCAGTGCCCCCCGCCGCCGGCTGACGGCGGTAACCCGACAGGTCCGGCCCGGTGTCCGGGAAGCCTCGGCTTCCCGGACACCGGGCCGGTGTCTTCGCGCGGGCGCGGCCCCGCCCGGCCGCAACCAGCGGGGCGGCCGGCTCGTCCTCCTCCGGGGCGGCTGAATCGTGGGGGCGGGGATGGCGTACGACATAGTGCTCGGGATCTGGTGTGCGGTCGTCGGGGTGCCCGGGATGATCTGGGCCGGCCGCTACGCGGCGCGCGGCCCGTGGCGGCGGCTGGCGGTCGCGCGGGTCCTGCGGGTGTGGGAACCGGAGCCGGGCGAGGGGTGGTCGCGGGGGGTGCCCGCCGAGGTCGGCTATGTGGACCCGGCCGGCGGGCGCGAGATGGTGGGGATCACCCGTGGCGGCGGGGGGCGCGCCGGGAACCTGGCGGCCGCCTGGCCGGGGCGCGAGGTGGTGGCCTACGCACGGCTCCGGCGGCCCGACGATTTCCGCGTCGCGGACCGGTCGCCCCGGCCCGCGGACGGCTATCTCGCCGGCACCGCGGCTTGCTTCGTCCTGACCGCCGTGCCGCTGGCCTCCCGGGCGCTCCTCGGCCGCCACAGCCTCGCGGGGGCACTCGGGACCTCGGCCGGCGCGGTCGCGGTCGCGTTCCTCGTGCCGGCCGCGGTCCTCGGGATCCGCAACGGACGCCGTCGCCGGGCGCTGCTGGCCGAACCGGAACTCACCACGGCGCACGTCATCGACCTCAAGGAGTCCCGGCAACCGGATGCCAAGATCGGCGCGGACAAGGCCATGACCCCCGTCTTCTCCTTCACCACGAGTGAGGGCAGCCAGGTCACCGCGGTCAGCGGCTACGAGCTGACGACCCGGAGGCTGCGGCCGGGCGACGAGGTCCCGCTGCGCTACGCCGCCGCCGATCCGTCGGTCTTCGCCGTCGACGGCGTCGACGGCGTCGACGGCGAAGGGACCGGAGGGCCGCCGGCCGACGGCGCCGGCCTGGACAAGGCCCGGGTGTGGGTGCGGGCCGACGGGATCCGGCTGCGCGCCGACCGCATCACGGCGGTCCGGGTGTCCGAGGACGGCCTGCTCCTGCACACGCTCGACCACGGCAGCGCGATTCCGCTGACGCCTGCCGCACCGGAGACGTCCGGGACGCAGGACGTGATCGCTCCCGGCGGTCCGGCGGAGCGCCGGTCCCACCTCGAACGGCTGGCCGATGAGTTCCTCGGGCGCGTCGAGGACCACCTGGCGCGGCGGCGGGGCGTCCTCATCGTCTTCGAAGCCGCCGACGCCCGCCACGAAGCCGGGTTCACGGTGCTGGACCTGCCGGGGCTGCGGCCCACCACGCGGCGGCGCGAACGGCAGGTCCGCGACAACCCTCCCCCGGCCCGTGCCGCGTCCGTCCCGGGCACCCGCTCCCCCGCCCTCATGGCCCCGGCCGCCGAACCGGGCGCGACGGCGGAACCGGCGCCGCCGGCGGCCGAGGACCCCACTGACGCCATCCCGTGAGGCGGCGGCAGGGCAGCGGGCGCGGCCTCGGGCGCGGCCGCCGACGGCCGACGCTTCCGGCGGCGGATCGCCGTCGTCAGAAGTCCAGCTCGAGGTAGTCGATGTCGGTGAAGTCCACCCGCAGCCCCTCCGCGCGACGGCCGCGGTCCTTGAAGTAGATCTCCTGGAGGCCTTCGGCGGCAATGGCCCGGAGCTGCTGCTCGGTGGCCCCGGCGGCCTGTGCGTCGAACAGACGGGCCGCGTACGACGGCGGGAGGTGCTGGGTGACCCGCCGCATCCGGCCGTCGTCGGTCGAGCCGGGCGCCGCGGTGAATCCGAACCTCGCCCGGGTCTCGATGACGATGCCGCCCGAAGTCGCCGCCCGCTTCTTCGCCCGGCCCTGGACGCGGGGCTGCCAGTCCTTGCGGACCTCCTGCTCCAGGCGGGCCGCGAAGTCCTTGCGGGGCCGCCGGAGTTGGCCCTTGACGTAGCGCTCCACGGTGCGCTGGGTGACGCCGAGGCGTTCGGCGACGGTCCGGGTGGAGCCCTTGGCCTGCCGGACCAGGAACCGCATCTGCGCGCCGGCCGTCTTGGGGATCGGCCGGGTGGCGGTGTTCGCCGCGGCCCGGGCCAGACTGTCCTCGATGATGCCCACCGGCTACTCCCCGTCGTCTTCGCGGCCGGAGCCCTTGATGTGCCGTGCGGGGTTGAGCCGCTGCTCCAGCAGCTCAACCGCCCAGTACAGCGGCTGGGTGCCCTCGTGCTTGACCATCCCCGGCGAGACCCCGAGCCGGAACGTACCGGGGGCCGGCTTCCCGTCGGCGCCGTAGGGCAGGACGTCCAGCGGCGACGGACCGGCCGCCGGGTAGACGGCGCAGTCCGACAGGAGCGCGATCGGCAGCAGCGCGTCCTCGCCGAACACCACGGCGCCCGACGGCGCGGGGGCGCCGCTGGTGGCGAGCGCGGTCTTGAGCAGCTTGCGGTGCATGTTCACCCGGGCCGCCGAGATGACCGCCGCGCGGATGTCGGGGCGCCAGGTGGGGCGCTCCAGGGCCGGCCACCGCTCGCCGGGCCGGTACTTCATGCCCTGGGGGCGCTCGCGGAGCTTGCCGATGCCGCCCTTGACCGTCGACTTGATCGCGGACAGCACCGCCGCCATACCCGGGTCGCCCGCCTTGTGGGTCTCCATCGCGATGAGGAAGCCGGCCGGGGAGAGGTCGGCGGTCACCCCGAGGTCGGCCATCGTCGCCTTGTAGGCCTCGCTGAGGTGCTTGTACCAGGGGTCCAGATACGGGCCCGCGTCGCGCCGTACGTACGCCTCGGTCGGTGCGAGCGTCACCGGCAGGCGGTAGGTGTCGATGAGTTCCCCCGCGTACGCCACGGTCGGGGTGGCGTACCAGGCCGGTCCCTCGGGGCGGCGGCCGTCGGGTGTGAAGGGGCTCGGCAGGCGCGGGTCGATCTCGATCCCGGACAGGTCGACCAGCCACGATCCGGGCACCGTCTTGTCGAATCGCGGCGCCTTCACGTGCGCCGGCCCCGACAGGCCGACCATCAGCCGGTTCGCGGCGGCGAGGAAGGCGGTGTTCACATCCACCCCGACCGCGAACGGCCGCGCGCACTCGGCATCGGTCAGCAGATCCGGGTCGCGGATCCAGTCGAACGCCTCCTCGTCGAGGACTTCGGCCGGGGTCCGCTCATGGGTGCGGGGGAACAGCGCCGCCACGACCGGGTGTTCGTCGGGGGCCTCGGGCGGCGCCGGGTCGACCACCGCGGTGAGCGAGCCGGGGACAGGGCCGGACACCCAGCTGCCGGTGGCCTCGTCCTTCACCGCGCGGGTCGGCGGGCGCAGGCTCGTCATCAGTTCCAGCCCGGCGACCGCGGTGGAGCCGCGCGGGGTCAGCACCCGGGCCGCGTACGTACTCAGCACCCGGGCGAGCTCGGCCGGCGGCAACTGGTCGGCGCTCCCCCAGGCCCGGGTGTCCAGCGCGCCCCAGGGCACTACGGCCAGCTGCACGCACTGGCGCTCACCGTCCTTGGCCGGCCGGTAGACCCGGGCCCATGGCCCGAAGCCCCGCTTGGTCAACTGCCATTTCGCCCGGGCGATCTGGCGGACGGCCTTGTGGTCCTCCGGCAGCCGCATCGCCCGCCGGTCCGCCAGCTCCACGGGCAGCCCGAGCCGTTCGGCCGCCGTCGCCGTCACCACGATCAGCGGGTCGGAGTCCTTTCCGGACCGGTGCAGCCGGGAAGCGCCGAGCCGGGCCTCCGCAAGTGTCCACGCCACCAGCTCCGGGACCGAGGCGGCCGGGCACTCCAGGACCAGGCCGCCCGCGCAGTACAGGGAGCCGTCGCCGTCCAGCACGGCGAGCGGGCCGTGCGTGAAGCGGGGGTCGACCGCCGCCGCTGCGGGCGCGGGCTTCGGTGCGGTCTTTGGTGCGGGCTTCTTCGCGGTGGGGCGCCGCGATGCCGGTGTGCTGCCGGCGGGCCCCGCCGGACGCTCCGGCGCGGGTGCCGGTGCTTCCGCGGTCCGCACCGGCGGGGTCGGACCGGTGAGCGCCGCCGGGCCGGCGGGTGCCGCGTCCGGCGGTTCGGCGGGGTACTGCGCGGCCCATCCGTCCAGCAGCCGCTGGTAGGCCTCCCGTTTCGGCGGCCGCGGCTCGGACCGGCCCGCCTCCCAGTTCTTCACCGTCTGCACCGTCGTCCGCAGCGCGGTCGCCAGCCTCGACTGCGGCACCCCGGCCGCCTTCCGCAGCCGGGACCGCTCGCCGGGCGGCGGCAGCTCGGGCTCGCCCGCCAGCAGGGCGTCGACCGCCGCGAACAGCGCTTCCTTGTCCTTGGACACAGGCCACCTCCGCTGCGCAGTCTAGCAGAGTTTAGCCCTCGATTTATCTGTACTCTTATCCCTCGCCGATCGTTCCGGCTAGCCGCGACCATCGGCACCCGCCTGTTCGCCGCGGGTGGTGGAACCCTGGGCGGCGATCCAAAAGAGGACTTAGTCACCCAAATGCCACTAGACTGGAGACCGGCATGGTGGCATGTTCGGACTGTGGAGGTGGAAAGCCGATGACCGATCCCATGGGCACCTGGACCGACCGTATGCAGGAGTTGAGCGAGGAACTGCCTGCTGAGACCTGCCACCGGTTCGTGCGCGATGTGTACGAGGCGGCGCAGGACGACCTCGACGAGCAGCGGGCCGAGGCAGATTTCGCCCGCGAGGAGTAGGACGGCGCTCCCCCGGGTGGCGAAGGCACGACGCCAACGGCCGGCGGTCCCCCTCGGGGGCTGCCGGCCGAGCCGGTCCCGGCGGGAGGTTCACGCCAGCGATCCGCCGTGCATCAGGAGCAGTGTCACGGCGGTCGCCGTCATCGCGAGGGTGGTCAGGAAGGGAAGCCGGCTGCGCCGGCCGGCCCGGGCGGGAAGGACGGTGGCGACGGTCAGCGCCGCGGTGACGCCGAGGCCGGTCCAGCCCGCCGGACCGATCCGCCCCGGAGGTGCGAGTACCAGGAGTACGGAGGCAGCGAACAGCGGCAGGGGGGCGAGGGCCCGGGTACGGCGGCGGCCGAGGCGCTGCGGGAGGCCGCGGACGCCGGAGGTGAGGTCGGCGTCGATGTCCGGAAGCACGTTGGTGAAGTGCGCCCCGGTGCCCAGCAGCGCGCCGGCGGCGACCGACCAGGCCGGAGGCCAGGGGTGGCCGGGCAGTCCGAGGGCGACGAAGGCGGGGAGCAGGCCGAAGGCGAGGGCGTAGGGCAGCCATGAGGCGGCGGTGCGTTTGACGCCGAGGTTGTAGCCCCACGCGGCGGCGACCCCGATCAGGTGGGCGGCGCCCGCGGCGAAACCGCTCGCCAGCGACAGCGGGACGCACAGGGCAAGGGCGCAGCCCGTCGCGACGGCCACGGTCCTCGCAGTCGTCCTCCCCGCGACCAGGGGTTTGTCCTGGCGTCCGGCGGCGGTGTCCCGCCCGAGGTCGACCAGGTCGTTGCACCAGCCGACCGACAGCTGGCCGGTGAGCACGGCCGAGGCGACGAGCAGGCAGCCGAGCGGGCTCCGGCCCGAGGCCGCCGCGAGCGCGGTGATCAGCGCGGTGACGGCGACCGTGGGTTCGGGATGGCAGGCCCGAAGGAGGGCGAGGGACCCG
>NZ_JBHSBB010000011.1:52646-62352 GCF_042650325.1 Streptomyces polygonati | reverse complement strand
CGCGGTGTCACGGGGGTCGGCGGCGGTGGCTCCGGGTCTCGGCACGCGACGATGGTAGGCGCGGTTCGGTGTCCTGCCCGCTCGGCGCGACCGGGCAGGACACCACCGTCCGGCGGTCGCTCACTCCGGAGAGTTCGCGGCTTTTGTTCCTATACTGCGGAAATGACGCGAATCGCCGCCGTCCACGGGGTGCTCCCGCCGTATCGGTACGAACAGCACGAGATCACCGACGCGCTGGTGACCATGGGACTGGTGCGGGAGGCGGAGCGCAAGGCGCTCGACCGGCTGCACGCGGCCTCGACGGTGCGCACACGGCGGCTGGCCATGCCGCTGGAGCGGTATGCCACGCTCAGCGGTTTCGGCCAGGCCAACGACTGTTTCATCGAGACGGCCCTGGAGCTGGGCGAGCGGGCGGTGAGCGGGGCGCTGGCGGAAGCCGGGCTGAGCGCGCGGGAGGTGGATCTGGTCATCTTCACCTCGGTGACCGGCATCGCGGCCCCCTCGATCGAGGCGCGGCTCGCCGGCCGCCTGGGGCTGCGGCCGGATGTCAAGCGGGTGCCGATCTTCGGGCTGGGGTGTGTGGCCGGCGCGGCCGGTATCGCCCGGCTGCACGATTATCTGGACGGCCGGCCCGGCGGTGTGGCGGTGCTGCTGTCGGTCGAACTCTGCTCGCTCACCTTGCAGCGTACGGACGGCTCGGGCGCGAATCTGGTGGCCGGTTCGCTGTTCGGTGACGGGGCGGCCGCGGTCGTCGCGGTGGGCCGGGACCATCCGGACGGCCGGCCGAACGACGGTCCGGTGGTGGTGGCCACCCGCAGCCACCTGTATCCGGACACCGAGCATCTGCTCGGCTGGGACATCGGCGACGAGGGCTTCCAGATCGTGCTGGGGAACGGACTGCCCGAGATGGTGCTGCGCCATCTCGGCGACGAGGTGCGGGCGTTCCTGGCCGACCACGACCTGAAGCCCCAGGATGTGACGGCCTGGGTCTGCCATCCCGGCGGCCCGAAGGTCCTGGAGGCAGTCCGGGAGACCCTGGACCTCCCGGCCCGCGCGCTGGAACTGGCCTGGCGTTCGCTCGCCGAGGTCGGCAATCTGTCCTCGGCCTCCGTGCTGCACATCCTGCGCGACACCCTCGTGCTGCGCCGCCCGCTGGCGGGGACCGCCGGACTGGTGCTCGCGATGGGACCGGGATTCTGCTCCGAACTCGTACTCCTGCGCTGGTAGGCCGATGATGCATCCGTACACCCTGCTCGTGTCGCTGGTGGCCGCCGAGCGGCTGGCCGAGCTCGTCACCGCCCGCCGCAACGCGCTCTGGAGCCGGCGGCACGGCGCGACCGAGTACGGCCGGGGGCACTACCCCGTGATGGTCGCGCTGCACACCGGTCTGCTGGCCGGCTGCCTGGCCGAGGTGGGCCTCGCCGGGCGGCCTTTCCTGCCCGGGCTCGGCTGGCCCATGCTTCTCCTGGCGCTGGCCGCGCAGGCCCTTCGCTGGTGGTGCATCCACACGCTCGGGCCGCGCTGGAACACCAGGGTGATCGTCGTTCCGGGGCTCCCGCTGGTGACCGGTGGGCCGTACCGGCTGATGAACCATCCCAACTACCTGGCGGTGGTGGTGGAGGGCGCGGCGCTGCCCCTGGTGCACGGCGCGTGGATCACCGCGACCTGCTTCACGCTGGCCAATCTGCCGCTGCTCGCGGTCCGGCTGCGCTGCGAGAACTCCGCCCTGGGCGCGGCCTCGGCCGTCGCGACGCCGTGATCGACCTGCTGGTCGCGGGCGGCGGCCCGGCCGGGCTGGCCACCGCGATCCACGCGGCCCGGGCCGGTCTGCGGGTGGTGGTCGCCGAGCCCCGGCCGGGCCCGGTCGACAAGGCGTGCGGCGAAGGACTGATGCCGGGCGCGGTCCGGGCGCTGGCCGACCTCGGGGTGGCCGTCGAGGGCCGGGCGCTGCGCGGCATCCGCTATGTCGGCCCGGACCATCAGGCGGAGGCGCACTTCCGGACCCAGCAGGGCCGGGGCGTGCGGCGGACCGAGCTGCACTCCGCGCTGTCCCGCCGGGCCGCCGAACTGGGCGTGGAGGTGGTCCCGTTGCGGATCGAGGCGGTGCGCCAGGACCGGGACAGCGTCACCGCCGCCGGGATCACCGCGCGTTATCTCGCCGCCGCCGACGGTCTGCACTCGCCGATCCGCCGCAGCCTCCAGCTCGGTGTGCGCTCCGATCCGCGGGCCGCCCGCTACGGGTTGCGCCGCCACTTCGCGGTGCCGCCGTGGACGGACTGCGTCGAGGTGCACTGGTCGGCGGGGGCCGAGGCGTATGTCACCCCGGTAGGCCCCGGGCTGGTGGGTGTCGCCGTACTGACCTGTGACCGCGCGCCGTTCGAGGAGCATCTGGCCCGGTTTCCCCGGCTGGCCGCCCGGCTGCCGCTGTCCGCCGCCACGCCCACCCGGGGCGCCGGTCCGCTGCGCCAGCGGGTCCGCGGCCGGGTGGCGGGCCGGGCGATGCTGGTGGGCGACGCGGCCGGCTATGTCGACGCGCTGACCGGCGAGGGGATCTCGATGGCGCTGGGCGCGGCCGCCCAGCTCGTCCGGTGTGTGCGGGCGGACCGGCCGCAGGACTACGACCGGGCCTGGCGCCAGGTGTCACGCGACTACCGCGTGCTGACCGGTTCACTGCTGTGGCTGCGGGCCCGCCCCCGGCTGGCGGGCCGGATCGTGCCGACCGCGGCCCGCTTTCCGAGCGTCTTCGCGGCGGCGGTCAACCGGCTCGCCTGAGCGGGGTCCGCGCCGCCGGGGGAACGGCTCCCGGCCGACGGCCGGTCGGGGCGGCGCGGGAGGCGGCGCCCCGACCGGGAGGTCAGACCGTCTCGTTGAGCTTGCCGGTGGCCACGTCGAAGACGAAGCCCCGGATGCGGTCCTTGTGCACGACGAAGGGATCGGCCTTGATCCGGGCGATGGACTGGCGGACATCGGCGTCCAGGTCGGGGAACGCCTCGGGGGCCCAGGGCGGCCGGATGCCGGTTTCCTCCTGCACCGCGTCCTTGAAGCCGTCGTCGGTGAAGGTGAGCATGCCGCAGTCGGTGTGGTGGATGAGGATGATCTCCTCGGTGCCGAGCAGCCGCTGGCTGATGGCGAGGGACCGGATCTCGTCCTGGGTGACCACCCCGCCGGCGTTGCGGATGACGTGTGCCTCACCGTCGTTGAGGCCGAGGATGGCGTAGACGTTGAGCCGGGCGTCCATGCAGGCCACCACGGCTATGTGCTTGGAGGGGGGCAGCGGCAGCGGCCCGGAGAAGGTCTCGGCGTAGCGGGCGTTGTTGTCCAGCAGGTCGTCGGTCACGGACATGGCAATGCCTCTGTTCTCGGGTGCGCGGTGCGGAAGGGGGGCGCGGGGGCGGCCACGCACGCGGAAGGGGCACGCGGCGCGGCCTAGGAACAGAACCCGTCGAAGACCTGGACGCGCCGGGTGGGCCAGAAGCCTTCCAGCGCCGTCGGGACAGTCGGCATGGCGCCAGTGAACCCCCGACCGGTCCGGGCCACAAGACAACATACGTTCGGGTGGCGCTCGGTGCCGCGGCGCGGCGCGTGCGGTGCGCCCGGCCGGGGCGCGGCGCCACGACCCGGCCGGGATACGTACCGCCGCCGGCTACTGGGCGGTCAGAGTGCCGAGCAGACCGTGCTGCTCGTCACCGGGGCCCGCGCTGAACCAGACGCTGTCGGGGCCGCCGGCCACCGCGTCCCCGGTGATCAGGCCCCACAGCTTGTCGATCCGTACGGTCCGGCCCCTGGTGTCGGTGAGGGTGCCGCGGAGGTGTCCGTTCGCCGGGTCGTAGGCGTGGACGGTGCCGTCGCCGAAGTTGCCGACCAGCAGGTCGCCGGAGAACCGGCCGAAGTTCGCGGGCGCGACGACCAGGCCCCAGGGCGAGTCGAGGCTTCCGCGCGAGGCGACGCGGTCGACGAAGCTGCCGTAAGCGGTGAACTTGTCCACGAAGCCGTGCCCGGCCCCGGGGACGTCGAACTGCTTGGCCGCGTCCTGCTGCGCGTACGTCACATAGACGCTGTCGCCGAGCACCTGGACGTTGAACGGCGCGTAGCCGCGCGGCAGGGCGGGGTCGCGGAACAGGCCGGCCACATCGAGCCGCTGGAAGGCGGAGTCGAAGACGTCCACCCGGTTGTCGTGGAAGTCGGCGGCCAGCAGCAGCGGGCCGAACGGGCTGCTGGACAGGGTCAGTCCGGTGTACGCGGCGCCCGGTACGGACGCGGCCTGCACCGCCTGGGTGCCGGCGGCTCCGTTCCAGGCGGAGATGGTGCCGCCGACGGTGGCGAACAGGAAGGACGCCGGGGTGGTGGTGCCGGGGACGGCGAATCCGGTGCTGGAGTTGAAGGTCTGACCGGTGACCGGACCGCCCGGCACCTTCACCACCAGCGGCGCGGCGGTCACCGGGCCGCCGTTCACCGCGCCCGAGTACAGCGTGGAGGTGGACGTACCCGCGTTCGACACCCACAAAGGGGTGTTGGGACCGCGCGACAGCCCCCAGGCGTTGACCAGGTCGGGGTCCGTCAGCTGCGCCTTCCCGGGCTGGTCGGACACCAGGTCGGTACGCGTCACGCCGTGCACGGGCGCGGAGTGGTGATCCGGCCGACCGGAACTCGCGTCGGCCGGTCCCGCCGCGACCAGCGCCACGGCGGACGCCGTGACGGCGGCGGTCAGCGCCACGGCGGATATGAGCTTCTTCGTCATGCGGTTGCTCCCCTGACGGGGCTGAGCCGGCGACGCCGGCGAGGACACAGCCGCCCGGAAGTACGCACGACACGCGCGAACAACTCAACCGCGGTGGCCGCGGCATCGGCGCCCGGCGCCCCGGTCCCGGCCGGGGCGCCCGCGCCGGCTCCGTCCCGGCCCAGTAGGATCACGCCCCGCGCATCGGACAGGGAGATCACGTGAACTTCGAGCCCAACGCCCAGGCGGTCGCCGCCAGGGACCTGAACGGCAGCCTCATCGGCGAGACCTTCGCCTACCGCACATCGGAGGGCGTACCGGTGTTCGGCAGGATCGCCTTCGCCGAGGTGGGTCCCTCGAAGGTGCTGGTGACATTGGACGGCGTGCTGCACGAGGGCTCCAGTGTCGTGCTGACCCTGGCGCCGGACGACGAACTCTGGTTCAGCCGCACCGCCTGATCACCTTCGCGGCGTCCCGGGCCCGCTCAGGCGTCACGCCGCTTGAGCAGGACCGCCGCGGCGGCCAGGGCCACCACCGCGTAGAGGCAGAAGACCCCGAACCCGGTCCACGGCGCCAGCGTGTGCGCCTCCCGGTGCAGGGCGACGACCGCCTGGCCCGCGTTGCTCGGCAGGTAGGGGCCGATGGTGTCGCTCCACGACTGGGGCAGCGCCTCGGCCAGCGCGGGCAGCACCAGCAGCAGCCCGAAGACGGTGGCGATCCCGCCCGCGGTGTTGCGGATCAGTGCGCCGATGGCGACACCGAGCAGCCCTACGACGGTCAGGTACAGACCGGCGCCGAGCACCATCCGCGTCACGCCGGGCGCGCTCAGCGTGGTGTCGATGTGCCGGGAGGACAGCATGGCCTGGCCCACCAGGAAGGCGACGAGGGCGCCGGCGGTCATCAGCACCCAGGTGACGGCGGAGTACAGCGCCGCCTTGGCCCACAGCACCGGCAGGCGGCGCGGCACCGCGGACAGGGTGGCGCGGATCATGCCGGTCGCGTACTCCCCGGTGATGACCAGGACGCCGAGCACACCCACCGCGAGCTGTGCGAGGAAGTAGCCCCGCAGGCTGGTGAGGGCCGGGTCGAAGCGCGCCCGCTCACCGGCGCCCATGTGCGGCCAGTGGCTGGCGGTGACCGCGCAGAACAGCACGCCGAAGCCGATCAGCGCCACCACGGCCGCGATCAGCGTGTAGAAGGTGGACCGCAGGGTACGCAGTTTGATCCACTCGGAGCGCAGCACCCCGACCTGGGTGACGCGGCCGCGCGGTTCGGCGAAGGAAGCGGTGGAACCGGCCGGGGCGGACGGTCCTACGGGGGTGACGACGCTCATGCGGGCTGTCCTTCCGGCTCACGGGCGGGCGGCTGGAACTCCACCGAATCCCGGGTCAGCTCCATGAACGCCTCCTCCAGCGAGGGCTGCTGCGGGGTGAGTTCGGCCAGGGCTATCGCGTGGTCGGCGGCGATCCGGCCGATCCGGTCGCTGGCCAGCCCGGTCACTTCCAGCACCCCGCCGCCGAGCGTCGCCACGCCCACGTCGGGACCGGCCAGCAGCCGCCGCAGACCGTCCGCGTCGTCGGTGCGCACCCGCACCGAGCCGCCGGCGGCGTCGCGGACGAAGTCCGCCACCGACATGTCGGCGATCAGCCGCCCGCGCCCGATCACGATCAGGTGTTCCGCGGTGAGTGCCATCTCCGACATCAGGTGGGAGGACAGCAGCACCGTACGGCCCTGGGCCACGAGATCCTTGAGCAGATTGCGGATCCACAGGATGCCCTCGGGGTCGAGTCCGTTGACCGGCTCGTCCAGCACGAGGGTCGACGGGTCGCCCAGCAGCGCGCTGGCGATGCCGAGGCGCTGGCCCATGCCCAGCGAGAAGCCGCCGACGCGCTTGCGGGCCACCTCGCGCAGGCCCACGATGTCGATCACCTCGTCCACCCGGCGGCGCGGGATGCCGGTGGTGGCGGCCAGTGCCAGCAGGTGGTTGCGGGCGCTGCGGCCGGTGTGGATGGCGCGCGCCTCCAGCATCGCGCCGACCTCGTGCAGCGGTGCGGGGTGGTCGGCGTAGCGCTTGCCGTTGACCGTGACGCTGCCGGAGGTCGGGGCGTCCAGGCCGAGGATCATCCGCATCGTGGTGGATTTTCCCGCCCCGTTCGGTCCGAGGAACCCGGTGACCGCGCCGGGACGCACGGTGAAGCCGAGGTCGGCCACCGCGGTGCGCCCGCCGTAGCGTTTGGTCAGGGCACGGGCTTCGATCATCAGCGGTCCTCGGGGTCTTTCCGTGGGTCGGGCGGTGTCGGTCCAGCATGATCCGGATCCCCGGCGGCGGCGACGGCCCGGGGGCGGATTCGGTCCGGGACCGGCTGCTACCGGGGGCTGAACCGGGTACGACCGGCGTCGTACACCCGTCGGCGCCTTCGTCCGCCAGTGGCGGGACCCGCGCGCCGGGGCCATCGTGGAAGGGCGGCCGAAGCGATGGTCCTCGGCGGGGAAGGCGGTCGGAGTATGGCTGGCAAGGCAGCGTCCGTTGATCCCGACCGGTCCGAATGGGACGTCATCGTGCTGGGCGGCGCGGCGGCGGGCGAGAACGTCGCGCAGTACGCGACGCAGTTCTCGGACCTGGACGCCGTGATCGTGGAGGCGGAGCTGGTCGGCGGCGAGTGCTCGTACTGGGCCTGCATGCCGAGCAAGGCGCTGCTGCGGCCAGCGGACGTCCTGACCAATGGGCGGCATGTGCCGGGCGTTTCCTCCCTGGTCGCCGGGCGCGGCCTGGACGTGCCCGCTGTGCTGGCCCGCCGTGACACCGTCGTCAACGGCCTCGACGACGCCTCCCAGGTGAAGTGGGCCCTGGACACGGGCATCGACGTGATCCGCGGGTACGGGCGGCTCACCGGCGAGCGGACGGTGGAAGTGGTGACGGCCGCCGGGGACTCCCGGACCCTGACCGCCCGGCACACGGTGGTGATCGACACCGGGTCGTGCACCACGGTGCCGCCCGTCCCGGGCCTGGCCGAGGCCGGCGCGTGGACCTCGCGGGACGTCACCAATGTGCACGAGGTGCCGCGCCGCGTCGTCGTCTACGGCGGCGGTGTGGTCGCGTGCGAGGCGGCGACCTGGCTGCGGGCGCTGGGCGTCGAGGAGCTGACCGTGGTCTACCGGAGTCCGGACCTGCTGGCCCGCTTCGAACCCTTCGCCGGACGGATGGTCGCCGATCAGCTGCGCGACGCCGGGGTACGGCTGCTTCCCGGCCGGTCCGCCGTCGAGGTGCGGCGCGCCGATCCGCGCGGGACGGGCGTCGGGCTGCCGCACGGCGGCGAGGTCACCCTCCGGCTGGACGACGGCGCCGCCCTCGTCGCCGACGAGCTGGTACTGGCCACCGGGCGCACGCCGAACACCCAGGACATCGGCCTGTCCTCGGTCGGCTGCCCCGACGGCGGTTTCCTGGCGGTGGACGACCAGCAGGCGGTGCGCGCGGTGAGCGGCTCCTGGCTCTACGCGATCGGCGACGTCTGCGGGCGGGCGCTGCTGACCCACATGGGCAAATACCAGGCGCGGATCGCCGGCGAGGTGATCGCCGCGCGGGCCGCGGGACGGCGGCCCACCGACGCGGACGACGAGCCGCTGAGTGTCGCGGCCGGGCACCGCGGCAGCCCGCAGGTGACCTTCACCCAGCCCGAGGTCGGATCGGCCGGCATGACCGAGCGGCAGGCGCGCGAGGCGGGTGTCGACGTCGAGACGGCCGAGTACGACATGGCCGGGCTGGCGGGCACCTTCGTGATGCGGGAGGACTACGTCGGCCGGGCCAAGCTCGTCGTCGACCGGGCCACCGACACGGTGGTGGGCGCGACGTTCGTCGGGTCCGGCGTCGCGGACCTCGTCCACTCGGCGACGACGGCCGTGGTCGCGCGGCTGCCGTTGTCCGTGCTGTGGCATGTCGTGCCCAGCTACCCGACGGCGAGCGAGGTCTGGCTCCGTCTGCTGGAGACGGTGCGGACCCGGCGCGCGGCGGGACCGACACCGTAGCGCCCCGTTCGAGCGGCCGGCCGGCGCCCCCGGAGCCGCGGCATGCCCGGCGCCCCGCGCTCGAACGCCCACGACCACCCCGCTCAACCGGGGTTTCCTGTGGATGCGACCGAAAGGAACCGGACCATGCCTTTCATCACCACCCTGGACGGCACCGAGATCTTCTACAAGGACTGGGGCTCGGGTCAGCCGATCGTCTTCAGCCACGGCTGGCCGCTGAACGCCGACGTCTGGGACGCCCAGGCCCAGTTGGTCGCCGAGAACGGCTTCCGCGCGGTCTTCCACGACCGCCGCGGGCACGGACGCTCCGCGCAGACGTGGGGCGGCAACGACATGGACACCTACGCCGACGACCTGTCGGAGCTGATCGAGGCGCTGGATCTGCGCGACGTGATCCTGGTCGGCCACTCGACCGGAGGCGGCGAGGTGGCCCGCTACATCGGCCGCCACGGCACCGGCCGGGTCGCCAAGACCCTGCTGCTCAGCGCGATCCCGCCGCTGATGCTCCAGACCCCCGACAACCCCGAGGGGACGCCCGTCAAGGTCTTCGACCAGATCCGCGACGGCGTCGCGAACGACCGCTCGCAGTTCTACGAGGACCTCAGTGCCCAGTTCTTCGGTGCCAACCGCCCCGGCTCGACCGTTACCCAGGGCACGCGGGACGCGTTCTGGCTGTGGTCCATGACGGTCGGGATCAAAGCGTCGTACGACTGCGTCAAGGCGTTCTCCGAGACCGATCTGACCGAGGACCTGAAGCGGTTCGACATCCCGACCCTGATCGCGCAGGGCGACGACGACCAGATCGTGCCCATCGTGGCCGCCTCGGAGAAGTCGTCGAAGATCGTCAAGGGCGCCACGCTGAAGGTGTATCCGGGCGCGCCGCACGGCCTGTCGATGGTCGCCGCGTACAAGGACCAGTTCAACGCCGATCTGCTGGAATTCGCCCGCGGCTGACCGCCCGTCAAC
>NZ_JBHSBB010000011.1:46868-52610 GCF_042650325.1 Streptomyces polygonati | reverse complement strand
CGGTGACAACACCCCGTTCCCACAGGCAATCGAGCGCTTTCCGGAGGTCGACGTGCTCCCCACTCACCACAACACCGCGAACATCAAGGGCCAAGAGGTCTTCTACCGGGAGGCCGGTCCGGCCGACGCCCCGGTCATCCTGCTCCTGCACGGATTCCCGAGCAGTTCCCATATGTTCCGGAATCTGATTCCGGCGCTGGCCGACCGCTACCATGTGATCGCCCCTGACCATATCGGCTTCGGCTATTCCTCCATGCCGAAGGTGGGCGAATTCGGCTACACCTTCGACAACCTCACGAGCGTCACGGCGGGGCTGCTCGACCACCTCGGCGTCCAGCGCTTTTCCGTCTATGTGCACGATTACGGCGCACCCATCGGCTGGCGGCTGGCGCTCGACCCGTCGTACGACATCACCGCGATCATCTCGCAGAGCGGCAACGCCTACATGGAAGGCTTCCCCAAGCCGTTCTGGGACCCGCTCTTCGCCTACGCGTCGGCGCCCGGTCCCGACACCGAGAACGGGGCGCGCGCCAAATTCACCCCGGAGACGACGCGTTGGCAGTACGAGAACGGCTCCGCCGACCGGAGCCTGGTCAGTCCCGACACCTGGAACCACGACCAGGTCCTGCTGGAGCGGCCCGGCAACGACGAGGTCCAACTGGCGCTGTTCCGCGACTACCCGAGCAACATCGACGGGTATCCGAAGCTCCAGGAGTACTTCCGCACCAGCCAGGTGCCGTTGCTGGCGGTGTGGGGAGCCGGCGACGAGATCTTCGGACCGGACGGGACGCGGGCCTTCTCCCACGACCTGCCCGACGCGGAGGTCCACCTGCTGCCGGCCGGGCACTTCGCCCTGGAGACCCATCTCGACGCCATCAGCGGCTACATCCGGGGATTCCTGGGCCGCGTGCTGAGCTGACTGACGCGCCCGCCCCCTGCCGGTGTCCGCGGTCGTGCGGCGGACACCGGCAGGCCCACGTCTCACCAGTCACGTCTCACAGGTCCAGGACGACGTCCTCGGCCGGCGTGGAGCAGCAGATCAGCGCGTTGCCCTCGGCCGGTGGCTCGACCGGATCCGGCGAGTAGGCGACGGAACCCGACAGCAGGCCCGATTCGCAGGTGTGGCACACACCCGTGCGGCACGACCAGCGGACCGGCACGTCGCACGACTCGGCGAGTTCGAGCAGGCTCATCCGGTCGGCGTTCCACGGCACCGCCAGCCCGCTGCGCGCGAAGGACACCGAGGGCCCCGTCCCTTCCGGGCCCTCGGGCCGGTGGGGCGGGCGGCCGGTGGTGGCGGCGATACCGGGCGTGACGGAAGGCCCGGCGCCGAAGAGCTCGGTGTGGATCCGGGAGGCGTCGAGACCGGCCTCGACGAGTGCCTTGGTGAGGTCGTCCATGAAGTCCGAGGGGCCGCACAGATAGGCGTCGGCGTCCGCCGGCAGGTCGAGGCCGGCCACCCGGTCGGGCGACAGGTGTCCGGTGCGGGTGTAGTCGACGCCCTCGCGGTCCCCGCTCGCCGGACGGCTGTAGAAGATGTCGGCGCTCGCGTCGGGCAGGCTGCCGATCAGGGCGCGGCTCTCCTCGGCGAAGGGGTGCTCGGCTCCGTCCCGCGCTCCGTGCAGCCATCTGATCCGGCGCCGGGATCCGGCCCTGGCCAGTGCGTGCAGCATGGCCAGTACGGGTGTGGCGCCGACCCCGACGGACAGCAGCAGTACGGGGTTGTCGCCCTCGTCCAGGCAGAAGGAGCCGCGCGGCGCCGCGATGTCGAGAACGTCACCGACGCCGACGTGGGCGCGCAGATGGCCGCTGGCGGCGCCGTGCGGCTCCTGCTTCACACTGATCCGGTAGCTGCCGGCCCCGGGCTCGCCGGACAGCGAATAGCTGCGGATCAGCGGCGGGGCGCCTTCCTTCGGCTGGAGCTTCACGGTGACGAACTGGCCGGGCCGGGGGGCGGGCAGCGGTGTGTCGTCCGAGGAGGCCAGTGTCAGGGAGAACACGCTCCGGCTCTCCGGGGTGACCGCGGTGACCTTCAGGGCCCGGAACCCGGTCCAGGCGGGCGGCGCGCCGCCCGCCTCCGAGCTGAGTCCGGCGCTGCCGGTGTCCGTGCCCGAGCCGCTGTCCGCCTGGTCCAGCAGGGTCTGCAGCGAAGTACGCCATCCGGGGCTGAGCGCCGGGATGCGCAGCGCCCGCTCGACCTGGTCGCGGGTGTGTCCGGGCAGGTACAGCACCGCGTCGATCTCCTGGACGCTCATCGCCTCCGGTCCCGAGGAGACCTTGACGATCTCCTGCCCGGCTTCGACCTCGCCCTCCTCGATCACCCGGAGGTAGAAGCCGGGACGGCGGTGGGAGATCAGCAGTGCGGCCATCTGGGGTTCGCCGAGGCGCAGGCCGACGCGATAGCACGTCACGCGCGGCTGGGTGACCTCGAAGACGGCCGCGCCGACCCGGTACCGGTCGCCGATGCACACTTCGTCGTCAGGAAGTCCGTCGACCGTGAAATTCTCGCCGAATTCGCCGGGGGCGAGATCGTCGCGGCCCAATTCCTTGGCCCAGTGGCGATAGGAGTCGAGCTGGTAGACGAGTACGGCACGCTGTTCACCGCCGTGCCCGCCGAGGTCGCCCTGTCCGTCCCCGTCGATATTGAGCCGCCGCACCATCCGCGGCCCGGAAACGGTCTGCTTCCACACACCGGTGTAAACGGATTTGCCGTTCCACGGGACGTTCTTGGGCATCCCGATATTCACCGCAATCAACGTGGCCACACCATCACCTCGCCATCTCCGGCTGTCGCGAGCCTAACAGCCGGCGGGTGAATCGGCTCGGGCACGCCGACCGTCCGGCGGTATTCAGGCGTCGCCGCCGGCCTGGTCCAGAAGGGTGAAATCGGCGAAGTCGAACCCGGGGGTGACCATACAGCTGACCAGCACCTCGTGCTCGGCGGCCGGTTCGGCGCGCTGCCAGTGGCCGGCCGGGACCAAGTGGTGGAAACGCCGGTCGTGTTCGATGTCGGGGCCGAGGAGGTGGTCGGTGACGGCGCCGGGGGCCGGGCCGGGCGGGGCGGTCTGGAGCAGGAGCGGGCCGCCGTACTGCCACAGCCAGATCTCGTCGGAGGCGACGGTGTGCCACGCGGAGTGCTCGCCGGGGGCCAGCAGATAGTGGATGAGGGTGGCCGAGGGGCGGGGGCCGCCGCGGACCGGGTGGGGCAGGGTGACGGGCGAGGTGTAGACGCTGCGGTACCAGCCGCCCTCGGGGTGGGGGCTGAGACCGAGCGCGCCGACGAGTGCGGGCGGGGACGTCATCGTCTGGTTCCTTCCTCGGCCGCCGGGCGCGCCGGGTGGACATCGTGAGCCGGTCCCGCGCGACCTGGCTCGGCGGCATCCCAAAATAGCGGCCCGGCCGCGCCCGGCCCCGTCCCCGCACCCGAATGTCGGGCGCGAGTCGGACGCCGGCGTGGAAGCAGCGCCGTGGAGGGCGCGGTGGAAGGCGAGCCGCCTCATGGACCACACGCGCGCCGGCGGTCCATGAGGCGACGAATGGGGGGTCAGGCGCCGTAGACCTGGAATTCGGCGAGCTGGCCGGCCGGCCAGCCGGTGTTGGCGGTGAAGTTGAGCCGTACGTAACGGGTGGTGACGGTGGCCGGCAGGGTGAGGGTCGCGGTGTTCCCCGAGGCCGGGTTGAACGAGTAGGAGGCGGAGCCGAGGAGTTGGGAGAAGCTGCCGCCGTCGGTGCTCCCCTGCACCGAGACGGTCTGGGAACGCGTCGCCCAGGCGGTGGCCGGGGGCAGGCTCAGCACGATCCGCTTCACACCCAGCGCGGAGCCGAGGTCGACCTGGAGCCATTGCGGGAAGGCGTTGTTGGCGGACTCCCAGTAGCTGTTGGCGTCGCCGTCCACCGCGTTGCCCGAACCGTAGGACTGGGTGTGGCTGCTCTCCGAGGTGGGCTGGTGCAGCGCGAGGTTGGTGGTCGGTGAGCCGCTGCCCGCGTCGGTGGTGGCGCTGACCTGGCCGGACGACGGGGAGACGTTGCCGGCCGCGTCGATGGCCTGGACGTCGAAGGTGTAGGAGGTGGACGGGCTGAGGCCGGTGACGGTGAAGGCGGTGCTGCCGGCCGCGGCGGTGCCCACCACGGTGGCGGCGGAGCCGGCGATGCGCCTGATCCGGTAGCCGGTGACGCCCACCGTGTCGGTGGAGGCGGTCCAGGCCAGCGCCACGGTGCTGCTGGTGTGGCCGGTGACGTGCAGGGCGCTCGGCGCGGTCGGCGGGACGGTGTCGCCGCTGCCGGAGACGACGGGCTGGGTGGGGCGGGTGGCGGTGAGCGCGATCTGGCCCTTGAGCATCTTGCCGCCGTCGCCGGTCAGCCGCAGGTAGTAGTCCGACGAGCAGGCGGTGCCGTCCTCGTCCAGCGCCAGGAACCCGGAATTGGTCGGCGTCCATGCCTGCGACTCGGCGGTCTTGGCGATCTGGTTGCCCTCGTTGAACTCGTCGAACATCGAGATGTAGATGCCCTGCGCGCCCACCCGGACCATGTTGTAGAACTGCCGCCACATGAAGTCGCCGTGCGCCCGCTGGCGCCCCGAGACGTCACCGGGCAGCACGCACGGCTGGTAGTCGACCCCGTGGGCGTTGCAGTCCGCCTGGTCGCCGACGTTGATGGCGGAGTAGATGTTGTCGGAGTCGCCCGCGTTGCCGATCGCGCCGACCATCCACGGGGAGAGCATGTTGAACGCGTGGTAGACGTCGAGGTAGCCGGTGCGGGTGCCCGCGCCGCCCACCCGCCATTCGCGCGGCACCCCGCCGATGACGTAGCAGCCCTGCGCCTTGAACCAGTTGATGACGTCCAGGCAGGCGTCGGTGCTGAAGGGGTGGTTGTTGTCGTTGAAGCCGAAGCCCCAGATGCAGACGACCGGCTTGCCGTTCTGGGTGGCGTAGGCCGATGAGGCGGTGTGCGCCTTCATCTTGTTGGTCCAGTCGGTCTTGATCTCCGACTGCATGTTCGTCCAGCCGGACACGTCATACATGATGTAGAACTTCCGGCCGTGCGACTCGGCGGCGCTGCGCACCTTGAGCGCCATCGCGTCCCGGGTCGGGCCCTCGCCGCCGGTGGGGTTGAAGCGCTGGAGCGCGGCGGTGTCGATGTTGTTCTGCTGCATCCACAGGAAGTGGGTGTCGACCGTCTGCTGGTCGTAGGAGGAGAACAGCGTGGCGGGCTGGCCGTTGCCGAGGTTGGCGTACGCGGTCTGGTAGCCGTGGGTGTACTCGCGCATGTCCGGCCAGCACTTGATGCCGGTGTTGGACGGGGACGGCGACTGGCCCCAGTTCTGGGTCCAGTGCCACCAGCCGTTGATCGGGGCGCCGTCGCCGACGCAGGCGAACCAGCCCTGGTAGCCGACGGTGATCTTGCCGACCACGTCACCCGGCGGACTCCCGGCCGCCGCGGCGCGGCCGGCCGCCGCTGTCTCGGCGACCCCGATCGATCCCGCGGCTCCCACCGCGATGGCGGCCTGCAGGAAGACCCGGCGTGTGACACCCATCTGGACTCTCCTCCGGTCGGCTGTCAACTCCCGCCACCGCGCGACCTGGTGGGGTTCAGCCGCGGATGGGAAGTCTGGCGCGGGGGAGCGTAATGACGGGGTTACTTGAGCGCAATAGTCCGTGCGTCAGGCGAAATAATTGACACCCTCTTACGCAAGAACGCTAGGCCGTGACGTGCGCGGCCGAACCGGGACCGGGGCGACGCACG
>NZ_JBHSBB010000011.1:0-46797 GCF_042650325.1 Streptomyces polygonati | reverse complement strand
ACGTTGGTGCCGAAGGTCCAGTTCTTCGAGCCGTCCCAGTTGAGCGACCAGGTCATCAGGCCCTTGAGCCCGTTGCTGTACGTCCGCCACGCCTGGGAGACCAGGTCGGTGGACATGTAGCCGCCGCCCGCGCCCGGCTGGGCCGGCAGGCCGGGGACCTGCTTGTCGTAGGGGACCTTGACGGTGGTGCCCTGGACGACCAGGCCCTTGTTGAGGCAGGTGGTCTGGGCGGTGAAGCCGGCCACCGTACCCGCCTGGTAGGAGTCGCCCGAGCAGCCGTACATGCTCCCGTTGTAGTACTGCATGTTGAGCCACCAGAGCCGGCCGTTGTCCGCGTACTTCTTCACGATCGGCAGGTAGGCGCCCCAGATGGAGCCGTAGACGATGCTGCCGCCGGTGACATAGGCGGTCTCGGGCGCCATCGTCAGGCCGAAGCCGACCGGCATCTGGGCGAGCACACCGTCGATGATGCGGATGAGGTTGGCCTGCGAGGTGGACAGGGTGTTGATGCTTCCGCTGCCGACCAGGCCGGTCTCGATGTCGATGTCGATGCCGTCGAAGTTGTACTTCTTCAGGATCGGCACCACGGTGGCCACGAAGCGGTCCGCGACGGCGCTGGAGCTGAGGTCGATACCGGCGGCTGCGCCGCCGATGGACATCAGGATCGTCGAGCCGGCCGCCTTGGCCTGGCACATCTCGGCGGGGGTCGCGACCTTCACGCCCGTGTCCATGCCGTCCTGCCATTCGACCGTGCCGTCGGAGAGGATGACGGGGAAGGCCGCGTTGATCACGTTGTAGCCGTGCGCCGCGATCCGGGAGTCGGTGATGGGGATCCAGCCCAGGCCCGGGTGGACGCCGTTGGCGGCGCCGTCCCAGTTCTCCCAGTAGCCCTGCAGGACCTTGCCCGCGGGTCTCGGCTTCGTGGCGCAGGTGTCGACGTTGGCCGCCGCGTGTGCCGCCGCGGCGACCGGGATCTGTGCGAGGAAGGCCATGGCCAGGCCGACGCCCAGCAGCCGTAACCTCCGACCGATCATGCTGTGCTCCCTTCCCGTCGTGGGCCCAGGGCCACGAGTTGGTAGAAGCCGCCGGACCGGAGCGTAGGAGTGGTCCCGACCGGCCGTCAATAGGTCTGGACCAAGTCGGCCGGTCCCCACCCACGCCGTCCCTTCACCGTAGGACAGCGCGCGGACGGCCCGCCGGCGGCTCCGCGGTCGGCCGGCGCCGGGCGCGCACCGGCCGTCCGCGGAAGGGGAGGAAGCGGTCAGGTGGTGGTGATGAAACCGCCGTCCACGGTGAAGTCGGCGCCGAGGACGTTGGCTGTGCGGTCGCTCGCGAGGAAGACCACGAACTCCGCGACCTCCTGCGGGCGGCTGAACCGGCCGCTGACGATGCCGCCGGCCGCCTGCGCGCGGACCTGGTCGGGGGTCAGGCCGGCCGCCGCGGCGGTGGCGTCGGCGATGCCGCCCGCACCCAGCCACAGGTCGGTCTCCACCGGTCCCGGGCTGATGCTGTTGACCCGCACCCCGCGGCCGCCGAACTCCTTCGACAGCGCCTTGGAGAAGTTGACCAGGGCGGCCTTGCCCGCGCTGTAGTCGATCACGGCCGGGTCGGGGAAGACCGCGTTGACCGAGCCGATGTTGATGACCGACCCGCCGGCTTCGAGCATGGCGGGCAGGATCGCCCTGGTCACCGAGACCGCGACCAGCAGATTGAGGTCCAGGCTCCGGCGCCACTGGTCGTCGGTGATGGACAGGAAGCCGCCGGTCCTGGCCACCGCCGAGCCGACGTTGTTCACCAGGATGTCCACCCGGCTGCCGGCCGCCTCGGCCAGCCTCGCCACGCCCTGCGGGTCGGACAGGTCGGCCGGCACCCACCGCGCGCCGGTCTCCTCGACCAGGGCCTCCAGCCCGGGCGAGCTGGTACGCGAGACGGCCACCACCCGGGCGCCCACCGCGGCCAGCGCCTCGGCCGCCGCCAGTCCGATGCCCTTGCTCGCTCCGGTCACCACGGCCACTCGGTCCTGCAACTCCTGCGCCACCTGGTCCACGTTCCCTTTCCACGGATTCCACGGATTCGCCACAGATCCGCCGGGGCCCGGTACGTCCACCGTGCCGCCCCCGGCATCGGGGGCCCACGGTACGGGGACGTCCCGCATCGTGGATACCCGCGGCGGCGTCCCGCGACTCGGGAGGCGGCGGACCGCGGCGGATCGGGGCGGGATCGGGGCGGGATCGGGGCGCTCACCCCCTCCCACCGGCCCGTCCGCGTCCCCCGGGACTGCGAGGCGGCACCGGCCGTGCCTACGATGGGAACTGCCGTGCCTCGGGCCGGCACCGACACAGCGCGCGAATGGGGGTACGCATGCCGGGGAAAGAACCCGGCGGCGCGACACGGACCGTGATCGTGACCGTTGACGACGACCCTGCCGTTTCCCGGGCAGTGGCCCGTGACCTGCGACGCAGGTACGGCGAGCGGCACCGGATCGTCCGGGCCGAGTCCGGCGAGTCCGCCCTCGGGGCGCTGCGGGAGATGCGGCTGCGCGGCGACCGCGTCGCCGTGATCATGGCCGATTTCCGGATGCCCTCGATGAACGGCATCGAGTTCCTGGAGCAGGCGATGGACGTGTATCCGGCCGCACGGCGGGTGCTGCTCACCGCGTACGCCGACACCACCGCCGCCATCGACGCCATCAACGTGGTCGATCTGGACCACTATCTGCTCAAACCCTGGGATCCGCCGGAGGAGAAGCTGTACCCGGTGGTCGACGACCTGCTGGACGCGTGGCTGGCCACCGATCACCGGCCGGTGTCGGAGACCAAGGTCGTCGGGCACCGCTGGTCGGCGCGCTCCTCGGAGGTGCGGGAGTTCCTGGCCCGCAACCAGGTGCCGTACCGCTGGTACGCCAGCGACGAACCGGAGGGGCAGGGCCTGCTCGCGGCGGCCGAGGAGGACGGGCTGCGCCTGCCGCTGGTGATCACCACCGACGGAAACGTGCTGGTGGAGCCGTCCGACCAGGATCTGGCCAGTGGCGCCGGGCTGGCCACCACCCCGTCGGCCCGGTTCTACGACCTGGTGGTGATCGGCGGCGGTCCGGCCGGTCTGGGCGCGGCCGTCTACGGCGCCTCCGAGGGGCTGCGCACGGTGCTCACCGAGCGTACGGCGACCGGCGGACAGGCCGGGCAGAGCTCGCGGATCGAGAACTACCTCGGCTTCCCCGACGGCGTGTCCGGGGTGCAGCTCACCGACCGCGCGCACCGGCAGGCGAACAAGTTCGGCGCCGAGATCCTGACCGCCTGCGAGGTCACCTCGCTGGAGGTGAGCGGGTCCTCGCGCACCGTGCGGTTCTCGGACGGCTCGGAGGTCTCCGCGCACACGGTGATCCTGGCCACCGGCGTGTCGTACCGGCAGCTCGCCGCGCCGGGCGTGACCGAGCTGACCGGGCGCGGCATCTACTACGGCTCGGCGCTGACCGAGGCGGCCGGCTGCAAGGGCGAGGACGTCTACATCGTCGGCGGCGCCAATTCCGCCGGGCAGGCCGCGGTGTATCTGGCCAGGGGCGCCAAGTCGGTGACGATCCTGGTCCGCGGTTCCTCGCTGACCGCGTCGATGTCGCACTACCTGATCCAGCAGATCGCGGCCACCCCGGGAGTCTCGGTGCGCACCGGTACCGAGGTGGTGTCCGCGCACGGCACCGACCACCTGGAGCAGATCACGCTGCGCGACACCTCGACCGGGGAGACGGAACTGGTCGACGCCCAGTATCTGTTCGTGTTCATCGGGGCCGCGCCGCGCACCGACTGGCTGGACGGGGTGGTGCGGCGCGACGAGCACGGTTTCGTCGTCACCGGGCCCGATCTGGCCGCGGCCGGGCAGCGCCCGGCGGGCTGGCCGCTCGACCGGCCCCCCTACCACCTGGAGAGCAGCGTCCCCGGCGTCTTCGTGGCCGGTGACGCGCGGGCCGAGTCCGCCAAGCGGGTCGCTTCGGCGGTCGGCGAGGGCGCGATGGCGGTCATGCTCGTCCACCGATACCTGGAGCGGCTGTGAGCGTGCAGAAGGGTTCGTGCAGCGCGGCCGAGCTCCGGTCGCTGTTCCTCTTCGAGAAGCTGACCGACGAGCAGCTGGACTGGCTGTGCCGCGAGGGCGGCGTCGAGGAGGTCGAGGCCGGTCCGGTGTACGCCGAGGGCGACCCGGCGACCTGCTTCTACGTGCTCCTGGAGGGCACGGTGGTGATGTCGCGCCGGGTCGGCGCGGACGACGTGGAGGTGACCCGGACATCCCAGAAGGGGGTGTACGCGGGGGCGTTCCAGGCGTATCTGGGCGAGCGGGTGCCGCAGGTTTACAGCCAGTCGCTGCGTACCACGGTCCCCTCGCGGTTCTTCGTGCTGTCGGCCGAGCTGTTCGCCGGGATGATGCAGGACTGGTTCCCGATGGCCGTGCACATGCTGGAGGGGCTGTTCCTCGGCGACCGGAGCACCCGGCAGGCGGTGGACCGGCGCGAGCGGCTGCTCGCCCTGGGCTCGCTGTCGGCCGGCCTGACCCATGAGCTGAACAATCCGGCGGCCGCCGCGCTGCGGGCGACCTCGACACTGCGTGAGCGGGTCGCCGGGATGCGGCACAAGCTGGGCGCGATCGCGGCCGACCCGCACCGGCGGGCCGCCATCGCCTCACTGGTCGAACTGCAGGAGCGCGCGGTGGAGCAGGCCGCCAAGGCCATCAACGCGCCGCCGCTCAGCCCGGTGGAGACCTCGGACCGCGAGGACGCCATCGCCGACTGGCTCGACGACCACGGCGTGGGGGGCGGCTGGGAGCTCGCGGCGACCTTCGTGCAGGCCGGGCTGGACGCCGACTGGCTCGACCAGGTGGCCGAGGCGACCGACGAGGCGACCCTGGACGGAGCGCTGCGGTGGCTCAACTACACCGTGGAGACCGAGCTGCTGATGAACGAGATCCAGGACTCCACCGCCCGGATCTCCTCGCTGGTGGGCGCGGCCCGCCAGTACTCGCAGCTGGACCGGGCGCCCTACCAGGTGGTGGACGTGCACGAACTCCTCGACAGCACCTTGCAGATGCTCGCCGGGAAGATGGGTCCCGGTGTGCACGTCGTCAAGGAGTACGACCGTACGCTGCCCAGCATCCCGGGCTATCCGGGCGAGCTGAACCAGGTCTGGACGAATCTCATCGACAACGCGGTGTCCGCGATGAACAAGGAGGGCACCCTCACGGTGCGCACCGCGGCGGACCGGGATCATCTGCTGGTCGAGTTCCGGGACACCGGCCCGGGTGTGCCCCCCGAGATCAGGGAGCGGGTCTTCGAGCCGTTCTTCACGACCAAGCCGGTCGGCGAGGGCACCGGTCTCGGGCTGGACATCTCCTGGCGCATCATCGTCAACAAGCATCACGGTGACATCCAGTTGGAGTCGGTGCCCGGCGACACCCGGTTCCGGGTACGTCTGCCGCTCACCGCCCCTTCCCGTGAGCAGGAGCCGGAATCCGCGGCATCGGAGACATCAGCACCAGAGGAGGAGGAGTCGGTATGACCACGACCCCAGGAATCGACCCGTCCGTCCCGCCGAGCGGGACCGGCTGCACCGAGTGCGAGGCCAGCGAGGGCTGGTGGCTGCATCTGCGCCGCTGCGCGGAGTGCGGGAACATCGGCTGCTGCGACAGTTCCCCCTCGCAGCACGCGAGCGCGCACGCCGAGAGCACCGGCCACCCGGTCGTCCAGAGCTTCGAACCGGGCGAGGAGTGGTTCTGGAACTACCGGACGGAGAACTACGTCGACGACGGGCCGCAGCTGAGCCCGCCGGTCAGCCACCCGGCCGACCAGACGGTCCCCGGGCCCCAGGCGCGTGTCCCGGCCGACTGGCAGCGGCGGCTGAACTGACCCCGGCGGACCGGACCAGGGGCCCGGGGTGACCGAGTCCGCTCGGTCACCCCGGGCCCCGGCATGAGGGGGCTGCCGCCGCGCTCCGGCGCGGGGTGGCCGCTCGAGCCGTCCGGCCCGGGCGGTCCTGCCCGCGGGGCCGCGCGGTCAGTGGCCGATGGCGTCGCGGGCCTTGTCCATCATCGCGGCGAACGGGCCGGTCAGCTTGAGCGCGGTGGGGTTGCCGGCCGCGATGGGGTGCGGGTGGGTCGGGGCGAGGTGCTCGGCCCTGCGCAGCCGGTCGCCCATGGTGCGCCGCTGCAGGACCGTGCACTGGGCCACGATCGCCGGGAACTCCTCCTGCTCCTCGTGCTCGGCGTGGGCGCTGACCGCCTGCTCGAACTCGGCCATGGTGCGCAGGAATTCGGCGCTGGTGACGTCCATGCCCTCCAGTTGCTTGAGGACCTTGGCCGCCTCCTTCTCCTCCGCGTTGCGGGCCTCGGCCTCGGCCTCGCCGGCCGTCTTCTGGGCCATCGGCCGGACGATCAGCTCCTCGGCCGCCTCGTGCACGGCCAGCAGCGCCCGCAGTTCGTCGAACGCCCGCTTCCTGCCGTCGGGGTCCGCGACGGCGATCTCCGCGAACAGGCCCCGGATCCGCGCGTGCTGCTCCAGCAGCAGCGCGACCACGTCGCCGCTCGGCAGCATCGCGGCGGCCTCACGCTCGGTTTCGGCTGAACTCATCGCTGGCTCCTTCGATCGTCTTGCGCGTCCGTCTCCCTGCGTCGCGTGACCCGGCTCGGCGAATGAAAACCGCCGGAGCGCGGAATTCCGGTTTCGCTAGTACGCGAAACCGGGCCTGCCGGCGCCCGCGGACCGGCATACTTCCGGTCACCGCCGTCGGCGGGCATGAGCGGGAACCGAGGCTTCCAGCTGAGGAGTTGTCGATGAGCGTGCCGGAGTCGGAAGAGCTGTGCCTGGACGTGTCTGGCGGGCGGTCCGGGCAGGGCCCGGCCACCTGGGGCCAGCAGGCGATCTGGGACGCGGTGTCGGTGCTCGGCGACGACGCTCCACGCTACAACGTGTCGGTCGGCTTCGAGCTGCCCGCCGGCCGGCCGCGCGCCGCCGTACTGGAAGCGCTCACCCGGGCCGCGCGGCTGCACGAGTCGCTGCGCACCCGGCTGCTGCCGGACGGGGCAGGCGGGCTGACCCAGGTGCTGGACGCCGCCGGCCGCTTCCCGGTGACCGTACGCGGCTGCGAGCGCGAGGACACCGAGCGGGCGGGCGGGCAACTGCTCGGTGAACTGGCCGCGCTCCCCTTCGACTGCGCCGGCCAGTGGCCGCTGCGGATCGGGCTGGTCGAGGCGGACGGGCTGGTACGGTACTACGCGATGGCCCTGTCGCACACCGCGGCCGACGGCGGTGGGCTGCGCCGGCTCGCCCGGGACGTGGTGATGCTGCTGGACGGTGTGTCGCCGGAGCGGCTGCGGGAGCTCTTCCCGGCGACCCAGCCGCTGGACCAGGCCGCCTACCAGCACTCCGAGCGGGGGCGGAAGCGGGACGCCGCCTCCCGCAAGTACTGGTGCGCCAAGCTCAGCGAGGGGCCGCGCGGCCTCTTCCCGCCGCGCGGCGAGCGGGTGCGCGACGCGCTCTTCCCCAACGCGGTGCTGCACTCCCCCGCGTTGCTGCGGGCGGTGGACCATGTGGCCGCGGTGCGCGGGGTGAGCGGATCGTCGGTGCTGCTGGCGGCGGCGGCCCGGCAGATCAGCCTGCTGGGCCGGGCGCCCGAACAGCTGCTCCAGGTGGTGGTCAACAACCGCTTCCTGCCCGGGATGTCGCAGACGATCACCACACTGGCCCAGGAGGGGCTGTTCCATCTGCGCACGGTGGACGAGGACTTCGGGGATCTGGTGCGACGGGTGCACATGAGCGCGCTGGGCGCCTATCGCTACGCCTCCTACGACAAGCGGCTGCTGGACCGGGACATCGAGGAGCTGCGCGGGCGGCTGCCGGATCTGGCCGACCACTCCTGCTTCTTCAACGACACCCGTGAGCCGGAGCTGTTCCGCCCGCCGGCCGGGGACACCGAGGTGCCGCCGCTGGAGCGGGCGGCTGAACTGACCACGCTGGCCTGGCCGGTGGAGTTCCCGCCGCGCAAGAACCTCAGCTTCGCGATGGATGTGGTGGACGCGCCGGGCGCGCTGGAGCTGGCGATGACCGCCGACAGCGCGCTGATCCCCCGGCAGGACATGGAGTCCTTCCTGCGCGGCATCGAGGACGCGGTGGTCGGCGACGCGCTCGCCACCGGCTGCGTCTGACCGGCCGTCAGCCCGCTGCGGCCGGTTCGTAGGCCCAGGTGCGCGGGCACGGGCGGGGCCGCGACTCCCCGGTGACGGCGACGGCCGCCCGGTAGTCCGGGGCCGGTCCGGGGACGGCGGCGACCCGGCACCGGCCGAGCGGGCCGTCCATCGTCCCGCTCGGGCCGGCCGGGACGGTCACGCCGAGTCCCTGCATCAACTGGCCGCCGAACACTTTGACGTACGCCTCCTTGTACGCCCACAGGCGGGTGTAGACCGCGCCCGGTGAGCTGTCCGCACGGGCGTCGGCGCCGGGTGACTCCACCTGGCGGGCCTCGGCGGCCGGGAAGTAGCGGCGGGCGAGCCCGAGGGCCGCTTCGGTCGGCACCAGGATCTGCACGTCGACGCCGACAGCGACCGGCGTGTCGGGCCGGGAGGGCGACACGCCCGGGCCGGGCGCGGTGGGAAGCAGCGCGAGCAGCGCCCAGTCGCCGCTGGCGCTCAGATTCCAGCCGAGGTCCGCGCCGGGCCCGGCGAGCCCGGGCTTGCCGTTCGGTCCCGCGGTACGGCGCAGTTCGGCGGCCGCGCAGCCGGCCCGTGCGGCCAGGATCCGGCGGACGGCGCCGTGCGCGACACCGTAGCGGGGGTTCCGGGCCGCCCGCCGCCGCTCCTCGGTGTCGAGGTCGTCGAGGAGGGCGGCGATGACCTCGGGCGGCTGGAGCAGCGGTATCGACCAGACCTCGACGTCGCGGATGCCGGTGGCAGCGGGCCCGGGGTGCTCCGTGAACGGCGCCGTCATGGGACGCGCAGGCGCGCGAGGTCGAGATAGCCCAGCAGCGGGTCGTACTCCGCGACGAGCACGCTCCGCCGCTCGGCCCGGACGCGCGGGAGGGTGTCGGCCAGCAGTGACCACAGTCCGGTGTACGGGTTCTCCCGGCGCGCCCGCAGTGTCTCGGCGCCGGGCGGCGCGGCGAAGTCGGCGAGCCCGGGGCCGAGCAGTAGAAGGGGTTCCCGGCGTGTCGCGGGTGTCTCCGCCAGCGCGGCCCCGATCCGCTCGTGGGCTTCCGGGGGGCGCAGGCGCGCGCTCTCGCCGGGCAGCGTCACGGTCAGGTCGGACGCGCGCTCCCACAGCAGGCCGACCGCGCGGGCGCGGTCGGCCACCGGGGTGCCGTCGGGCGGGACGTAGGGCAGGCCGGCCTGCTCCATGACCAGGACCAGGGCGCGTTCGAAGGCGCCGCCGGCCAGATAGGAGCGCACCAGGCGCAGCGCGCTGAAGGCGCCGGCGGTGCCCTGTTCGGTCAGCGCGAAGGCGAAGGGCTGCCCGGGGCAGTGCGAGCCGAGGTGGACCGAGGCGGCGCGGCCGGGCTGGATGTCGGGGGACGCGAAGACCTCGATCAGCAGGTCCACCGGGCGGTCCGGCGTGACCAGTTCGGCGATGACGGCCTCGCCCATCTCGGCGTAGGACTGGCCGCTCCCCGCGGTGATCCGCTCCTCGTCCAGGGGCAGGCCGTAGGGGCGGACGAGGTCGCCGACGAACACCCGCAGATCCGGGTCGAGCGCGGTCGGCGAGTCGGTGCTGAAGCCGAGGCCCACCGCGCCCGCCAGCTGGAGCGGCCCCGGCTCCGGCCGGGGGCCGGGCGCGGTGACGATACGCAGCAAGGGGGTCAGTCCTCGTCCACGACGTGGGTGGCGACGAAGGTGGCGAGAGTGGCGGCGCTGCGCAGGTCGTCGGGGGTGATGTCCTCGACGTCGATCTGGATGTCGAGGTGGTCCTCCAGTTCCAGGATCAGTTCCAGGGTCTTCCCCGAGGTCAGGCCGAGATCCTCCATCAGGGCGGCGTCCACCGGGAGGGGATCGGCGGTCTGCTGGTTGAGGACGCGCGGCAGCAGCAGCGTAATGCCCTGCTCGACCCGCCCGCGCAGGTCCGGCTGCGGGGACCCGTCGCCGCTCGTGGTCGGCGTGTCGTGGTCGGTGGCGACTTCGGTGAAGGCGTCGGTCATGGTCCGTTTCCCGTCTGGGGGACCCGCCGGGGCGCGAGGCCGCGGGCGGGTACGTGGTGAACAGTGATGGGCGGCTGGGTCAGTGCTGGAGCACCATCGCCGCGAAGGTGGCGCCGAGCCCGGCGGCGGCGACCAGATAGCGGTCGCCGGGGCGCAGCAGTCCGCGTGTGGTGGCGGTGTGGTGGTTGAGGAAGAAGTCCGCCGCGAAGCTGTGGCCCACGGACGGGACGTTCTCCAGCACCACCTTGTCCAGCGGGTAGCCGACGGTCCGGCAGATCCGCCGCCAGGAGATCCGGTTGACGTTGTGCGGCAGCAGCAGGGTCAGTGACTCCCAGCTCTCGCCGGCCTGTTCCAGCGCTGCTTCCAGCACGCCGATCAGGGCCTGCGGATAGGCGCGCTGGTAGCGGTCCAGGAGTTCCTGGTCCTCCGCGAGGCGTCCGTCGAACTCCCCGCGCAGGTCAACCGCGTAGGACAGCACCCGGTCCCTGTCACCTTCGGCGCTTACCAGGCAGGCCGCCGCCGCTTCGCCGAACACGGTGGTTTCCGGGACCAGTTGGGCATCTCGGGTGAACGTCTTCTCTCCCGCCAGGATCAGCGCCAGCGCCTCCGGGTCGGGATCTGCCGCCAGCAGCCGGCCGGCCACGTCGACGGCCAGCAGGGAGCCGGCGCAGGCGTGGTGGGTGACGGTGAACGCACGAGCGTGTTCGAGCCCCAGACGGCCGAGCAGTTCGTGCAGCGGGTTGACCGGGTAGGGCACCCCGACCGGCATGCCGCGTGCGTGCAGCACGTAGCGGACCAGGTGTTCGCGACCGCGCAGCTCGGTCAGTGCCTCCGCCGCGTTGGCCAGCAGCTCCGTCAGATCGCCGTCCGGTTCGAAGCGAACCTGGTCGAGGCCGTGGAACCGGCGCAGCAATGTCTTCTGACGGGCCGTCAGCCCCAGTCGCTCGCCGACCTTTTCGATCGGTTCGACAACCGGTGGCAGGTGGACTGCGACTGCCGTGAGTGCGGTCACGCGGGTTAGTATTCCGACACCCCGCGCTTCGCACAAGATTCCCCCCGGGGGCGTCCGCGCCCCCGACCGGTCCGGTGGAACAGCGGCCCCGTCCGGTGCATCCAGTCCCGGCCGTTCGGCCCGTACGGCGAGTCGTCCGCGCGGTCCGGCGGCCCCCGTACGCACCCATGGAGCTCACGGTGACCGTCCCGGTCCGCACCCGCCCGCTGCGCCTGATGTTCGTCCTGCCCCCGCTGACCGGCCATCTCCACCCGGCGCTCGCGCTGGCCGGTGAGCTGGCCCGGCGCGGTCACTCGGTGGCCTGGGCCGGTCCCGAACCGCTGCTGCGGCCGGTGCTCGGGCCGGACGCACTGGTGCTGCCCACGGGAACACGGCTGCTGCGCGAGCAGGCGACCGGCGGCACGGCGGCGATCCGCACGCTCTGGCGGGACTTCATCGTGCCCTACGCGCGGTTCACCTTCCCCGCCGTGCGGCGCGCCGTCGCCGACTGGGAGCCGGACCTGGTGCTGGTGGACCAGCACAGCCCGGCGGGAGCGCTGGCCGCGACCCGGCACGGCGTGCCCTGGGCCGGCTTCGCGCCGTCCTCGATGGAGCTGGGCAGGCCGCCACTGGATGATCCCGAACTGACCTGGTGGCAGGAGGAGTTGCTGCACGGTCTGTGGACCCGGGCCGGCCTGGACGAGGCAGCGTACGTGGACCCGCGGCTCTCGCCGCGGCTGATCCTGGCCTGTACGGCACCGGAACTGCTCGGGGCCCTCCCGGCGGACGCGGCGGGCCCGACACCGCCGGAGGGCGGCTTCGCGCCGATGGTCGCGGGCGAGCCGCTGCCGCCGCAATGCGTCGCCGTGGGGCCGCTGCTGACCGACCGGCCGGGGTCGGCGGACTTTCCGTGGGACCGGCTGCGGGACGACCGCCGCCGGGTCCTGGTGACCCTCGGCACGCTGTCCGCCTCGGTGGCCGAGGACTTCCTGCTGCGGGCCGCCGAGGCGCTGGACACCCTGTCGGACCGGGTGCAGGCGGTGGTGGCCGCGCCGGGACCGGTGCTGGAGAAGTTGCCGGAGGGCGTTGTCGGCCTGCCGGAGGTGCCGGTGCTGGAGCTGCTGCGCCGCGGCGCGGTGGACGCGGTGCTGTGCCACGGCGGCATGAACACGGTGTGCGAGGCGCTGACGTACGGGATCCCGCTGGTGCTGGCCCCGATCCGGCACGATCAGCCGATCACGGCGGCCCGGGTCGCCGCGCTGGGGGCCGGGACCTCGGTGGACTTCGCGACGGCCGGGCCGCGGGAGCTGCGGGAGGCGCTGCTGGCGGTGCTCGACGACCCCGGGCCGCGCGTGGCCGCCCGGGCGGTGGCGGACCGCTTGGCCTCGCTCGGCGGGGTGTCGCGGGCCGCCGATCTGCTGGAGGAGTGCGCCGGCTGATCCGGTGCGGCGGGCGCTGCGCGCAGGCCCGGCCGGCGGCGCCCGGCAAGCGGCAATTCGTGGTCCATACCATTGTCGCGGCGCTAACCGTCCCCTATGGTGTCGCTCGGCAAGCGGGCCGCTGTCCCGCGAAGCTGTGACACGGCGTCAATCATCCCCTTCTGTGCCCGTGTTCGGGGCGACCGGGGTGCGAACGGCCGGGGCCCGGCGATCCGGGTGATCCGCCGGTCGGACCGACGCGTCCACCACCCCACCCACTCGCTCCACCTCCACCCACCACGACCGGGAGACGCGGTTGATCGTCACCAACGGGCTGCGCAAGTCCTTTCCGTCCCGCGGCAAGCGCGGCGAGCCGGTGGACGCCGTCCGCGGCATCGACCTGTCGGTCGGACCGGGGGAGATATTCGGGCTCCTCGGCCCCAACGGCGCCGGCAAGACCACCACACTGCGCATGCTCGCCACACTGGTGCGCCCCGACGGCGGCGAGGCCACCGTCGCGGGCGCCGATCTGCGCTCCGAGGCCGCGGAGGTGCGCCGGCGCATCGGCTATGTGGCGCAGGGCGGCGGCACCACCGACGGCGTGAGCGCCCGGGAGGAACTCGTCCTGCAAGCCAGGATGTACGGCATCGGCAAGGCCGAGGCCACCGTCCGGGCCCAGGAGGGGGTGGACGCCTTCGACCTCGGCACCTTCGCCGACCGGCACTGCCGAACGTACTCCGGCGGCCAGCGCCGCCGGGTCGATCTGGCGCTGGGGGTCATCCACCGGCCCCGGCTGCTCTTCCTCGACGAACCGACGGTGGGACTCGACCCGCAGAGCCGCTCACAGGTCTGGGCGGAGGTGCGCAGGCTGCGCGAGCGGGGCATGACGGTCCTGCTCACCACGCACTACCTGGACGAGGCGGACAGCCTCTGCGACCGGATATGCATCGTGGACCACGGCGAGATCGTCGCCGAGGGCACTCCGGAGGAGCTGAAGAAGGAGATCGCGGGCGACGCGGTGCTGCTCTCCGTCCGGCCGGAGGACAGCGCGGCGGCGCGGCGGGCGCTCGACGCGCTGGAGTGGGTGAGCGGAGTGGAGACGGTGGGCGAGGAGGACACCCCGGGTGAGGCAGCCGGAGGCGGGACGGGTGGCGCGGCGGGCCTGCGGCTCTACGTCGACAGCGCCGCCGCGGCGCTCCCCCGCCTGATGCGGGTCCTCCAGGAGGCGGGTGTCGATCCGCTGCTCGTGCAGCTGCGCAGGCCCAGCCTGGACGACGTCTTCCTGGCCAGGACCGGCCGCCCGCTCGACTGAGCCCTGTCCGGGGCACACCCCGGGCCTTCGATCCCCGTTCGCCCACCGATTGACTGCGAGGCCGACTGTGAAGCTGCTGCGCGACACCTGGCTGGTCTTCCAGCGGCAGGTGCTGCTGATGTTCCGCACCCCGGTGTGGATCGTGGTGGGCATCCTGCAGCCCATCTGCTATCTGCTGCTCTTCGCGCCGCTGCTGAAGGCAGCTCTCGCGTCGTCCGGCGCCCACAGCTACGCCGACGCGTACCGCATCTACGTCCCCGGTCTGCTCAGCGCTCTCGCCCTGATGGGCGGCCTGTTCACCGGCTTCGCGCTGCTCGGCGAGCTGCGGGCGGGGATCGTGGAGCGCTCGCGGGTGACGCCGGTCAGCCGGGTCGCGCTGCTGCTGGGGCGGGCGCTGCGGGAGGTGGTGGCGCTGCTGATCCAGTCGCTGATCGTGACCCTGCTCGCGCTGCCCTTCGGTCTTTCGGTGCGCCCGCTCGACCTGCTGCTGGCCTTCCTGCTGCTGGGGCTGATCGCCCTGATGGCCTCCAGCGTCTCCTACGGCCTCGCGCTGCTGGTCGCCAGCGACGCGGCGCTGGGCCCCGTGGTCAACACCATCGCCCAGCCGCTGGCCCTGCTGTCCGGGACCCTGCTGCCCATCGCGCTCGCCCCGCACTGGCTGCGGGCGGCGGCCGACTGGAACCCGTGCTACTGGGCGGTGGAGGGGACGCGTTCGCTCTTCGCCGGTGACGTCGGCGCCCCGGCGGTCTGGCGCGCCCTGATCCTGATGGCGGCCCTGACCGCTCTCGCGGTGGCCTGGTCGGCCCGGCTGTTCGCCCGGCGCATCCGCTGAGCCCTCCGGTCCGGTCGGGCTCAGGTCTCAGGTCAGCTCAGGTCAGCTCGGGGCGGCCGTCTCCCGGCCGCGCTCGGCCGCGATGAAGGCCGCCAACCGCTCGATGCCGACACGGATCTGATTGGTCGTCAGATAGCTGCACGACAGGCGGAGCAGCCGCTGTCCGCCGCCGGCCGGATAGAAGCCGGCCATCGGGGTCCAGAGCACGCCGTGTTCGCGGGCGCAGCGTTCCATGGCCTGCTCGTCGGCCGTGAAGGGCACGCCGACGACCACGAAGAAGCCGCCCTCCGGGAGGTTCCAGGAGACGCCGTGGGCGTGCTTCCGGTCGGGCGGGAAGGCGCCCGCCAGCTCGGCGAGGACCGTACGGAGGTTGTCGGCGTAGAAGGCGGCCACCGCCTGGTTGGCCGCGCGCAGGCTCAGGTCGCAGCGCAGCAGCATGCCGCCGACCACGGCCTGCCCGAGCGCCGAGGTGTTCACGGTGGTCATGGACTTGAGCTTGGCCAGCTCGTCCGCGAGCAGCCCGGCGCCGGCCGGTCCGGCGACCGCCTGGTCGGCGATGACATAGCCGATGCGGGCGCCGGGGAAGCACGTCTTGGCGTACGAGCCGATGTGGATCACCCGCCCGCCGGTGTCCAGCGCCTTCAGGGTCGGACGCGCCCGGCCGTCGAGGGCGAAGAAACCGTACGGGTCGTCCTCGATGAGCAGCAGCCCGGTCTCGGCGGCGACGTCGAGCAGTCTGCGCCGGGCCGGTACGGAGAGGCTGGCGCCGGACGGGTTGGCGAAGTCGGGCACGAGATAGCAGGCACGGGGTCGGCGTCCGGCGGCCCGCTGGTCGCGTACCGCCTGCGCCAGGGCTTCCGGGTCGAGACCGCCGCCGGGCGCCTCCGGCACCGGGACGACGGCGATGTCGAGCAGCCTGGCGGCGCCGGTGATGCCCACGTAGCAGGGCGAGGCGACCAGCAGGACGTCGTCCGGCCCCGCGCACAGCGCCCGCAGCACCAGCAGCATCGCCTCCTGGGCGCCGGCGGTGACGACGATGGCCTCCGGGTCCACCGAGATGCCTTCGTCGCGCCGGAGCTGGCCGGCGATCAGGTCGTTGATGAAGCCCTTGGTGCGGCCGTACTGGAAGATCCGCTCGCGTACGGCCTCCGGGCCGAGTCCCAGCGTGTCGCCCAGATGGGCGAGGTAGGCGGCGAAGGCGGCCGGCACGTCGTCCGGGTCGAACAGCCCCTCGTAGGGGCGGCCGGGGGCGAAGGAGACGGCGTCCGGATAGCGCAGGGTGACCTCGTTGAGGAAGGTCATCTGGTCCAGCAGCGGGTCGGACAGCGAGCCGTGCAGCTCGTCACGGGACAGTACGGCCCGCGCCGGGGGCGCGGCCGGTCCGGCAGCGGTGGGTGTCGCCGTCAACGGATGTGGCCTTCCTGGGACGGGTGGGGGCCGGCGAAGGCCTCGCGCAGGCGGTCGGCGGCCAGGCTCTGGGCCGCGCGGGCGTCGTCGATGGTGCCGGTCATGGTGAAGAAGCCGTGGGCCATGCCGGGGAAGCGGCGCAGTTCCACCGGGACGCCGGCCTCCCGCAGCCGCTGGGCGTAGGCCTCGCCCTCGTCGCGCAGCGGGTCGTACTCGGCGGTGATCACCGTAGCGGGTGGCAGCCCGGTCAGGTCGTCCGCCCGCAGGGGTGAGGCCAGCGGATCGTCCCCGTCCTGCGGTACGGCCAGGTAGTGCGACCAGTACCAGGCGACGGAGTGGCGGTTGAACAGCAGCGGGTCCTCGGCGGCCGGCGCCGCCGATTCCTCCGGGTCCACCGGCTCCACCGGGTCCGGTCGGTGGTCGGTGTTGGGATAGACCAGCAACTGGTGCCGCAGCGGCGGCCGTTGTTCGGCGCGCCAGAGCAGGGTGACAGCCGCGGCCAGATTGCCGCCCGCGCTGTCGCCGCCCACCGCGAGGCGTTCCGGGTCGAGGTCCAGGGCCGGCGCGTGCTCGTGCAGCCAGCGCAGCGCCGCGTAGGAGTCGTGCACGGCCGCCGGGAAGGGGTGTTCGGGCGCGAGACGGTAGCCGACGGTGGCGACCACGCAGTCGGCGGTGTTGGCCAGGGTGCGGGCCACCGTGTCGGCGGTGTCCAGGCAGCCCAGCGCCCAGCCGCCGCCGTAGAGGTAGAGGAGTACGGGCAGGCCGGGGGCGAGCGAGGGGCGGTGCAGGCGGAGGGTCAGCGGCCCGGCCGGGCCGGGGATGGTGGTCTCGTCCACCCGGGCGACAGCGGCCGGGGCGCCGCCGGCCGCGCGGAGGGCGGCGAGGTCGTCGGCTCGGGCCCGCTCCAGCGAGAGGGTGTAGAGCGGTGGGGTCCCGGCCCGGGCCCGCTGCTCGCGCAGGCGCTGCCACTGGGGGTGGAGCGGCGGCATCAGCGGGCCTCCTGCGGGGGTGTGGCGGTGCGGCCGTCCCCGCCGGCGGGCCGGGGTGTCGGCTCCGGGCCGGGGTCGGCGCTGCTGTCTTCGCCGCCGGCCCCGGTGGCCGGTGCGGCGGCCGCCGCGGGAGCGACCGCTTCCAGGTAGAGGGTCTCGTCGCGCCGGAAGCTGGTGTCGAGGGCGGCCACGTCGGCGCGGGCGCCCTCGCGGTATTCGTGCCGGGTGATCCGCCAGCCGGTGAATCCCGCCGTGGCCAGGGCGTGCCGCAGTTCGGCCTCGTCGTAGATCCAGCGGTGGCCGAAGTGGTAGAAGATCTGGTTGATCATGAAGGCGCGGCGCTCGGGCATCGGCGGACCGACCCGCAGGGTGCGCAGCCGGCGGCGGTGCCTGGCGAAGAAGCCGCCCTGGCCGTCCAGATAGCCCTGGACGTAGCGCTCCAGATCCGGCGTGGTCAGCCGGAGCACACCGCCGGGGCGCAGCACGCGGCGGGCCTCGCGCAGCCAGCCGATCACCGTCCCGAGCGGCACGTGCTCGATGAGGTGCTCGGCGTAGATCCAGTCCACGGCGGCGTCGTCGAAGGGCAGTGGATCACCGATGTCGAGCTGGGTGAAGCGGTGGACGCCGTCGACCAGGTAGACCGGGCCGGGTTCGGTGGCGGCGTCGGGGGTGTGCAGCGCCAGCAGGTCGGTGCCGAGCCCCTCCGGGTGGGGGGTGCGGAAGGAGGCGAACTCGATTCCGGTGAGGCCGAGCTCGCGGAATTCGGCGTGGCTGCGCGGCACCTCTTGGCGCACGGTCTCCAGCGAACGGCAGGCCGCGAGGTTCTCGGTGAAGCGCGCCAGGGTCGCGTCGAGACCCTCGGGGTCCTCCCAGTCCCACCCGGGAAAGGCCGGGTCGGCGGACAGACTGGTCACCGGGTCCTCCTTGTTGAACGGGTACGAGTACGGCTGTACGAGTACGGCTGCGGGCGCGGGCCGGTACCCGCGTCCGCTGGGCGAAAGCGCGGCTGACCGGTTCGTCGGTTCACCGGTGAGCCGCGCGCCGGGTGACGGCTGAGGCGTCCAGCCGGTCCAGGGTCGGGCGGCCGGACAGGATCATGGTGTCGAGCAGTTCGGTGCGCAGCAGTTCCAGCACCCCGGCGGCGCCCTTCGCCCCGTCGCAGGCCAGCCCCCACAGCACCGGGCGGCCGACCAGCACGGCCCGGGCGCCGAGCGCGAGGGCCACCGCGATGTCGGTGCCGGAGCGTATCCCGCCGTCGATGAGCACCGGAAGGTCCGCCGGCACAGCCGCGACGATTTCCGGCAGCGCCTCCAACGCCGTCACCGCCCGGTCGAGTTGGCGCCCGCCGTGATTGGAGACGATCAGCGCGTCGATACCGTGCTCGACGGCGAGCGCCGCGTCCTCCCCGGTGAGGACTCCCTTGAGCACCAGCGGCAGCCGGGTCCTGGCCCGCAGCCAGGCCAGATCGCTCCAGGTGATCGAGGGGTCGAACTGCTCCCGCGCGTGCTCCTCGATCCCGGAGGTCCCGCCGGCCGCGCGGTGGCTGCGTTCGGTGAGGGCGGGGTCGAGGTTGGCCGCGGTGATATCGGCGGGCAGCGTGAAGGAGTTGCGGCGGTCCCGGGGACGCACCGCGACCTTGGGGGCGTCCACGGTGAGCACCAGCGCGCGGTAACCCGCCGCCTCGGCCCGCGCCACGAGCGCGGCCAGCGCTTCCCGCCGGCGCAGCCAGTACAACTGGAGCCACAGCGGGCCGCTCGCCGCCGCCGCGGTCTCCTCCAGGGTGCGGCTGGCGAAGATGCCGGTCACCAGCAACACACCGGCAATTCCGGCGGCCTCGGCGGTGGCCGTCTCGCCGTCGGGGTGAACCAGCTGGTGGTAGGCCATGGGTGCGACACCGACCGGCGAGGCCAGCAGGTCGCCGAGGATTTCCACCGAGCAGTCCGGCTGGGAAACGTCCACCAGCACCCGCGGCCGCAGTCGCAGTTCGGCGTAGGCGGCCTCGGCCTCGCGCAGGGTCCGTTCGGCTCCGCTGCCGCCCTCGATGAAGTCCCAGACGGCGGCAGAGAGCCGCTCCCGAGCGTGTTCGCGCAGGTCGGACATGGTGGGCAAGGGCATGGAAGCGCCGCTCCTCCACTTACTGACGAGTCGTCAACCGGGGTGAGACGGAGGGAGCTTAGAGGCTATGCGGCAAATGGTATAGACCTTGACTGTCTGACCGGCACTGTGCCAGTGTCTGCCGACGGGGATGGCATCACTTTCAGCCAATTCACTGTACCTGGTACGTCTTCAGCGCATATTTCCGCCTTCGTAGCCTCTGTCGCGTGGAGTCCCGTTGCCCCTCAACGAACAGCCCGACTGGGTGGACCGCGTACTTCTCCCGGCGACCGGTGCCCAGCCGTGTCTCGATCTGGGCCGGCCGGTGGACCGCGCGGCGCTGCTCGCGTCGGTGACGGCGCGTCAGCAAGCGTTAGGCCTGGCCGGAATGCGGCGGGGCGGGACCGCGGCGCTGCGGATGCCGCCCTCCTTCGACCTGATCACCACCCTGCTCGCGGTGTGGCGCGGCGGCGGCCAGGCCCTCCTGCTCGACCACCGCCTCACCGACGTCGAGGTCGCCTCGGCGCTGGCGGAGCTCCGCCCGCAGTTCCTGGTCACGGCCGGCGACGAGGGCGGACCGCGGGCGCTGCCCGGCGGCCTGCCTGCCTCGACCGACCATGTCGTGGTCCAGCTCAGCTCCGGTTCGACCGGGCGCTCCAAGGCGATCGGCCGCACCGCCGCCGATCTGGAGCGTGAACTCGACTGCTACGCACGGCTGCCGGAGTTTCCCGGGCGCGGGGAGCGGGTGGTGCTGCTGTCCTCGATGGTGCATGTGCTGGGCCTGGTCGGCGGTCTGCTCAACGCGCTCGGCGCGGGGGCGGAACTGGTGCTGCCCGACCGGATGACCCCGGCCGGCGTGCTCGACGCGGTGGGCCGCCGCGACGCCCCCACCACGGTGATCGGCGTGCCGTTCCACGCCGAACTGCTGGCGGGCCGCAAGGCACCGCCCCCTCTTCCCCAGCTCCGCCGCATGATCGTGGCCGGTGAGCTGGTCCGCCCGGGAGTCGCCGAGGCGTTCACCGAACGCTACGGGGTCCCGCTGGGCACCATGTACGGAATGACGGAGACCGGTGTGATCGCCACCGATCCGTCCGGGCGGGAACACCCCTGGCTGGAGCCCGTGCACGGTATGGAACTGTCCGTCTCCGACGGCGAATTGCACATCCGCATGCCCGAGTCGCCCTACCTCGGCCGGACCGATCCGACCCGCTGGTCGCAGGGACTGCTGCACACCCGGGACGCGGCTTCGCTGGACCCCGGCACCGGCCGGGTCGCCGTTCACGGGCGGCGCGACTCGCAGGTGTCGATCGGCGGGCTCAAGGTCGATCTGACCGAGGTCGAGCAGACCCTGTCGGCGCTTCCCGATGTCGACGAGGCGGTGGTCCTGTTCACCGACGGGGCCATCGAAGCCTATGTCTCGGGCCGCGACGCCGGTCCCGAGCGGCTGCGCGAGCTGCTCGCGCAGCGGCTGGCGGCTTACAAGCTGCCACGCCGGCTGGCGGTCCTGCCCGCTCTGCCGCGTACGGCCACCGGGAAACTGCTGCGCAGCGCCGCCACGCTGCGCGAGCACGCGGCCAGCCGGACGGCCGGCCACTCGTAACGACATCCCCACTCAGGTACCAGCGCGTCTCGCAGCGCTCCGACCCGGCTCCGGCGGCCGGGGCGGGACGCCGCGACGAACCTCCTTGCTCCACGGCTTCCCCCGGCGTGTGCCCGGCCGGTCCAGACACCGGTCGCGCCGCGCCCACGGGGTCGCCGATCCATCGCCACAGCCCTAGCCACTGCCGTCGCCGTAACCATCGCCTTCGCCGCCGCTGTCCCGCGCCACGCCCCCGTGCACCGAGGAGTACCCATGCAGGAGCAGATCCGCGCCTTCGTCCTGGCCGCTCTCACCGAGATGAACTACGACGTCTCGGAGGTGACCGGCGACACCGACCTCGGGCCGGCCGGTCTCGATCTCGAATCCCTCGCCCTGGCCGACCTGTCGGTGCAGGTCGAGGAGGAGTACGGGGTGCGGTTCGAGCTGGACGACATGGAGCACACCGCGCTCATGACGCTGGACGAGTTCACCGCCGAGGTGGCCCAGCGGCTGGCGGCCAAGGGCGGCGAGCCGGTCGCGAGCGCCTCGTGAGACCGCTGTCCCGCCAGGAGGTGGTAGCCCTGCTGGCCCGCCTCGGCAACCGTTCCCCCGAGCAGGTGGACGAGCATATCGGCTCCCTCGAACTCACCTGGCTGATGGCCGAGTTGGAGCAGGAGCACGAAGTCGAGATCGACTTGACCGAGCATCAGTTCGCCACCGTGCGGACCATCGACGACGCGGTGGTGGTGCTGTCGGCCGTACTCGAGGAGGCGGCCGCGCGATGACCACGGTCCTGGTCACCGGTCTCGCGGTGCGCAGCGCGGCCGGCTCCGGCCTGGACGGGCTCCACGCGGCCACCGCCGCGGGACGTCCGCTGTTCCGGCCGGTGGACCGGTTCCCCGGCGGGCCGGCGCCGGCGGCCACCCTGGACGGTTCGCCCGCCCTGGGACCGCTGCTGGCCGAGGTCGTCGCCGAGGCCCGCGCCGAGGCCGGATGCCCGGCGGACGGCCCGCTGCTGCTGGCCGCGCACGCCGACGAGCGGACGGCGGCGCTGGTCGAGGCGGTGGACCCGGCCGCACGCGTCTACACCGGCGCGTGCGTGGCCGCGTCCACGGCGGTCGCCGACGCGGCGGCCGCGATCCGCACCGGGCGGCTGGAGCGTGCGGTCGTCGCGGCCGGGTATCTGGTGGAACGCGATACGTACGCCCTCTTCGCGGCGGGCCGGGCGCTGGCCCGCGACGGGGCGGTGCGGCCCTTCAGCCGGGACCGGACCGGCATCCTGCTCGGTGACGCGGTGGTGGCCGTCGTCCTGGAGTCCGCCGGCGCGGCGGCCCGGCGCGGCGCCCGGGCCCTGGTCCGGGTGGCCGGCTGGGGCCGCGCGGGAGACGCGCACCACGTCTGCCGCCCGGCTCCCGACGGCGCCGGCCTGGCCCGCGCCGCCCGTTCCGCGCTGGCCCGTGCGGCGCTGTCGCCCGGCCAGCTCGACTACGTCAACGCCAATGGCGCCGGCTCCGCCCTGGGCGACCGCTCCGAGTCCGCGGCGCTGCGTCTGGTCTTCGGCGAGGCAGGCCCCCGCCCGCCGGTCGGGGCCACCAAATCCGTCCACGGGCACGCCCTGGAAGCGTCGGCCCTCCTCGAACTCGCGGTCACCATCGCGTGCTTGCGGGCGGCCCGGGACGCGGCGGGGAAGGCGCCGGGGGTCCTGGTGGACGCCTTACCCGTGGGCGGCGCACAGGGGTCGTCGCCCACGGGCGCGAGCGGCCCGGACGGCGGGGCGCGGCCTGAGCGGCCCGCCTCCGCGCCGCCCGGCGGGGCCCTGCCCGCGACGGCCGGCTGGCTCGGCCCCGACCCGGAGTGCGGCATCCGCCCGCACCTCCCCACCGATCCCGCGCCCGACCGCGCCCCGGCCTACGCCCTCACGCTGAACGCGGCCTTCGGCGGCGCGAACACCGCGCTCGTCCTGGCGGCGGCATGACCGGCACCCGGCCGGTGGCGACCCCGCGGCCGTCCCCGGCTCCGCCGGACCCGGCTGGCCTCCCGCCGCACCCCCGGCTGCTGGCCGAGGGCCGGTGGGACGCCGCGGCGGGTCCGCCGCCCGCTGTCGCGGGCTTCGTCGTGTCCGAGTTCAGCCCGGCCGTCGCGATCGCCGCCGACCGGTGCCTGAGCGGGTACTACGGGCAGCCGCCCGCGCCCGGCCCGGACACGGTGGCCGTCGTGCTGGTCAGCGTGGAGGGCGACACGGGTACGGCCCGCGCCGTCGCCGGGGCGCTGGACGCCGGGCGGCGGGTGCCGCCGCTGCTGTTCTTCCAGTCGAATCCGAACGCCGTGCTGGGACACATCAGCGCCCGCTGGAATCTGACCGGTCCCGTCGTGGCGCTGGGAGCCGGCCACGGCGATCCGGAGGAGGTGGCCGCGCTGCTGATGGAGGACGGGGACGCCGACGCCGTCCTCCTCCTCACGGCCCGTCCGGACTCAGTGACCGCCGCGCTGTACGCGGCGCACAGCCCCTGACGGCGCCGAGTCGCCCACGGGAGGCAGTCCCCGCGCACGGAGCCCTCGCGGGGTCCAGCACGTCCACACCATGTCCGGTATGCCCAGAACCGCCGTGTACAGCCAAGGAGATCGGCAACCCATGACCATCCGCACCCTGCGCGCAGAACTGGCCGGTGATCCGGCGGTGGGCGCCGCCAATGTGCTGACCACGCGGATCGAGCGCGACCTCGACCCGGACCGGCCGGCCCTCACCTTCGACACCGCGGTCGACGGCCACCCCGCCGGGCAGTCGCTGACGCCGCGTCAACTCGACCGCGCGGTACGGGCCCGGGCCGCCGCACTGCACGCGGCCGGCGTACGCCGCCGCGACCCCGTCGCCGTCCAGGCGTCGAGCGCCGCCGACAACGTACTGACGTTCTTCGCGCTGGCCCGGCTGGGCGCGATCCCGGCGCTGATCAACCCGCTGCTCGACGGCGAGCGGACCTCGCGCTATCTGACCGAGCGGCTCGGCGACGTCCCGATCGTCGCCGACCGGGAGCATCTCGACGCGCTCGACGGCCGGCCGCACACCGTACTCGGCCCGATCGGCGCGCTGGCCGACGGCGACCCGCGGGCCGCGCCGGACCCGTACCGGCACTGGGGCGGCGACCCGGTGGCGATCACCCACTCCTCGGGCACCACCGGGCTGCCCAAGGCGGTGACCCACTCGCACGACAGCCTTTACGCGGCGATCCGCTACCGCCTGGGCCTGCCGCGCCCGCAGGGCTCGCACCGGATGCTGAGCGCGCTGCCGTCACCGCACGCGGCCACCTTGATCGCGGTGAATCTGGCGCTCAGCTTCGGCTCGGAGCTGATGCTGCTGTCCCGGCAGACGGGTCCGCAGGTGCTGGACGCGATCGAGGCCTGGCGGCCGGGCAGCGTCTACGGGTTCGCCACCACCTGGACGGACCTGGCGCGGCACGATCTGGCGGCGCGCGACCTGGACTCGGTGGCGCTGTGGTGGAACACCGGGGACTGCGCGCACGAGGCGCACATCCGCCGGCTGGTCGCGGTGGGTTCCCGCGAGCAGGCCGCGCGGGGCGGCCGGGTGCGTACGCCGGGCTCGGTGTTCGTGGACGGCCTGGGGTCGACCGAGATGGGCCACTCGCACTTCTTCATCAGCCACTCCACCGACTCCGCCCGCTACGGCCGGTGCGTCGGCCGCCCGCACGCCTTCGTCGACTGCGCCGTACTCGGCCCGGACGGGACGGAGCTGCCGGCCGGCGAGGTCGGCGAGCTGGGCACCCGCTCCCCCACCCTCGCGCTGGGCTACTGGAACGACTCGGAGACGACCTACCGCACCCGGGTGCGCGGCTACTTCCTCACCGGGGACCTGATGTACCGGGACGAGGAGGGCTACTACTACCACCTGGACCGGCTGGTGGACTCGGTGGACCTCGGCGGGGGGCTGCGGCTGCACACCGCGCTGTCCGAGGAGCAGGTGCTGGCGGCCTGCCCGGAGGTACTGGACTGCACGGTGGTCGCGGCGCGGCGCGGCGACAAGGTCGTGACCGATGTGCTGCTCCAGCTCGCGGCCGGCGCCGATCCGGCGGCCGACCGGGCCGCCGAGGTGCTGGCCGCGCTGCCCGCGCATGTCGCGGCGACGGTGCGGGACGTACTGGTGGTCGCGGACGAGGACATCCCGTTCGGGCCGACCGGCAAGGTCCGCAAGGTGCTGCTGCGCGAGCGGCACCTGGCCCGGGCGGAAGGATGACGGCCGGCACCGCGGCGCTGCCCGCGGCGACGGTCACCGGGATCGGCCTGTTCACTCCGCTGGGGCGCAAGCCCGCCGAGGTGTTCGCCGCGCTCACCGCGGGGCTCGGCGGGATCGCGGTCCCGCCCGAGGGCCATCCGGCGCACGGCTGGCTGGAGGTCGCCGGGATCGCTCCGGCGCTGGCGGCCACCGAGGTGCTGCCGCCGACCGAGACCCGGTGCGTGGACCGCTTCGTGCTGCTGGCACTCGCCGCGGCGGACGACGCGCTCGCGGACGCCGGGATCCAGGTGGGGCGCGATGTGGATGCCGACCGCTGCGCGGTGGTGGTGGGCACCGGTGGCGGCGGGCTGGAGACCTTCGAGCAGCAGTCGCACCGCAGGCTGCAGCGGGGCAGGCCGGCGGTCAGCCCCTATCTGCTGCCGGGCATGCTCTTCAACATGGCCGCCGCCCGGGTGGCCATCGCGCACGGCATCCGCGGTCACAGCTCCGCGCCGGTCACCGCGTGCGCGGCCGGCGCCCAGGCGATCGCGGAGGGGCTGCGGCTGATCCGCGGCGGCGAGGCCGACGTGGTGGTCTGCGGCGGCAGCGAGACACCGCTGCATCCGACGATCGCCGCGGCCTTCACCAACGCCCGTGCACTGGCCTCCGGTTGGCAGGACCCCGGGCTCGCGTCCCGGCCGTTCGACGGGCGCCGCAACGGCTTCGTGCTCGGTGAGGGCTGCGGCATCCTCGTCCTGGAGCGGGCCGAGCACGCCCGGGCCCGGGGGGTGGCGGGCTACGCGGACGTGATCGGCTGGGGCGGGTCGACCGACGCCCACCACCCGACGACGCCGCGCCCCGACGGCGAGGGCGCGGCCGACGCGATGCGGGGCGCGCTGCGCTCCGCCGGCATCGGGCCGCAGGACGTCGACTACGTCAACGCGCACGGCACCGGCACGAAGCTGGGCGACACCGCCGAGGCGACCGCCCTGCGTTCGGTGTTCGGCGCGGACGGGCCGCCGGTCAGCTCGACGAAGGGGGCGACCGGTCATCTGCTCGGCGCCTCCGGCGCGGTGGAGGCGGCCTTCTGCGTACTCGCCCTGGCCGGCGGGGTGTCGCCGCCGACCCTCAACCTCGACCAGCCCGATCCGGCGCACGGTCTCGACCATGTGCGCGGCGCGGCCCGCAGCGGCCCGCTGCGGGCGGTGCTCTCCAACTCCTTCGCCTTCGGCGGACACAACCTCAGCCTGGTGTTCGGGCCGCCGAGCACCGGTACCACCTCTCCGGGGAGTGACGTATGACCGTCCACGGCATCGGCTACGTGGAGTTCCACTGCGAGGACGCGCACAAGTACGCGGCCACGCTGCGTGACGACTTCGGATTCACCGTCACACCGGCCGACGAGGGCGGCGAACCGCCCCGGCCCGGCCTGTCCCGGCTGGTCGCCCGCCAGGGCGGCATCACGCTGCTGCTCAACTCGGCCTCGGCGCCGGACGATCCAGTGAGCGCCTTCGTGCGCCGGCACGGCGACGGAGTGGCGACGCTGGCGCTGGCCTGCGACGACGCCGAGGACGCGCTGGCCAGGACCGAGGAGGCGGTGCGCCGCGGCGCGGTGCGGATCGACGGCACCACGGTGGTGGGCTTCGGCGACCTCTCGTTGCGCTTCGTCGGCCGCGACGATCCGCTGCTGGCCGGTTCCGAGGGCGAAACGGAGGCGCTGCTGCGGGAGTTGGACCATGTCGCGGTGTGTGTGCCGTCCGGTGAGCTGGCGCCCGCGGTGCGCTACAGCCAGGAAGCGCTGGGCTTTTCGGTGATCTTCAGCGAATACCTGGAGATCGGCGCCCAGGCGATGAACTCCGAGGTGGTCCAGAGCGCGGACGGCGGGGTGACGCTGACGCTGCTGGAGCCTGACCCGACGCGTGAGCCGGGCCAGATCAACGGCTTCCTCGACGCCCACGGCGGCAGCGGCGTCCAGCACCTGGCCTTCGGCACCGAGGACATCGCCGGTGCGGTGCGCACCCTGAGCGGACGCGGTGTCACCTTCCTGACCACGCCCGGTTCGTACTACGAGGCGCTGCCCGCGCGGCTGGGCGAGACCGGCATCCCGGCCGACGTACTGCGCGAGTTGAACCTGCTGGTGGACCAGGACCACGGCGGCCAGCTCTTCCAGATCTTCACCCGCTCGACCCACCCGCGCAACACCCTCTTCCTGGAGCTGATCGAGCGCCGGGGCGCGGGCACCTTCGGCTCGGCGAACATCAAGGCGCTGTACGAGGCGGTGGAGCGGGAACGTGCCGACACCGCCTGACACCCGCCCGCCGCAGCAGCCCGCCCGCCCCGCCCCGCTCAGCCGCCCTCCGGGAGAAGCCCTATGACCGTCACCACCACCGCCGCCGACTTCGCCCTGACCGCCGAGGAGAGCGCCCTGCTGCCCACGGCCGAGGAGGCGCTCGACTACGCCGAACACGGCTGGTACCTGTCCGGGCGGATCTTCTCCGATGCCGAGCTGGACGCGCTGCAGGAGGCCACCGAGCGCTACTACGCCGGACACCGCGACCGGGAACTGCCCTCCAGACCGCCCACGTTGGCGTCCTGGCGGCCCTCGGACGGGCAGGTCCAGCGGCACAACGACTATGTGCACTACGAGAGCGCGGCGATCGGCGCGGTCCTGCGCAAGCCGCTGCTCGGCGCGGTCGCCGCCCGGCTGGCCCGGGCCGAGGAGATCCGGATCTTCCAGAGCACGCTGATCCTCAAGCCGCCGATCGCCGACGAGCCCAGCAATCTGGTGCCCTGGCACTTCGACAAGCACTACTGGCAGACCTCCACCTCGCAGCGGATGCTCACCGCGTTCCTCCCGTTCCACGACTGCACCGTCGAGATGGGCACCATCACCATGGTCGACGGCAGCCACCGCTGGCAGGAACTGCCCGGCGGCGACGATTCGACCCGGCACTTCGCCGACCGCGACAACAGCGAACTGGAGCAACTGCTGGCGGACAACGCCGACTTCAACGGCGTCACGATCCGCAAGGTGCCGGTGGAGATCCCGCGCGGGCACGTCAGCTTCCACCACTGCCGCACCTACCACGGCAGCGGGCCCAACCTCTCGGACCGGCCCCGCCGAGCGGTGTCGCTGCACCTCCAGGACGGCGGCAACCGCTACCGCCGCTTCCTGCGCGCCGACGGCGAGCCGGTCGTCTACAACCACGATGTGATGGTCCGCCGCACCGCCGAGGGCCAACCGGACTACGCGGACCCCGAGTTCTGCCCGGTGCTGTGGCGCGGGGCGCTGTGACCACGCCGGCCGCGTCGCTGGGCACGCCGGCCGGCCGCTACCGGATGATGCGGCTGATCCGGGAGTTCGACACGCTGGCGCTGGAGTGGGTGCGGGCCGGCGAGATCCCCGGCGGTATCCACCCGTATCTCGGTCAGGAGGCGGTGGCCGTCGGGGTGTGCGCGGCGCTGGCACCGGGCGATCAGCTGACCAGCACCCACCGCGGTCACGGTCATGTGCTGGCCAAGGGCGCCGACCCCGCCCGGCTGCTGGCCGAACTCGCGGGCCGGGAGGCAGGGTTGAACCGCGGCCGCGGCGGTTCCATGCACGCCGCCGATGTGTCGCTCGGCATCCTCGGCGCCAATGGCATGGTGGGCGCCGGCGCGGCCATCGCCGTCGGCGCCGCGTGGGCGGCTCGGCACCTGGGCCGCGGCACGGTCGTCGCCTGCTTCTTCGGCGACGGCGCCCTCAATCAGGGAGTGCTGCTGGAGGCGCTGAATCTGGCGTCGATCCGCCGCGCGCCGGTCGTCTTCGTCTGCGAGAACAACGGGTACGCGACCACCCTCCCGGCCGCCGCGGCGGTCGGCGGCAGCGCGCTGGGCCGGGCCGCCGCCTTCGGGGTGCCGGCGGTGGAGGTGGACGGCATGGACGTCGACGCGGTCCAGGAGGCGGCGGCCGAAGCGGTGGCCCGGGCCAGGGACGGCGGCGGGCCGGGCTTCCTGGAGTGCCGCACCTACCGGTTCGAGGGCCACCACAGCATGGAGCGGCGGCTGCGGCTGAACTACCGCTCGGCCCAGGAGGTGGCCGTCTGGCGGGCCCGCGACCCGCTGGACCGGTCGCGGCCCGCGATCGCCGACGCCGACCGGATCGACGCCGAGGTGGCCGAGGAGCTGCGGACCGCCGCGGCGTGGGCGCTGGCCGCTTCCCGCCCCGATCCGGCCGGGGCCGACGACTTCCTCTACGCGGGCGGCCCGCCACCGCGGCCGGGGGTGTCGCCGTGACCTGGCTGTCGTACACCAAGGCGCTGAACCGGGCGCTGACCGACAGCATGGCGGCCGATGCGGCCGTGTGCGTGCTCGGTGAGGACGTGGGCGCCGGGCTGGCCGGCCCGACGCTGGGGCTGCAGAAGCGGTTCGGACCCGAGCGGGTGCTGGACATGCCGCTGTCGGAGCAGGCGTTCACCTCCTTCGCGATCGGCGCGTCCCTGGCCGGGATGCGGCCGGTGGTGGAGTTCCAGATCCCCTCGCTGCTGTTCCTGGTCTTCGAGCAGATCGTCAACCAGGCCCATAAGTTCCGGCTCATGACGGGGGGTCAGGTCAGGGTGCCGGTCACCTTCGTCGTCCCCGGGTCGGGGTCGCGGGACGGCTGGGCCGGGCAGCACTCGGACCATCCGTACAGCCTGTTCGTGCACGCGGGGGTGAAGACGGTCGTCCCGTCCGGCCCCACGGACGCGTACGGGCTGCTGCGGGCGGCGATCGCGGACGACGATCCGGTGGTGCTGTTCGCGCCGGCCGGGGCGATGGGTGTCCGCGAGGACGTCACCGGGCCGCTGTCGCCGGTCCCTCTGGGCTCGGCGCGGGTGCACCGCCCGGGGACGGATGTGACGGTGGTGGCCGTCGGCCATCTGATCGCCGACGCGCTCCAGGTGGCGCGCGACCTCGCCGACGAGGTGTCCGTCGAGGTGCTCGACCCGCGCACGCTGCACCCCTTCGACTGGGAGGCGCTGCGCGCCTCGCTGCGCCGCACCCGGCGGCTGGTGGTCTACGACGACGCCAACCGCGGCTGCGGCTTCGCGGCCGAACTGCTCGCCGCCGCCGCCGAGGAGGGACTGCTGCTCTCGCCGCCCCGGCGGGTGACCCGCCCGGACGGCGCGGTCCTGCCGTTCGCCCTGGAGCTGGACCGGGCGCTGCAACCGCGTCCGGAGCAGTTGCGGGACGCGATCCGCGCGGCGGTGAAGTGAGGTGGGCTCCCCGCACCGCCCGCACCGGCCGGTGCGGGCGGCGGTGTGCGTACTGCCTAGGATCGGGAGCGTCCGGCGGCCCTGCGCGATGAAGTACGCTCCGGCGGCGGCGCGCCGACGGTCCGACGACGGTGTGCTGACGGTCCGGAGATCCCGGGGAGACGAGGAGGCGGCGCTGGTGTCCCGCGATGCCCGGTGGTCCGCGCTGCTCGATCTGCTGGCCGAGCACGGCCGGCTGGAGGTGGACGAGGCGGCCGCGGCGCTGAAGGTGTCCGCCGCCACCATCCGCCGCGACCTGGACCGGCTCGCCGAGCAGCGGGTGCTCAGCAGGACGCGGGGCGGAGCGGTGGCCAACGGCGTGTCCTACGAGCTGCCGCTGCGCTACAAGACCGCCCGGCACGCTTCGCGGAAGCAGCGGATCGGGCAGGCGGTGGCCGGCCTTGTCGCGGTGGGCGACGTGGTGGGGCTGACCGGGGGCACGACCACCACCGAGGTGGCCCGGGCGCTGGCGCTGCGCGCCGACATCGCCGCCGACGGGGCCGGCGGCGCGGCCCGGCAGCCGGCCCTCACGGTGGTGACCAACGCGCTGAACATCGCCAACGAGCTGGTGATCAGACCGCAGATCAAGATCGTGGTGACCGGCGGTGTGGCCCGGCCCCAGTCGTACGAACTCACCGGACCGCTGGCGCGTACGGTGCTCCAGCAGGTCACCTTGGACATCGCGGTGCTCGGCGTCGGTGCCATCGACCCGGCGCGGGGTGCCTTCGCGCACGACGAGGACGAGGCGAGCATCAACCGGCTGCTGGCCGAGCGGGCGACCCGGGTGGTCGTCGCGGCCGACTCCTCCAAGATCGGGCGCCGCGCTTTCGCCACGGTGTGCGATATCGGCGCGATCGACACGCTCGTCACCGATCAGGACATCTCCGCGCAGGCGCGGGCCCGTTTCGAGCAGGAGGGCGTGACCGTGACCGCGGTCTGACCCCGGCGGCCCGGCCGCGCGCCCCGACTCGGCCGCCGGGCCCGGCCCCTTCCGCGCGGCCGGGCCCATGTCCCACCATGGCGGGCCCCCGGACTCACTCCGGCCCGGCCGGTCCCTCCGGCGGGATCAACCCCTTGGCCCGCTGCTCCCTGACGAGCCTTCTGGCCTCCTTGGCGGCCTGGTGGCGTTGCTCCTCGCGCTCGGCCATCTCCCGCAGCCGCAGCGCCCCCTCGTCCAGCTCCCCGGACGCCACCGGCCCCTCGTCGTCCTCTTCCTCCCACAGGCCCTGGGCCTTGAGCTGTGCGACCTGGATCTCGATCGGGGCCTCGGGGTCGGGGTCGGACGGCCGCGGGCCCTCGGGACCGTTCGGACCGATGCGGACGAGGCGTTCGACCCGGGTGATCCGGAAGCGGTGGCCGCCGACCGCCGCGACATTGCTCCGCCTGTCGTCCAGCCGGTCGGCGGCCCGGGCGTACTCCCGCACCTCGGCGTCGGTCAGTTCGCCGGAGAAGGGCGCCATCACCCGCAGCCAGACGGCGAGCGAGTCGCGGGCGCCCTGCGGGGTCCCGTGCGACTCCCCGGGGCTGTGGAGCTGCCAGTCCCCGTCCTGCCGGTCGGAGACGACGAAGACCGCGGGCAGCAGCACGCCGCCGGGGTAGTCGCGGGCGGCGCGCAGCGCGTCCTGGTGCATCGCTTCCTGACCGCCGCCGAGGCCGACCCCCGTCCAGTGGATCAGGTCGAGTTTCAAGATCCCCTCGGACAGCCCGGTCCCGGTGTAGGGGTCGACCACGAAATCCTTGGTGCGCGACGGCAGCCGGTTCGCCTCGCCGACCTCGCCGGGGTCGGGATCGGACGGGCGGGGCGGCTCGGGACCGCTGCCGCCCCTCCTGATGAAGTGCGAGGCCCGCACGATACGGAAGCGCTGTCCCATCACCCGCAGGTCGTCCACGACTTCGCGATCGGTGCGGTGGGCCCCCGCCATCCAGCCGCGGGCGGCCTTCTCCTCGCCCGCCCGCTCGGCGAGCTGGGCCTGCAGGCGGAAGTGGGAACCCAGCGAGTCCCTGGCCTGCTGGGGCCAACTGCCGCCGTGCTCGCACAGCTTCCAGCCGCCGGAATCCTCTTCGCTCGCCCAGAAGAACTCGCCCAGGCCCACCCGCGCCAGGTCGGGATAGCGCTCCCTGGCCTGCCAGGCCTCCTGCTCGGCGAAGGCCGCGATGGGGCTGTCCTGCGCGGTCACCCGGATCGTCAGATAAGCGGGTACTTCGTCTTCGTAACTACCCATGCACTGAAAGTGCCCGACACACAGCCGCCCTGTCCGGCGAATACCGGAACCGACCCAGAAGGAACGATTCGGCCCGGCCGGAACCCCGCGCCGGGGACGGCACCGCGCTCGGTCACCACCCGAATGGCCCGCCCGGTGGGCGGCCGGATCGGTTCGAGGGGAACGGAAAGTGGGGAGAACACCCCGAATCCGACGGAGGATCACATGTCCGACACCCGAGCGCCCGCTGCTCCCGGCAAGGAAGAACTGCGGAGCCTGGACGCGCACTGGCGGGCCGCGAACTATCTCGCGGTGGGCCAGATCTATCTGATGGGCAATCCGCTGCTGGCCGAGCCGCTGCGCCGGGAGCACATCAAGCCACGGCTGCTCGGCCACTGGGGCACCTCACCGGGCCTGAATCTGGTCCACACCCACCTCAACCGGGTGATCAAGGCGCGGGACCTCGACGCGATCTGCGTCTGGGGTCCCGGGCACGGCGGTCCCGCGGTGGTCGCCAACTCCTGGCTGGACGGCAGTTACACCCGCACCTATCCGGACGTCACCCGGGACGCCGCCGGGATGGCCCGGCTGTTCAGGCAGTTCTCCTTCCCCGGCGGGATTCCCAGCCATGTCGCCCCCGAGACACCCGGCTCCATCCATGAGGGCGGCGAGCTGGGCTACTCCCTCGCGCACGCGTACGGCGCCGCGTTCGACAATCCGGACCTGGTCGTGGCCTGCGTGATCGGCGACGGCGAGGCCGAGACCGGCCCGCTGGCCGCCTCCTGGCACGGCAACAAGTTCCTCGACCCGGTGCACGACGGCGCCGTCCTGCCGATCCTGCACCTGAACGGCTACAAGATCGCCAATCCGGCGGTGCTCGCCCGGCTCGGCGAGGACGAACTGGACCAGCTGCTGCGCGGCTACGGCCACGAGCCGATCCATGTCACCGGCGACGAGCCGCTGACGGTGCACGGGGCGATGGCCGTCGCGATGGACACCGCGCTGGACCGGATCGCCGCCTTCCAGCGCGCCGCCCGCGCGCGGGAGACCGATGAGCGCCCCCGCTGGCCGGTGATCGTCCTGCGGACCCCGAAGGGCTGGACCGGTCCGGTCAAGGTGGACGGCCTGCCGGTGGAGGGCACCTGGCGCGCGCACCAGGTGCCGCTGGCGGGCGTACGCGACAACCCGGAGCATCTGCGCCAGCTGGAGGACTGGCTGCGCTCGTACCGCCCCGAAGAGCTCTTCGACGCGGAGGGCGGGCCCGTCCCCCAGGTGCTGGCACACGTGCCGGCCGGCGACCGCAGGCTCGGCGCGAACCCGCATGCCAACGGCGGGCTGCTGCTGCGCGAACTGCCGGTGCCGGACCTGGACCGCTTCGCGGTCCCCGTCGAGTCCCCCGGCGCCACCCTGCACGAACCGACCCGGGTGCTGGGCGCGCTGCTCGCCCAGCTGATGGAGGACACCACCGAGCGGCGGGACTTCCGTCTGGTCGGGCCCGACGAGACGGCCTCCAACCGGCTCGAAGCCGTCTACGCCGCCTCCGGCAAGGCCTGGCAGGCCGGCACCCTGGAGGTGGACGAGGATCTCGACCCGCACGGCCGGGTGATGGAGATCCTGTCCGAACACACCTGCCAGGGCTGGCTGGAGGGCTATCTGCTCACCGGACGGCACGGGATGTTCTCCTGCTACGAGGCGTTCGTGCACATCGTCGACTCGATGGTGAACCAGCACATCAAATGGCTGCGCACCACCCGGGCGCTGCCCTGGCGCCGCTCCGTCGCGTCCCTCAACTACCTGCTGAGCTCCCATGTCTGGCGGCAGGACCACAACGGCTTCTCGCACCAGGACCCCGGCTTCATCGACCATGTGCTCAGCAAGTCGCCGGAGGTCGTACGGGTCTATCTGCCACCGGACGCCAACACCCTGCTGTCGGTGGCCGAGCACGTCCTGCGCTCCAAGGACTATGTGAACGTGGTGGTGGCGGGCAAGCAGCCCTGCTTCGACTGGCTCGGCATGGACGCGGCCCGGTCGCACTGCGCCCGCGGCGCCGGCATCTGGGAGTGGGCGAGCACCGGGCACGGCTCGCGCGAACCCGATGTCGTGCTGGCCTGCGCGGGTGACGTGCCCACCCAAGAGGTGCTGGCGGCGGCCCAGCTGCTCCGGCACCATCTGCCGCAGCTGGCGGTGCGGGTGGTCAATGTGGTGGACCTGGCCCGGCTGCTGCCCCCCGGCGAGCACCCGCACGGCATGTCGGGGGCCGACTACGACGCGCTGTTCACCCCCGACAAGCCGGTGATCTTCGCTTACCACGGCTACCCGTGGCTGATCCACCGGCTGGCGTACCGGCACGACGGCCGCAACAACCTCCATGTGCGCGGCTACAAGGAGATCGGCACCACGACCACGCCCTTCGACATGGTGCTGCGCAACGACCTGGACCGATACCGCCTGGTGATGGACGTGATCGACCGCGTTCCGGGGCTGGCCGTGCGCGCGGCCCCGGTACGCCAGTTGATGGAGGACGTCCGGCTGCGGCACCACTCCTGGGTCCGCGAGCACGGCACGGATCTGCCGGAGGTGACCAACTGGAGCTGGGAAAGCTGAGCGGAGGCGGGGACCTCGCTATTCTGCGAGGCGATCCCGGTGGCCGTGGGCCCCTGATCGGCCGCAGGGCGGGCTTGTGCGGCGGGTCGGGGTCCTTCACTGTTTCTGGGTGTTGCGCGCACGCTGTTCGCCATCCCCGTTCCGTCTGCCCATTGTCAGGTGAGAGGGATAACGATGTCTGATTCAGCTCCACAGCAGATCGGTGTCGTCGCCGAATCTGCCACCGGAGAGACCCGCGTAGCGGCGACTCCGGCGACCGTCCGCCAGATCCAGGCGCTCGGCTACGACGTGGTGGTGGAATCGGGGGCCGGTACGGCCTCGGGTTTCGCCGACGACGCCTACGCCGAGGCCGGTGCGCTGATCGGCGAGGCCTGGCGGGCCGATGTCGTACTGAAGGTGAACGCGCCCTCGCACGAGGAGATCGGACGGCTGCGGGAGGGGGCGACGCTGGTCGGCCTGATCAGTCCCGGGCTCTCCCCCGACCTCCTCGACGATCTGGCGCGGCGGCCGATCACGGTGCTGGCCATGGACGCGGTGCCGCGGATCTCGCGGGCCCAGTCGCTGGACGTGCTGAGCTCGATGGCCAATATCGCCGGCTACCGCGCGGTGATCGAGGCCGCGCATGTCTTCGGCCGGTTCTTCACCGGGCAGGTCACCGCGGCGGGCAAGGTCCCGCCCGCCAAGGTGCTGGTGGCCGGGGCCGGCGTGGCCGGTCTCGCGGCGATCGGCGCGGCGAACAGCCTGGGCGCGGTGGTGCGGGCCACCGATCCGCGGCCGGAGGTCGCCGACCAGGTGCGCTCACTGGGCGGCGAGTTCCTCGCCGTGGAGGTGGCGCAGGAATCGGCCGGGGACGGTTACGCCCGGGCCACCTCGGAGGCGTACGACCGCCGCGCCGCGGAGATCTACCGCGAGCAGGCCGCCGATGTGGATGTCGTCATCACCACGGCGCTGATCCCCGGCCGGCCGGCGCCCCGGCTGCTGACCGAGCAGGACGTGGCGAGCATGCGTCCCGGCAGCGTCATCGTGGACATGGCCGCGGCGCAGGGCGGCAATGTGGCGGGCACGGTCGCCGGGAAGGCGGTCGTCACCGACAACGGGGTGACGATCATCGGCTACACCGACCTCGCCGGGCGGCTGCCCGCCCAGGCGTCCCAGCTCTACGGCACCAATCTCGTCAACCTGCTCAAGCTGCTCACACCGGAGCGGGACGGTCGGGTCCGGCTGGACTTCGACGACGTGGTGCAGCGGTCGGTCACCGTGGTCCGGGACGGGGCGAAGACCTGGCCGCCGCCACCGGTGCAGGTCTCGGTCGCCGGACCCCAGGCGCCCGCGGCCCCGGCCGCGGTCGCCCGGCCGGAGCCGAAAGCCCGCCTGACCGCGGCCGGCCGCCTGAGTCTGATCGGCCTCGGCATGATCGCGCTCTTCCTGGTCATCGCCTACTCCCCCGCCCAACTGGCCGAGAACTTCACGGTGTTCACCCTCGCCGTGGTGATCGGCTACTACGTCATCGGCAAGGTGCACCACGCGCTGCACACACCGCTGATGTCGGTGACCAACGCCATCTCGGGGATCGTGGTCATCGGAGCCCTGCTGCAGATCGGTCACCACCCGGTGACCGTGACCGTGCTGTCGTTCGTGGCGATCCTGCTGACCAGTATCAATATCTTCGGAGGCTTCGCCGTCACCCGCCGCATGCTCAGCATGTTCTCGAAGGACTGAGGCCGACTCATGAACGCAAGTACAGCAACCCAGTCCGCGGACGTCGTCGCCGCGCTGCTGTTCATCCTCAGCCTGGCCGGGCTCTCCCAGCACCGCACCTCCCGCAACGGAGTGGTGTTCGGGGTCTGCGGCATGGCCCTGGCGCTGGTCGCCACCATCGTCTTCGCCTCTCGGCACATCTCCGGCGCCGCCGTGGGACTGATCGTGGTCGCCATGGCGATCGGCGCGGTGCTCGGCCTGTGGCGGGCCCGCGTGGTGGAGATGACCGGGATGCCGGAGCTGATCGCGGTCCTGCACAGTTTCGTCGGTCTGGCCGCGGTGCTCGTCGGCTGGAACAGCTACTACGAGGTCGAGGCGCGGGGGTCGGCGCAGACCGCGGTGGCCGCGGACCTGCTGCGTATCCACCACGCCGAGGTGTTCATCGGCATCTTCATCGGCGCGGTCACCTTCACCGGTTCGCTGATCGCCTTCCTGAAGCTGTCGGCGCGGATGAAGTCCCGGCCGCTGATGCTGCCGGGCAAGAACCTGCTCAACCTCGGCGCGCTGGCGGTGTTCGTGGCGCTGACGATCTGGTTCGCGGCGAGCCCGAGCCTGGGTCTGATGATCGGCATCACCGCGCTGGCGCTGCTGCTGGGCCTGCATCTGGTCGCCTCGATCGGCGGCGGCGACATGCCGGTGGTGGTCTCCATGCTCAACAGCTATTCGGGCTGGGCGGCGGCCGCCGCGGGCTTCCTGCTGAACAACAACCTGCTCATCGTCACCGGCGCGCTGGTCGGCTCCTCCGGTGCCTATCTGTCGTACATCATGTGCAAGGCGATGAACCGGTCCTTCATCTCCGTCATCGCCGGCGGCTTCGGCATCGAGGCGCCGGCCGCCGCCGACGGCGAGCAGGGCGAGCACCGGGAGACCACCGCAGCCGAGACCGCCGCGCTGCTGGAGAGCGCCGACTCGGTGATCATCACCCCCGGCTACGGCATGGCGGTCGCGCAGGCCCAGCACCCGGTGGCCGAACTCACCCGGGCGCTGCGCGAGCGCGGTGTCGAGGTCCGCTTCGGGGTGCACCCGGTGGCCGGACGGCTGCCCGGGCACATGAACGTCCTGCTGGCCGAGGCGAAGGTGCCGTACGACATCGTCCTCGAAATGGACGAGATCAACGACGACTTCGCCCGGACCTCGGTCGTGCTGGTCATCGGCGCCAACGACACCGTGAACCCGGCGGCGATGGAGGACCCGGGCAGCCCGATCGCCGGTATGCCGGTGCTGCGGGTGTGGGAGGCCGGAGAGGTCATCGTCTTCAAGCGCTCGATGGCCTCCGGCTACGCCGGGGTGCAGAATCCGCTGTTCTTCCGGGAGAACAGCCGGATGCTCTTCGGTGACGCCAAGCAGAGCGTGGAGGGCATCCTGCGCGCGCTGACCCCGCGGACCCCCCGGGCGCCGCAGCCCGACTCCCCGGCCCGGACAGCGCAGGCGGCCTCGGCGGGCTGAACCGCGCCGCCCACCGGGCCCCGCCTCGACGGCGCGGCGGGCCCGGTGTGCGTCAGGGACGCGCGGACTGCTCCGGCAGCGGGATCCAGCGGTGGGACCAGGCGATCACCGCGTCGAGCACCGGACCCAGCTCCTGGCCCTTCGCGGTGAGGTGGTACTCGATCTGCGCCGTGCCGGACACGCCGGACGAACCGGCTGTGCCGGACCCGCCGGCCGCCGCGACCCGGCGTTCGAGGAGGCCGTGCGCCTCCAGGGTCCGCAGCCGCTGCGCGAGCATGGTGTCGCTGAGCCCGGGCACGGCCGACCTGATGTGGGCGAACCGGTGCTGACCGGTGAAGACCGCGCGCAGGATGGCGCCGGTCCAGCGCCCGCCGATCAGCTCGATGGCGGCGTGGAACCGCTCGCAGACCTGGTGTATCTCCGCCGCGGAACGCTCGGACACCGTCCCCCTCCCGTCCTCACTACGCGCCGTGCGGCGCTTCCACCGACAGCCGCAGCGGCCGCAGTGTCTCCTCGACCCGTACCAGTTCGTCCAGCATCGACTTGGCGGCGGCCGTCATCACCTCATTGGCGACCAGGCCGTCCTCCTCGTCCACGAACTGGTGGACGAAGGGGATGCTGACGGCCTCGAAGACCGGGGTCATCTTCAGGGTCGTGACGACCTGCTTGATCATCTGGACGGCACGGGTGCCGGCCGAGACCCCGCCGTAGCTGACGAAGCCGACCGGCTTGTACTTCCACTCGTTGTGCAGGTAGTCGATCGCGTTCTTCAGTTCCGCGTTGAAGCCGTAGTTGTACTCCGGCATGACGAAGACGAAGGCGTCGACGCCGCCGACCAGGGCGCTCCAGTCGATGGTGTGCTGGTGGGTGTAGCGGCCCAGCCGGGGGTGGTTCGGCTCATTCATGAACGGCAGGGCCACGTCGGCCAGGTCGATCAGCTCGATCTCCGCGAAACCCGCGTGGGCGCGGGCCTCCGCGTCGAACCACTGGGCCACCGGCAGCCCGACCCTGCCGGGCCTGGTGCTCGCCACAATGATCCCCAACTTCGACATCGCGTGCTCCTTACGAGAAAACGGCTTCGCGCTAAGGATAGCTTAGTGCGTTCCCGGAGCCGCGCGTCAGGCCGGCGGCGCGAAGTAGTAGCGGCAGCAGCCCCGCAGCATCCCGACGTCCGACAGCGTGAAGACGTCCACGAAACCGATCCGCTCCAGCCGCCGGCTTCTCGGGCCGGGGTCCTGCCAGAGGCAGCCGGTCACCACGACCCGGTCGCCCTCGGCGATGATCCGCTCGATGGCGTGCCGCGCCCGGGGCACCACCCGTTCCAGATGCATCCTGAGCACCTCGGCGCGACCTCGTCCGGGCGGGGCGTCGGGGCGGTCCAGGGCGACGTCCTCGTCGAGCAGCGAGCCGTATCCGTCGAGATCGTCGCTGTCGAGATAGTCGTACGCCAGCCGTACATGGTCCACCCCGGTCGCGGTCACCGCCGGACTGGGGGGAAGCCTCCTGGCTTGGTGATTCGTCACGGGATGTCCTTTCGTCCGCGGCCATCGCACCACACGGACCACATGCGTTCCGGCGCCGACGGCGAAACCCATCGGCTGAGCACAGCCTGCCCCCGTCGCGCAACCCGTCACTATCACGCCACTATCACCGACCGCCCAAAGCGACGCTATGGACAGGAACGCGCACTTTCCGTAAGACTTGCGGGCGCGCTTGCTCCATTTGTGGTTGGCCCGCACTCGTGCCCGAGCTGGGAGACGCATGTCTGATACATCCGGCGAGGGTGCCGCCGACCACCTGGTGTTCAGGATCCTGGGGCCGCTGCAGCTGATCGGGCGCGGCGGCATGATCCGCATTCCGCCGGGGCGCCAGGAAGTGATCCTGGCCGCGCTGCTGCTGGAGGCGAACCGGGTGGTGAGCACCGACTACCTGGTGGATCTGATCTGGAACGACGACCCGCCGGACACCGCCCGCACCCAGGTGCAGATCTGTGTCTCCCGGCTGCGGAAGATCTTCGCCGGGGCCGGGATCGACGCCGCCATCACGACCCGGCCGCCGGGTTATGTCCTCAAGGCCGACGGCGAGACGGTGGACGCGGCCGTGTTCGCACGGCAGTTGGCCGAAGCCCGACTGCTCGGCAAGCAGGGGCGGGCCGCCGAGGCAGCGGATCTGCTGAAGGCCGCGGGCCGGCTCTGGCTGGGCGACTGCCTCAGCGGTATCTCCAGCGACACCCTGCGCAGCAAGGCGCGGCAGCTGGACGAGGAACGGCTGACCGCGGTCGAGACCCGGCTCCAGTTCGAACTCGACCTCGGCCGCCACCACGAACTGGTCGGCGAGATCCAACGCCTCGTCCACGACAATCCGTTGCGCGAGCGGCTGCGCGGACTGCTGATGCTGGCGCTCTACCGCTCGGGCCGGCAGGCGGAGGCGCTGGAGACCTACCGGGTGGGCCGGGAGCTGCTGATCGACGAGCTGGGTCTCGATCCGGGCGAGGAACTGCGCCAGTTGGAGGCGTCCATCCTGTCCGCCGACCCCGCGCTGCACACCGCGGCGCCGTCGCGGCAGCACTCGCCGGCCCCCGCCGCCCCCGATCCGGCGCCGGCCCCTGCGGACGCTCCTCCGCCGCCCTCGTACCGCGATGAGATCCCCCGCCAACTCCCGGCCGACACCGCCGACTTCGTGGAGGACGAGGAGCAGATCGCCAGTATCGAGCGGGCGCTGACCGGCGACGGCACCCGGCGCGCGGTGGGTCTCGCGGTGATCGTCGGCAAGCCCGGCACCGGCAAGTCGACGCTGGCCACCCATATCGGGCACCGGCTCAGCGAGAACGGCTTTCCCGACGGCCAGCTCTACTGCGATCTGCGCGGCACCGGCACCCCCGCCACCTCTGCCGAGGTGCTCGGGCGCTTCCTGCGCGCGCTGGGCATTCCGGGCCCGGTGATCCCGGAGGCGCTGGACGAGCGGGCCGAGATGTACCGGACGCTGCTGGCGTCGCGCCGCACGCTGGTGGTGCTGGACGACGCCGCCTCGGAGAGCCAGGTGCTGCCGCTGCTGCCCGGCAGCAGCGCCTGCGCGGTGCTGGTGACCAGCAGGGTACGGCTGACCGCGCTGCCGGGCTCGTACCGCGTCGAGCTCGATGTGCTGGACACCGAAAGGGCGTTGGCGCTGCTGGAACGGGTCGTCGGCACCGGCCGGGTGATGCGCGAGCCGGCCGCGGCCGAGGCGCTGATCCGTACCGTGGGCGGACTGCCGCTGGCGCTGCGCATCGTGGCCGCCAGGCTCGCCGCGCGCCCGCACTGGACCCTGGCGTCGATGGTCCAGCGGCTGGCCAACGAGCGCAACCGGCTGGACGAACTCACCCACGGTGAGATGACGATGCGGGCCAGCCTGTCCCTCACCCACGACGGGCTCGCCGCCGGCGACCGCAAGCTGCTGCGGCTGCTCAGCATGGCGCAGGGCACCACGCTGCCGGGCTGGCTGGCCGGGGCCCTGCTGGACGACGACCGGCCCTTCCCCTCCGACCTGCTGGAACCGCTGGTCGATGTGCAGATGCTCGACGTGGTCGGGGTCGAGGCCACCGGCGGCTTCCGCTATCGCTTCCACGAGATCATCCGGGTCTTCGCCCGCGAGCAGCTGGCGGCGCACGACGACTCCGCGGTGCGGGGCGCGGCCCTGGAACGGATGATGGGCGGCTGGCTGTCGCTGGCCGAGCAGGCCCACCGGCGCATCTACGGCGGGGACTTCACCGTGCTGCACGGCAGCGCGCCGCGCTGGGAGCTGCCGGAGTCCTGCGTGGACGAGCTGCTGGTCGACCCGATGGAGTGGCTGGACGGCGAGCAGGCCAACTTGTGCCAGGCGGTGGAGCACGCGGCCCGCGAGCGGATGGACGAGCTGAGCTGGGACCTGGCCACGACGCTCGTCACCCTGTTCGAGGTGCGCGGCTATCTCGACCAGTGGGAGCAGACGCACCAGCAGGCGCTGGTCGCGGTAAAGGCGGCGGGCAACAAGCGGGGCACGGCGGCGCTGCTCAGCTCGCTGGGTTCGCTGTATCTCAGCCGCAGCCAGCACGACGAGTCCCGCACGTCGCTCGGGGCCGCGCTCGACCTGTTCTCGGAACTGGACGACGCGCACGGTCTCGCGCTGTGCCGGCGCGACCTGGCACTGCTGGAACGCATGCACGGCAACGACGAGTTGGCGCTGGCGCTGTACGCCGAGGCGCTGCGCGACTTCGACCGGGCGGGCGACGTGGTGGGGCGCGCGATCGTGCTGACGCAGCGCGCGCACATCTGGATGCGGCAGGGGCTGGACGACACCGCGCAGTCCCAGCTGGACGAGGCGCTCGACATCTACCGCTCGGTCGGCTATTCCGGGGGTCTGGCCCGTACGCTGCGGCGGGTCGGCCAGGTGCTGCTGCAGCGCGGTGAGCACGGCCAGGCGGTGAGCACCCTCACCGAGGTGCTGGAGCTGTGCCGGGAGTCCGGCGACGTGATAGGTGAGGGGCATCTGCTGCGCGACCTGGGGCAGGCGCTGTCGATCATGGGCCGGGACGAGCAGGCGAAGCGCTTCTACGACAGTTCGCTCACGGTCCGCGAGCAGATCATGGACCAGGGGGGCGCCGCCATGGTCCGGCTGGACCTGGCGCGGCTGCTGGAGCGTACCGGGGAACGGTCCCGGTCCCGGGAGATGCTGGAGACGGCGGCCCGTGCGTTCCGCGACCGGAAGATGTCCCGCGAACTGCGGGAGGCCGAGCGGCTGTTGGGCGTGGCGCCGGATGCGGGGGCCGTGTTCCGTACCGAACCGGCGGGCTGAGGGGCGTCGGGCTGAGCCGTAGCGGCGGGTGGCGCTGATCCTGAGCGGGGTCCCGGTCGGGGCTGTTCTCCGCCGGGGCTTGCCGGCCGGGGCTGTTGCTGTTCCGTTTTCTGTGCCCTGTTCCGGGCTGCGTGCTGCGGGCCCGCGGTGACCGTCAGTCCCAGGGGTTGTTGCCGGCCGGGCTGCTGACCGGAGCCGGGGTCGGCGTCGTGGTCGGGGTGGCGCCGTCGGCCAGCGTGACGGTGTGGGTGCGAGCGGTCTGCGGGGCGGCCGGGGCACCGGTGTGGGCGACCTGGGTGCCCAGCAGCGCGGCGGCGGCGATCGCGACGGTCGCAAGGGCGGTGCGGAGGGTCTTGGTGCTGGTCATCGGGGGTTTCCCTTCGTCTGCGGTGCGCTTCGTTCTTCGTGAGCACCACGTTAGGAAGGGCCGGAATCCCCGGATTATCCCCGCCGCTATCCCTGCGCTATCACGGCGGGCGGCCGGCCCGGGCGGTGATAGCGGGCGGCGCCGCTGACAGCCCGGCCCGCCGGCCCGTGATAGGGCGGCCACCCGCCTCATTGCCCGCGTGATGCCGCTCCGATAGCCGCCTGCGGAGGATGGGAGTCCGGAACCGGGTCCGTGGCGGGCCCACCGGGGAGTGCGCCGGAAGGCGGGCGCCCGCGGGTTCCCACGACGACTGGCGGGAGAGCACATGACCAGGCCCCAACCGGTGACCGCCACCGGTGAGCACGGCGCCCCCGTATCCGAGGATGCCACCCGGTTCGGCGAGCTCATCCGCGGCCACCGGCTGCGGATCGGCCTCACCCAGCGCGAGCTGGCGGATCTGTCCACCATCAGCATGCGGGCGATCCGCAATCTGGAGCAGGGCAGAGCGCGCCGCCCGCGGCAGGACACCGTCAGACTCATCGCCGACGCCCTCAGACTCGGCGACCGGGCCCGCGGCGTGCTCACATCGGCGGCCCAGCAGCGGCACTTCACCGACCCCGCGGTGGCCGACCTGTCCGCGGAACCGCCCGCACCGCCGACCGCGCTGCACCCCGCGGTGGGCCGGGAGGCCGAGACCGAGGTGCTGGTGCGGGAGTTGGCCGGCGGCGAGGAGCGCCTGGTGAATGTGGTGGGGCTGAGCGGCGTCGGCAAGACCCGGCTGGCCCTTGAGGTCGCGGACCGGCTGCACGGCTCCGGCCTGCCGGTGCTGTGGTTCGCCTTCCCGGGCACGGCGCCGGACTACCTCAGCTCGATGGAGAGCGCCCTCAGCTCCGTCGTCGACGCCTGTGTCGCGGACCTCTACGGCCACCGGTCCGACGCCGGCGCCCGTCCGGCGTCGAGCGAGGATCTCGCCGAACTCGTCGGCGACCGGCGGGCTTTGCTGGTACTGGACGGCGTGCCGGCCGAGGCTCCGAGATCGGACCGGCTGTCCCGGCTGCTGCGGGACTGCCCGGGCCTGCGGCTGCTGGTCACCGGGGAGCAGCCCTGGAACGTACCGGCCGAACGGATCTTCCTGCTGAAGCCGCTGGAGGTGCCGGCGTCCACCGGCGGCTCCACCGGGTACGCCGATGTGCCGGCTGTACGGGTCTTCCTGTCCCATGTACGGCGCGTGCGGCCCGAGTTCAGCGCGGCCCCGGCCGAGCTGGCGCACGTGGCCGACATCTGCCGGCAGTTGGACGGCCATCCGATGGCGCTGGCCGCGGCGGCGTCCTGGCTGATGGTCTACGACCTGCCCGCCCTCGCCGCGTGCGCGGGCTCCGACCCCGCCCCGCTGCTCGACCACCTGGCCGGCGGTGACAGCGGGCGGCTGTTCCGCCAGGCACTGGACCGTACGGTGCACCGGCTGCCCGGCGACCACCGGTCGCTGCTGGCCGTGCTGTGCGCCGCGCCGGACGGGGAGTTCGGCCTCGAAGACGTCGTACGCCTGACCGGACGGCCCCCGGCCGACAGCGGCCGTATGGTGCGGGACCTGCTCATCCACGGCGTCATACGTCCCAGCCACGAGCCAGGCCGCTCGCTGTTCCGGGTGCTGCGTCTGGTCCGCGCCCTGTACCCGGCCATCGCGCCGGCGGCCGCCGGCTCGCCGGCCGCCGCCCGTCCCGCCGCCGCGCCGACCGTCTTCCGCGCTGCCGACGGCAGTACCCCGGTCCGGCTCGCTGCCGCCGCCGGCTGAGCTGCTCCCCGAGTGCCGTCGCAACTGCCGCCCGGCCCCCGCCGCCATGGATTCAATGAGTCGTCGTGAGCGATCCAGCCCCGGCCAGCACGATCCGCAACGATCGAGAGGAGCCCCTCCCATGGCATCTGACCAGCACCCCGCCGACCGGCCGGCCGCTGTTCGGCTGCCGTTGTCGGCCGCCCAGCGCGACATCTGGCTGGCCCACGATGCGGACCGAACCGGCCGCCGCTACACCATCGGCGACTCACGGGAGATCCTCGGCCCGATCGACGCCGATGTGCTGGCCGACTCCTGGTACCAGCTGGCCCGCGAGGCCGATGTGCTGCGCATCCGGGGCACCGAGCAGGACGACGACGGCATCTGGCAGCTGATCGACCCCGAGCCCGGCGACCGCCGGCTGGTCCGGGTCGACGTGAGCGAGGCGGACGACCCCCTTGCCGCGGCCCGCGCCTGGATGGCGGCCGACATCGCCGTCCCGGTCGACCTCGCCGGCGGCCGTCTCAGCAGCCACGCGCTGCTCAAACTCGCCGACGACCGTTTCGTGTACTACCAGAGCTATCACCACCTGCTCGTCGACGGCATGGGCGCGGCTCTGCTCGACTCCCGGCTCATCGAGCTCTACGAGCAGGCCATGGCGGGCGAGCCGTGGGGGCCGAGCCCCTTCGGAGCGCTGGCGGACGTGCTCGCCGAGGACTCCGGCTATCGCGCGTCCCCGAGCGCGGCCGACGACCGGGCGTACTGGTCCGAGCGGCTGGCCGACCTGCCCGAGACCCCGCGGATCGGCGAGGGCCGTACAGCCGGTCATGAGCAGACCGCCACCCCCTTCGTCCGCCGAACCGTGTTCGTGGACTCCGCCGACACCGAGCTGATCAAGACCTTCGCCCGCGGTCGCCGGGCGCCCTGGACGATGCTGGTCGTCGCGCTCGTCGCCGCCTATGTCCACCGGGCCGGCGGCGGCCACGACGAGCTGGTCCTCGGCCTGCCGATCACCGGCCGCACCACCGAACTCGGCCGGCGGACCCCCAGCATGTCCTCCAATGTGCTGCCGGTCCGGGTGCGCGTCGGCCGGGGCGAGTCGTTCGCCGACCTCGTCGCCGCGGTCGTCCGCGAGGTCCGGGCGGGTCTGAAGCACCAGCGGACCCGCTACGAGGACATGTGCCGCGACCTCGGCATCGACAAGTCCGAGCGCCGGATCACCGCCCCGCTCGTCAACATCATGGCTTTCGTGCCGGGCATCACCTTCGGCGGCCACCCCACGATCCAGCACAACCTCAGCAACGGCCCGGTCGAGGACCTGGCCATCGCCGTCTACGACCTCGGGCCCGAACTCGGTCTGCGGATCGACTTCGACGCCGCTCCCGAGGTGTGCGACCTCGATGCGATCGCCGCCCACCAGGACCGCTTCCGCCGCTTCATCGACACCGCGCTCGCCGCGCCCGAATCGCCGCTGGGCGCACTGCCAGTGCTGGACGCCGAGGAGCGTCGGTCGGTGCTGTCGGTGTGGAACGGCGCGGCGGCCGATGTGGAGGACGCCTCGCTG
>NZ_JBHSBB010000010.1:745827-928719 GCF_042650325.1 Streptomyces polygonati | reverse complement strand
GAGGGCTTGTCCATGTGTGCTCGCGTCCACTGTGTGGTTCTGAAACAATCAGCCACCGAACCCTGCCGAGGGGATGAGTCTCTCCCGGTGTGCGGGGTGGTGTGTGTTTCACAGTGTTTCGGTGGTCATAGCGTTAGGGAAACGCCCGGTTACATTCCGAACCCGGAAGCTAAGCCTTTCAGCGCCGATGGTACTGCAGGGGGGACCCTGTGGGAGAGTAGGACACCGCCGAACAATAATTCAGCCCCCGCCCCCGAGGTTTGCCTCGGGGGCGGGGGCTTTTCTGCGTTCCCCACCCGCTATCGTGCGGGTGTGCGGTATGAACTGGTGATCTTCGACAACGACGGCGTCCTCGTGGACAGCGAGCCGCTGTCCAACCGGATTCTGGCCGACTACCTCACCGAACTCGGCCATCCCACCAGCTATGAGGACTCGATCCGGGACTTCATGGGCGCCGCCGTGCACCGGATCCATGATGTGGTCCTTGAGCGGTCCGGGCAGCGCCTGCCCGACGGGTTCAACGCGGCCTATCACGCACGGGTGTTCGCGGCTTTCGAGCGGGAGCTGGAGCCGGTCGATGGCGTGGGTGCCGTACTGGACAAGCTCGCCGCGGACGGGGTGCCGTACTGCGTGGCGTCGTCCGGTTCGCATGAGCGGATTCGGGTGGCGCTGCGGAAGACCGGGCTCTATGAGCGGTTCGGGGAGCAGCGGATCTTCTCCGCGCAGGATGTGGGGCGGGGCAAGCCGGCGCCGGATCTGTTCCTGCACGCGGCCGGCGCGATGGGAGTGGCCCCGCGGCGGTGTGTGGTGGTCGAGGACAGCCCGCTCGGCGTCCAGGCGGCCCGCGCGGCCGGTATGGATGTCCTCGGCTTCACCGCGATGACCCCGGCGGCCGGGCTGCACGGCGCGACCGCGCTGTTCGACGGCATGCCGGCCCTGCTCGACCTCCTCTGACTCCGCTGCGGAGTCGGCTCTGCGGACTGGGCCTCGCGGTGTCGTCAATCGCCTACTCATCCGTAGCCCGTCCCTTTACGCTGCTCGCTCATGGACGACGCTCGTCTGATCAACGCGCCGGCGCCGGAGTTGCGCCACGGCCGCGCCGCGCTCGCGGTCAGCTTCTTCGCGCAGGGCGCGCTCTTCGCCCTGCTCGTCACCCGTATCCCGGCGATTCAGGACCGCTACGGGATCAGTGACGCGCTGCTGCCGGTCTTCCTGGCCGCGGTGCCGATCCTGGCCGGGGTCGGCAGTGTGGTGACCGAGCAGCTGGTCAAGCGGGTGCGGCCCAGTGTGGTGCTGCGCTGGGTGCAGCCGGTGGTCGCCCTGGTGCTGGCCGGTCTCGGCGCCGGGGACCAGCTGTGGGTGGCCGCGGTGACGCTGGCGCTGTTCGGGGTGTGCGTCGGCGGGCTGGACGCGTCGATGAACATGCTCGGGGTGAGCCTCCAGCGGGCGTACGGCAAGAGCATCATGCTGGGCTTCCACGCCACGTACAGCCTGGGCGGCATCGCCGGGGCCTCGCTGGCGTGGTCGGGGGCGCACTGGCACCTGGCGCTGTTCACGGTCTACGGGCCGGCCGTGCTGGTCCTGGTGCCGCTGACGCTGACCGCCAGCCGCTGGTACCGGGACCAGCGGCCGGGGGACGGCACCGAGCTGGAGCGGGCGGCGAGTTCGGGGGCGGGCCCGCAGCAGGTGGTGATGAAGCTGCTGCTGCCGCTGTGCCTGGTGATGGCGTTCGCGTACATCGGCGACTCGACGGTCTCCAACTGGAGCGCGAAGTACTTGCAGGACACCCTGCACAGCTCGGACGAGCTGTCGACCGTCCCGTACGCGGTGTACATGGTGACGACGCTGATGGGCCGCTCGGTGGGCGACTTCGGGGTGCGGCGGTTCGGCGCGGCGCCGGTGGTACGGCTGGGCACGGTGGTGGCGGTGGCCGGTTTCGCGGTGGTGGCCGCGGCGCCCGGGGCGTGGGTGGGCATTCTCGGCTTCACCCTGGTGGGCTTCGGGCTGTGCGTGATCGTGCCGCAGACCTTCGCGGCGGCGGGGCGGATATTCCCCGGGGTGTCGGACTCGGCGATCGCCCGGCTGAACATCTTCAACTACGTCGGGTTCCTGGCCGGCTCCCCGCTGGTGGGGGCGCTCGGCGATGTGTGGAGTTTCCGCGGTGCGATGGTGGTGCCGATGGTGCTGGTGGGGGCGACCCTGCTCTACGCCCAGTCCTTCGAGGCGGGTCCCGTTGGGTACGGTGTCGGGCATGACCGGCCGCGCGAAGCTGATGTGGGATGAGCAGGTAACGCAGTACGACTTCGGTCAGGGGCACCCGATGGACCCGGTGCGGCTGGCGCTCACCAGGAGCCTGGTGCGGGCGTTCGGCCTGGACGGGGCGCTGCCGGTGGTGGCGGCGCCGGCCGCCGGGGAGTCGACGCTGGCGCTGGTGCACCGGCCGGAGTACGTGGCCGCGGTGCGGCGGGCGTCGGCCGATCCGCGGGCGGCGGAGCAGTCGTTCGGCATCGGGACGGTGGACAATCCGGCGTTCGCCGGGATGCACGAGGCCGCGGCGCTGATCGCGGGGCAGTCGGTGGGGGCCGCTGAGGCGGTGTGGCACGGCGAGGTGGAGCACGCGGTGAACTTCGCCGGCGGGCTGCATCACGCGATGCCGGCCTCAGCGGCCGGTTTCTGCGTCTACAACGACGCGGCGCTGGCGGTGGCGCGGCTGCTGGAGCTGGGCGCGGAGCGGGTGGTCTACATCGATGTGGACGTCCACCACGGGGACGGCGTCCAGGAGGTGTTCTGGGACGATCCCCGGGTGCTGACGATCTCGCTGCACGAGCATCCGAGCACGCTGTTCCCGCAGACGGGCTGGCCGGAGGAGTGCGGCGGGCCGAAGGCGGAGGGCTGCGCGGTGAACGTGGCCCTTCCGGCGGGCACGGGGGACGCCGGGTGGCTGCGGGCCTTCCACGCGGTGGTGCCGGAGCTGGTGGCCGCGTTCCGGCCGCAGGTGGTCGTCTCGCAGCACGGCGCGGACACGCACTTCGAGGACCCGCTGGCGCATCTGGCGGTGTCGCTGGACGCCCAGCGGCTGGTGGCCGAGGCGTGCCACGCGCTGGCGCACGAGCACGCGGCGGGGCGGTGGGTGGCGCTGGGCGGTGGCGGTTACGCGGTCACCGATGTCGTACCGCGGACCTGGACGCATCTGGTGGCCATCGCGGCGGGCGTTCCGATCGCGCCGCGGACCCTGGTGCCGGAGGACTGGCGGCACGAGGTCTATGCCAGGACCCGGGCGACGGCGCCTTCGCGGATGACGGACGGGCGCGAGCCGGTCTTCTCCGGTTTCGAGGACGCGGGCTACGACCCGGCGTCGCGGCTGGACCAGGCGATTCTGTCCACCCGGCGGGCGGTCTTCCCGTCGCACGGGCTGCTGCCCTGATGCTTCCGCCGAGCGCTGTCGGGTTCTGTCGTGATGGCGGTGGAGGGCGTGTCGTTTTTTGTCGCGTCACTCGCAAGGGGTGTATTTCGTGATTTGGGCATCGTGGAGGGGCTGAGCTAGGGACTATCGGAACGTGCTGAGTGTCGGGGCGTTGCGGGCGCATTTGGTGGCGGCGAGGCTGGCCGGGCGGGTGACGACGTCCAGAGAGGTGAGTCTGCGGAGCTATCGGCTCTTCGCGGCGCGTGATCCGCGGCAGACGCTGGGGCTGGACCCGGACGGCGAGTGGGGGGTGAGCGAGCTGCTGCGGCTGATGGCGGACCGCTGCGGGGTGTCGGCGGACCCGGCGGAGACCTCGGGGCAGGACATGATCGACCCGGATTGTACGGTGGCGGCGCTGGACGCGTTCGCGGAGCGGCTGGGAAGGGCCGCGCACGAGCGGGTTCCGGTGCTGTTGGGCACAGGACATCCACACCGCCTCCTCGGCTTCTACGCATCTTTGGCCTCGGCTCTGTCGGCGGCGGGCTGCGTCGTCCTCACCCCGGCGTACGCTCCAGGCGTGGACATGCCGACACAGTTCGGCGTACGCCGGCACAATCTTCGGTATGTCGGCGGTGTGGCCGTGGTGCGTCCGGCGGAAGCCGCGGGTCCGGATCCGGGGAGCGACGGGGAGGACGGGCAGGGGGTTCACACCCACTCGCCGCTGCCCGTCAGAGCGGCGCTGGCGGGGGCCGCGGAGCATGGTGGCGTGCTGCCGGGACTGGTGGTGGGGGACCACGGATTCATTTGCGGAGCAGGGCAGTTGGGCATTGAGGCGATCGGTCTGGGGGACTCCGACGACCCCGCGGTGTTCGTGGCCGAAGCCGAGGGTCGGATCTCCGTCGCGGTGCCCCTGGACGACACCGTCCGGTCCGATTACTACCGGCCGCTGACGCGTTACGTACTCAATCGAGCGTGGCTCTCACAGTAGTCAACCATTCGCAACTCCTCTTCCCCACTTGCATCATCCGCCCCTAATCTGTGGGGGAGCGCACATGCCTTTTTAAGTCGCCGGAGGGGAAGCCGGTGGCGCATGTGCGGAAGGTTCAGGTGTGTCATGTCTGTTGCTGCTGAAAGTCGGCCTCTGAACGAGGTCGTGTTCCTGACCGTCGCCGAAGTCGCTTCGGTCATGCGGGTCTCCAAGATGACGGTGTACCGGTTGGTGCACAGCGGTCATCTGCCGGCGATCCGCGTGGGCCGGTCGTTCCGGGTTCCGGAGCAGGCCGTCCACGACTACCTCCGCGAGTCCTACGTGGGGGTGGAATCTGCCTGAGAGGGCCCGGTAACGGGCTGATGACCGACAGCGCCGGCCTCGGTCACTCCCGCCCCTCCGGGACGGGTAGGCTTGGCCGACGTAGGTCGTGTGGGCTCGGACGCCCCGCACCGAGTGAAACCGAAGCGAGGGTAGTCGTGGGCTCTGTCATCAAGAAGCGGCGTAAGCGTATGGCCAAGAAGAAGCACCGCAAGCTTCTGAAGCGGACGCGCGTTCAGCGCCGCAACAAGAAGTAAGCGGGCCGTTCGCCGCCGCTCCCACTGCCCCTCTCCACAGTCGTGAAGGCCCAACAGCCTTGACGGCGCCGGAGAGGGGCAGTGGCATGTCCGGGGGCCGGCGTGATCCGGGGGCCGGCCCTCGGCGGCCGGCGGGCCCGGGCGGGGCGTCACCGGTCCGCAACACCGCGACGGTACGGTGACCCCAATCCCCTAGGAGGCGCTGATCGTGGGCAAGGTGGTCCTCGTCACCGGAGCCGCGCGGCAGCTCGGTGGCCGGTTCGTACGGCGGGTGCAGCGCGAGCCCGAGGTGGAGCGGGTGATCGCGGTCGACGCGGTGGCGCCGGAGCACGACCTGGGGGACGCGGAGTTCGTCCGGGCCGACATCCGGCAGCCGATGATCGGCAAGGTGCTGGCGCGGCACTCGGTGGACACCGTGGTGCACCTGGACGTCAGCGGTACCCCGCTGGGCTCCGGCGGCCGTACGCAGGCCAAGGAGACCAATGTCATCGGCACCATGCAGCTGCTCGGCGCGTGCCAGAAGGCGCCGACCGTACGGCGGCTGGTGGTCAAGTCCACCACCAGCGTCTACGGCGCCGCGCCGCGCGATCCGGGGATCTTCAGCGAGACCACCCCGGTGAAGTCGCTGCCCAGCGGCGGCTTCGCCAAGGACGCGGTGGAGGTCGAGGGGTATGTCCGGGGCTTCGCGCGCCGGCGGCCCGATGTGGCGGTCGCGGTGCTGCGGTTCGCCAACATCCTCGGGCCCGGCGCGGACACGCCGCTGGCGGAGTACTTCGGGCTGCCGGTGCTGCCGACCGTCTTCGGCTACGACCCGCGGCTGCAGTTCGTGCACGAGGACGACGTCAACGAGGTCCTGGTGGTGGCCTCCACCGAGGCCCGGCGCGGTACGTACAACAACGGCACGTTCAACATCGCCGGGGACGGGGTGCTGCTGCTGTCGCAGACCGCGCGCCGGCTGGGCAAGCCGACCGTGCCCGTACTGCTGCCGGCCGTCACCTGGGTGGGGCGGCTGCTGCGGACGGCGGGTGTCACCGACTTCTCGGCCGAACAGATCAGGCTGCTGACACACGGCAGGGTGGTGGACACCCGGCAGATGCGTGAGACGCTCGGTTTCGTGGCTACGTACAGCACGGCTGAGACGTTCTACGACTTCGCCCGGGGCCGCGGCTTCGGGCTGCTGCCGCCGGACCGGGTGGGGCGCGCGGTGGACGCGCTGGCGGGGACGATCCCGGCCGATCGCGCATGACGGCCGTATGACGCACGACGAGCAGCCCGTGGCGGCGGAAGGAGCAGGAACCATGGCGGACGCCAAGGTCATCCCGTTCGACGAGGACTCGCGGGCGCGGCGCGGTGGCGGTGGCGGCCGGTCGCGGGCGCGGAGCCGCAAGGGTCCGGCCGCCGGACCGGCCGCGTCCGCCGCCCAGCCGCAGCCCCCCTTGACGCCGGTGCCCGAGGTGCCGGAGATCCCCGCGCAGGCGGCAGGCGACGGCCGGCCGCGAGACCGTAAGGCACAGGTACCGCAGGTGGACCCTGATCCGGATCCCGCACCGCCGACCGCTCCCGGGATCGCCGACACGCTCAGCGGGGTCGCGGACCGGCTGCTCGGCGGGCCCTGGGAGCGGAAGGTGGCCTCCGGGCTGGCGTTCCTGCGGCGGCGCGTCACCGGTGAATACGAGGTGGACGAGTTCGGCTACGACGCCGAGCTGACCGACCAGGTGCTGATGTCGCTGCTGCGGCCGATGTTCCAGAACTACTTCCGGGTCGAGGTCAAGGGCATCGAGAACATCCCGGCCGAGGGCGGCGCGCTGGTGGTGTGCAACCACTCCGGGACGCTGCCGCTGGACGGGCTGATGGCGCAGGTGGCCGTGCACGACCACCATCCCGCCGGGCGGCATCTGCGGCTGCTCGCCGCCGACCTGGTGTTCGTGCTGCCGCTGGTCAACGAACTGGCCCGGAAGCTGGGCCACACGCTGGCCTGCACGGAGGACGCGCAGGCGCTGCTGGAGCGGGGCGAGGTGGTCGGGGTGATGCCGGAGGGCTTCAAGGGCCTGGGCAAGCCCTTCGCCGAGCGCTACAAGCTGCAGCGCTTCGGGCGGGGCGGTTTCGTGGCGACGGCGCTGAAGACGAAGGTGCCGATCGTGCCGTGCTCGGTGGTGGGCGCGGAGGAGATCTACCCGATGCTGGGCAACTCCCGCACCCTCGCCCGCGTCCTCGGCTTCCCCTACTTCCCCCTCACCCCGACCTTCCCCTGGCTGGGCCCCCTCGGCACCATCCCGCTCCCGACCAAGTGGACCATCCAGTTCGGCGAGCCCATCCCGACGGACGGCTACCCGCCGGAGGCGGCGGAGGACCCGATGCTGGTCTTCAACCTGACGGACCAGGTCAGGGAAACGATCCAGCACACGCTGTACGAGCTGCTGGTGCAGCGGCGGTCGGTGTTTTTCTGAGCGGCCCCCTGGGGCCGAGCAGTGCGAGGGCGGCCGGTTGGCTTCCGAGGGGTGCCGGAGGCGGACCGGCCGCTGTCGCGTCGGCTACTGCGGGGGCTCGTCCTCGCCGCCCAGGCCCAGGTCGGGGAGGAGGCCGGGGAGGAGGGGTGGGAGGACCACCGAGTGGTGGGTCGGGGTGGGGGTGTCGGTCGGGGAGCCGCTGGGCGCGGTCGGGGTGGGGACGCTCGGGTTGAGGAGGTCGCCGGAGCCGCCGATCAGCCCATGGGGCTCGGTGTCGGACGGGGACGGGCTGGGGCTGTCGCCCGTGCCGGGGCGGCCGGACTGGGTGCCGGCTGTCGCCGAAGCGGACGGACTCGCCGTCCCCGTGCTCGTGCCCGTGGGGGTGCTGCCGGGGCTTTCCGAGCCCGTGCCGCCGCTGCCGCCGCCCTGGGACGGTGACGGGGAGCCGGTGTCCGGGGCCGGGGGAAGCAGCGACTGGAGCGGGGCGACCTCTTGGTCTATGGCCGCGAAGATCGAGCTCACCTGGTCGGAGACGTCGGTGAGCTGGCTGGGCAGCTTGCCGCGCAGATCCGTCCAGCTCTGCCGGTGGGCCTGCGAGAAGGAGTTGAGCAGCTCGATCGGCTGGAGCGAGCCGTCCTCCTTGTAGGCCTGGGTGAGCAGCCGGTGGCCCTCGGCGGCCTCCTGATGCATGCCGGACAGCGCCTTGCGCACCTCGCCGACCGACTCGTCGTCGAGACCGGTGCCGCCGCGCCCGCGGTCCATCAGCCGGCGGGCCTCCTGCATCCGGGTGGAGGCCATGTCGAGATAGACCTCGCCGCGGGAGGCGTCGCCGCCCGCCATGTCCAGCTTCAGGTCCTCCATGCCGCGCTTCAGGCCGTAGAGGTGGTCGCCCGGCAGCGCGTTGGTACTCGCGGCGGCCACCCCGCCCAGGGCGCCGGCCGCGACGCCGACCGTGAGGCCGCCGACCGCGATCCGCCGGGTCAGCCGGGAGCGCGTGCCGAGCTTGCGGGTCCGGTGGCTGCCGGGGCCGCCGCTCTCGGTGCGCTGCTCCGGCACCCGGCCGGTCGCGGTGAAGCTGCCGTCCGCGAGCGCCTGCTCCATCGCGGCGATCAGCTGGGCGCGCTGAACGGTCTTGCGCTCGGCGTCCATGACCGGTCGGGGCCGCGAGCTGAGGGACGCGGCCAGCGCCAGCATGGCGGCCTGCTCGGGGTCGGCGTGCCGGGCGGCGGCATGGGCGCCGCCGTGCGTACCCGAACCGCCGTGCCCGCCGCGCCCGGCGGGGCCGCGCGCACCGCCGGGTTCCCCGGCGGCGTCGCCGGCCTCCTGACCGCCGTCGGCCCCCTCGGTGACGGCAGCGTCCTCAACGGCCTGGGCGAAGGCGTTCGCCCGGCGATGTGCCGTTGCCTGTCCGATCACGGGCGGCACCTCCTCTCGTCATCCACACTCGACTCCCTGTGCCGTCCAGAAGTTGCGCCCGCACCACCTGTCCACCCGATCGGGTGAAAGGCGATAAGCGGCGCGCGGCACAGAAGTGTCTGCATGTGATGCAACGATCGCCGATCCGGTTGGGTTACGCAGGTCTGATGATCGGCCCAGGGCCATCCGGGGGACAAGAGATCCCTACCGCGCGTCTTCCGGCAGCAGTCGCGCGAGCGTTCGTACCGCCCGGTACTGCAAGGTCTTGATGGCGCCCTCGTTCTTGCCCATCACCCGGGCCGTCTCGGCCACCGAGAGCCCCTGCAGGAAGCGCAGCGTCACACACTCCTGCTGCTGGGGATTGAGCTTGCGGACGGCGGTCAGCAGCGCCTCGTTGGACAGCCGCTCCAGCACCGAGTCCTCGGGGCTGCGCTCGACCTCATTGGCGTCGAGCATTTCGCCGGTGGTCACTTCGAGGCGGAAACGGCTCGATTTGAAGTGGTCGGCGACCAGATTGCGGGCGATGGTGACCAGCCAGGCGCCGAAATCGCGCCCCTGCCAGGTGAAGGTGCCGATCCGGCGCAGGGCCCGCAGAAACGTCTCGCTGGTCAGGTCCTCGGCGGTCGCCTTGGAACCGACCCGGTAGTAGATGTACCGGTAGACGGTGTCGCTGTAGTGGTCGTAGAGCCGCCCGAACGCCTCCGTCTCGCCGTCCTGGGCGCGTTCGACCAGGTCCATCATCCGGCCGCTGTCGGTGTCCGAGGCGGGCCGGCGGGCGTGGGCGCCCTGGGCGGTGGCGGCGGTGCCGTTGCGGTCGGAGTGGGCGGAGCTGTTGCGGGTGCGTCTGCCTGCGGCTGTGCTGACTTCGGCAAGGGCGTGGGCCGGGCCGGGGACGATGGGACCGGACGTGGCGAGGGTGGGCATGGCGTACGCGGGGACTGTGCGCATCAGGCGGTCAATCACCAGTGCGCGCAACGCAGCCAGGCCAGAGGTGTCAACCCCGTCGTGTGGGTACACGGGACTCCCAGAGGCAGAACTTCCATCACGTGCAGTACGGGACTTCACCCGTCGTAGCGACGTGTGGGTACCGGATTGCGTCTGAGGAGAATAACGCTTCGTACAGGCGACGCTACACCGAGTTGCCCAAATCGCGGTTTCCGTTGCTTCTCGTACGGAATGGCGACCGGTCAATTATCGAACGCACGGCGACAGTTGACCAATTCGGTTCGTGAAGTGGTCGCGGAGAGTGCGTGTTGTGGCCGTGTGCCGAACGGGGCGCGCGGGCCCCGCGGCGCGGCGGACGCCCGGCGAGACCGGGCTCGTACCGGCCGCGGGCCGGGCCCCGCAGCGGTTTCGTACGGGTCCGGCCGCGCTCAGCGGTGCCGGCGCCGGATCGCCACGCCGGCCAGTACGCCGCCGGCGACCGCGCCCATGCCCGCGGCGGCCGGAAGACCGATCCGGACCGCTTTGCGGCCGGTGCGGTAGTCGCGCAGCCGCCAGCCCTCGGCGCGCGCATGCTTGCGCAGCCGGCTGTCGGGGTTGATCGCGTAGGGGTGGCCGACCAGCGACAGGATCGGGATGTCGTTGGCGGAGTCGCTGTAGGCGGCGCACCGGGACAGGTCCAGGTCCTCGGCGACGGCCAGCGCCCGTACCGCCTCGGCCTTCGCCGGGCCGTGCAGCGGCTCGCCGACCAGCCGGCCGGTGTAGACGCCGCCGACGGACTCGGCGACCGTGCCGAGGGCGCCGGTCAGGCCGAGTCGGCGGGCGATGATGGTGGCGGTCTCCACCGGGGCGGCGGTCACCAGCCAGACCCGCTGCCCGGCGTCCAGGTGGGCCTGGGCCAGCGCGCGGGTGCCGGGCCAGATCTTGCCCGCCATGTACTCGTCGTAGATCTCCTCGCCGATGGACATCAGTTCCTCGACGCGGTGGCCCTTGACGATGGACAGCGCGCTGTCGCGGGCCTCCTGCATGTGCTCGGGGTCCTCGGAGCCGGCCATCCTGAAGTACGCCTGCTGCCAGGCGAAGCGGACCAGGTCGCGCTTGTCGAAGAACTTCCGCTTGTACAGGCCGCGGCCGAAGTGGAAGAGCGCGGCGCCCTGCATCACGGTGTTGTCGAGGTCGAAGAAGGCGGCGGCGCGCGGGTCGCCGGCCACCGGGAACCGCGACTCGGCGTCGGCGGCCGGGTCCGGCACCGCGACGGCGTCCAGCGTGTCCAGTGCTTCCGCCGTGTCCGCCGTTTCCAGCGCGCCCAGCGCGTCCAGTGCTTCCGGCGGCAGGGTCCGGGGCAGCACGGTCCCGGGCCGGGATTTCGTCGCCAGCGCGGCCTTCGCCGCCGCCTCGCCTGCCAGCACGCTCCGCTCGGTAGCGGATTGCCTACGTGTAGTGAGCCATCTGGGTGCGGCCATGGCGCGAGCATAACCACCCGCGGCGGCCCCTTCGGTGCGCCCACTTTGCGAGCGCCTGAACGCCACGCGTCACAATGGCGGGCGGGACCACTTCCTGCGCCGTACCGAGGAGTTCGAGGACCGTGACGAGGACCGTGACGCTGATCGGCAAGCCCGGCTGCCACCTGTGCGACGAGGCACGGACGGTGATCGGGAAGGTGGCGGCGGAGACCGGCGCGGTGGTGGAGGAGCGGGACATCACCCGGGAGCCGGAGTTGTACGAACGCTACTGGGAGCAGATCCCGGTGGTGCTGGTGGACGGTGAACAGCACACCTTCTGGCGGGTGGACGAGCGGCGGCTGCGGTCGGCGCTGGCCGGCTGACCGCCAGCTCCGCCCGGTCTGCCCGGTCGGGCGCCCGACCGCCGGTAACCGTACGTGAAACCGCGCACGAACCGGCGACCGTTTTGGGAGCGTTACCCGCAGTCGCACGCATTCGATTAGCATCGGGGTCGATTTGTACACCCGGGGGCGAAGCGTGAGGAGTGTGACCACGTGCTCTCGGGCCGCAGCCCGTCCCGCGCTCCGGCCGGCCAGCAGTCCGGCGGCCGGCCCGCCGGCCCGTCCGGCACCGGCTACGCGGTGGTGGACCTGGAGGCGACCGGCTCGTCCTCGCGCCGGCACCGGGTGATCGAGCTGGCCGTGGTGCTGCTGGACGCCGAGCTGGTGCCGCAGGGCGAGTTCACCACGCTGGTCGACCCGCAGGGCCCGGTCGGGCCCACCCATATCCACGGCATCGAGGCCCGGCACCTGGGTGGGGCGCCGCGCTTCGCCGGGATCGCGGTACGGCTGCTGGGGCTGCTGCGCGGCCGGGTGCTGGTCGGCCACAATGTGGGCTGCGACCGGGCGTTCCTGGTGGCCGAATTCGCGCGGATCGGACTGCGGCCGCCGTCCGTTCCCGAGCTGTGCACGATGCGGATGGCGGCCGAGCGCGGCGCGGACCGGCCGCCGGCCTACGGGCTGAGTCTGCGGGCCTGCGCCGCGGAGATCGGGATCACCGACTGGAGTCCGCACACCGCGCTCGGTGACGCGCGGGCCACCGCGGCGCTGTTCACGGCCTATGCCGCCGACGGCACGTCCTTCGCCGAGGAGCTGGGAATCGCGGCCGCGCTGCGCTGGCCGGAGCCGGCCGGAGTGCTGGCCGCGGCGGACGCGCTGTGGGTGGGCCGCGGCAACGAATCCCCCCGGCGATCCGTGCCCAATGTCCGTCCTGGGCGTGCGTGATGCCGGTCACTTCCGCCGTACAAATCGGACACCATCTTTGTGCACGCGTTCACAAAGACATAGCCTGGCCCGCACGGGGCGTCCCCAAAGACCGTGGCCGTCCTCAGCCCAGCTCTACCAGCAGGAGCATCGTGGCAACTGGCCGATCTCACCGACCGGCGACCCGGAGCCGAGGGATTCCCGAGGCCACTGTCGCCCGACTACCGCTCTACCTGCGGGCGCTGACGGCTCTGTCGGAGCGGTCGGTACCCACCGTGTCATCGGAGGAGCTCGCCGCGGCGGCGGGGGTCAACTCGGCCAAGCTGCGCAAGGACTTCTCCTATCTCGGCTCGTACGGGACGCGGGGTGTCGGCTACGACGTCGAATACCTCGTCTACCAGATCAGCCGTGAACTCGGGCTCACCCAGGACTGGCCGGTCGTCATCGTCGGGATCGGCAATCTGGGCGCGGCGCTGGCCAACTACGGAGGGTTCGCCTCGCGCGGCTTCCGGGTCGCCGCGCTGCTCGACGCCGACACCGCGCTGGCCGGGCGGCTGGTGGCGGGCCTGCCGGTGCGGCACATCGATGAGCTGGAGGCGATCGTCGACGACAACCAGGTGTCGATCGGAGTGATCGCCACCCCCGCGGGCGCCGCCCAGGAGGTCACCGACCGGCTGGTCGCCGCCGGGGTCACCTCCATCCTCAACTTCGCTCCCACCGTGCTGTCGGTGCCGGACGGGGTCGATGTACGCAAGGTCGACCTGTCGATCGAGCTGCAGATCCTCGCCTTCCACGAGCAGCGCAAGGCCGGTGAAGGACGCCAGGACCCGGACGGGGACGTACCCGCCGTGATGCCGGCATGAGCGTCCTGGTCGTCGGCCTCAGTCACCGCACCGCGCCCGTCAGCGTGCTGGAGCGCGCCACCCTCGACCAGGGGGCCCGGGCCAAGCTGCTGCAGGACGCGCTGGCCGCCGAACCCGCCAGCGAGGCGGTGGCACTGGCCACCTGCAACCGTATCGAGCTGTACGCGGACGTCGACAAGTTCCACGCGGGCGTCGCCGAGCTGTCCACCCTCCTCGCCCAGCACAGCGGCGTCGGCCTGGAAGAGCTCACCCCCTATCTGTACGTGCACTACGAGGACCGCGCCGTCCACCATCTGCTGACGGTGGCCTGCGGGCTGGACTCCATGGTGGTCGGCGAGGGCCAGATCCTCGGCCAGATAAAGGACGCCCTGGCCATCGGCCAGGAGCTGCACACCGCCGGCCGGCAGCTCAACGACCTCTTCCAGCAGGCGCTGCGGGTCGGCAAGCGGGCCCACTCCGAGACCGGCATCGACCGGGCCGGGCAGTCCCTGGTCACCTTCGGTCTGGCCCAGCTCACCCCCGCGGCCGGCGAGGCGCGCGGCAAGCGGGCGCTGGTGGTCGGCGCCGGATCGATGTCCTCGCTGGCCGCCGCCACCCTGGCCAGGGCCGGGGTGGCCGAACTCACCGTCGCCAACCGCACGGTGGAGCGCGCCGAGCGGCTGGCCCGCGCGCTGACCGAGCAGGGCACCCCCGCGCGGGCGATCACCATGCCCGAGGTGGCGGCGGCGCTGCGCGAGGCCGACCTGGTGGTGTCCTGTACCGGCGCCACCGGTCTGGTGCTGACCGCCGAGGATCTGCGCGGCGCCATAGCGGCGCGTACGGCGGCCACGCCGCTGGCCGTGCTCGACCTGGCGATGCCGCGGGACATCGACGGCGCCGCGCACGAGCTGGACGGCGTGACGCTGGTGGACATAGAGGCACTGGCCGCCGCCTCGGCGGACGCGCCGATGGCCGCCGACGTGGACCAGGTGCGGGCCATCGTCTCCGCCGAGGTGGCCGCCTTCGGCGCGGCCCAGCGGGCGGCCCGGATCACCCCCACCGTGGTGGCGCTGCGGGCCATGGCCGCCGATGTCGTAGCGGGTGAACTTTCCCGGCTCGACGGTAGGCTGCCCGATCTGAACGACAAGCAGCGCGCGGAGATCACCCAGACCGTGCGCCGCGTCGTCGACAAGCTCCTGCACGCGCCCACCGTGCGGGTCAAGCAGCTCGCGGGTGAGCCCGGCGGCGCCGGGTACGCCGACGCGCTGCGGGAACTCTTCGACCTCGACCCGCTGGCGGTCGCCGCCGTCAGCCGGGCCGACACCCCGGGCGCCGCCGCCCAGGGCACCGCAGAACCGAATCGAGGGCGGGCATGAACACCCCCACCGGCCGCGAACCCAACGATCACGGCCCGGACCAGACGCGATCCACCGGCCCGGCGGGCTCCGCCGCGGCGACCGGCGGCGGCCCGGCAGCGGGGGCCGGCCGCGCGGGCGACCCACTCGGCTTCGGGCGTGCGCTGCGCCTGGGCACCCGCCGCAGCAAACTCGCCATGGCCCAGTCCGGGACGGTCGCCGCACGCGTGACCGAAATCACCGGACGCCCCGTGGAACTGGTCGAGATCACCACCTACGGCGACGTCTCCAAGGAGAGCCTGGCGCAGATCGGCGGCACCGGGGTCTTCGTCTCCGCGCTGCGGGACGCGCTGCTGTCCGGCGAGATCGACTTCGCGGTGCACAGCCTGAAGGACCTGCCCACCGCGGCCCCGCAGGGGCTCGTGCTCGCCGCGATCCCGGACCGCGAGGACCCGCGCGACGCGCTGGTCGCCCGGGACGGCCTCACCTTCGGGTCGCTGCCGCCCGGCGCCAAGGTCGGCACCGGCTCGCCGCGCAGGATGGCGCAGCTCAACGCGTGGGCACGGTCACACCGGCTGGTGATCGAGACCGTCCCGATCCGTGGCAACGTTGACACCCGCATCGGGTACGTTACTTCCGGCAAGCTCGACGCGGTCGTGCTGGCCGCCGCCGGGCTGAACCGTATCGGCAGGCTCGCGGAGGCGAGCGAGCTGATCGACGCCGACGTCGTACTGCCGGCTCCCGGGCAAGGGGCGCTGGCTGTCGAATGCGCCGCCTCCAACCCGGAGCTGGCCGCACAGCTGGGCGAGCTGGACGACCCCTTCACCCGGGTCGCCGTGACCGCCGAGCGATCCCTGCTCGCCGCCCTCGAGGCCGGCTGCTCCGCCCCTGTGGGCGCGCTGGCCGACCTTGTGGCCGACGGGCAGAATTCCGAACTGCGTCTGCGCGGCGTCGTCGGCACCACCGACGGCAACACGCTGGTGCAGATGTCCATCACCGGTCCCGTACCGGCATCGGACGACGAAGCGCGATCCCTGGGCCGCGAACTCGCCGTGCAGATGCTCGCCAAGGGTGCGGCCGGTCTTATGGGGGAGCGCACACCTTGAACCCCGCCGCCGTCGCAACAACCAACCCCGCCGGTTCGGCCGGTGCCGCCGGCCCGGCCGGTCTTCCGGGCACCGCGGACCGCCCCGGCGCCGCCGGCCCGCCGAAAAGCGGGCCCACCGCCGTCACCGGTCACGTCACCTTCCTCGGTGCCGGGCCCGGTGACCCCGGGCTGCTGACCCTGCGCGCCGTGGAGGCGCTGGCCCGCGCCGATCTGCTGGTCGGCGAGGCCCTGGTCCTCGACGTCGTCCGCACGCATGCCCGCCCGGATGTGGGCACGGCCCAACCGGCCGCCGACGGTGAGGTGTTGGACTCCGTCGCGGAACGTTCCGCTGCTGCCGCACAGCTTGTCATGGCGTCCGCGCGGACCGGCAAGCGGGTGGTACGTGCGGTCACCGGCGATCCCGGATTCGACTCCGGCGCCGCCGCCGAGATGCTCGCCTGCGCGCAGGCCGGCATCCCCTTCGAAGTCGTCCCCGGTGTCGCCGCAGCCCTCGGCGTGCCCGCCTACGCCGGAGTGCCGCTCAGCGGCAACGTACGGTTCCTGGACGCGAGCAGCGCCCCGGACAGCTGCTGGAGCGAGCTGGGGGTGAGCGACGCCACACTGGTGGTCTCCACCACGCTCCAGACCGTCGCCGCCGCCGCTGCCGAACTGGTCGCCGCCGGGCGCAAGCCCGACACCCAGCTGACCGTCACGGTGGCCGGCACCACCACCCGGCAGCGCACCTGGACCGCCACCCTCGGCACGATCGCCGCCGAGCTGAAGGCGACCAAGGCGCTGCCGACTCCCGAGGGGCCGATCGCCGCGATAGCCGTGGTCGGCGAGCGGACCGCCCACCGGCAGCACCTGTCGTGGTTCGAGACGAAGCCGCTGTTCGGCTGGCGGGTGCTCGTACCGCGCACCAAGGAGCAGGCCGCGTCCCTCTCCGACCAGCTCCGGTCGTACGGCGCGGTCCCGCACGAGGTGCCGACCATCGCGGTCGAACCGCCGCGCACTCCGCAGCAGATGGAGCGGGCCGTCAAGGGCCTGGTCACCGGGCGCTACGAGTGGATCGCCTTCACCTCGGTGAACGCGGTCAAGGCGGTCCGGGAGAAGTTCGAGGAGTACGGGCTGGACGCGCGGGCGTTCGCCGGGATCAAGGTCGCCTCCGTCGGGGAGCAGACCGCGCGGGCGCTGATCGAGTTCGGCGTCAAGCCGGATCTGGTGCCCAGCGGCGAGCAGTCCGCGGCCGGGCTGCTGGAGGACTGGCCGCCGTACGACCCGGTCTTCGACCCGATCGACCGGGTGTTCCTGCCGCGCGCCGACATCGCGACCGAGACGCTGGTCGCGGGGCTGGTCGAGCTGGGCTGGGAGGTGGACGACGTCACCGCCTACCGCACGGTCCGCGCGTCGCCGCCGCCGGCCGACACCCGGGAGGCGATCAAGGGGGGCGGCTTCGACGCGGTGCTGTTCACCTCGTCGTCGACGGTGCGGAATCTGGTCGGCATCGCCGGCAAGCCGCACAACGTCACGGTCATCGCCTGCATCGGGCCGGCGACGGCCAAGACCGCGGAGGAGCACGGGCTCCGGGTCGACGTCATGGCCCCGGAGCCGTCGGTGCTGGCGCTGGCCCAGGCGCTGGCGGACTTCGGCACGGCGCGGCGCGAGGCGGCGGAGGAGGCGGGCGACACGGTCACCCGCCCGAGCGAACGCCGCCCGGGCGCGCGGCGCCGCACCCGGGTCTAGCGGAGCCGCAGCGGGCTGCTTCCCGCGGGGTGCCGTCCGCCCAGCCCCTTGCGGCCGGCCCCCGGACCACCGGCCGGTGGTGGGTTCCTCGCGCAGTTCCCCGCGCCCCTTCGGGGCTCGGGTCACCTGCCGCCCGAGCGGAACCGTGCTCCGAAAGGGGCGCGGGGAACTGCGCGACGAGCCACGACGGACCCGCGCCCGGAAGCCGGCCGGACCCATCGGGTCGTGCCCCGCAGCGCCCCCACCGGCCGGTGGTCGCGGGGCGGGCCGGTGGCGGAGGCGGTCGCCGACGATGCGTCGGGAAGAGCAGGTGCGCCGCGGGCGTACCGTGGAAGGGGTCCTGGGAGCGCCCAGGGCCCCCGGGCCCAGCGGAAGGCGGCGCCAGCCATGAGCCGATACGGCGAGTTCCCCGGTACGCGGCCACGCCGCCTCCGTACCACCCCCGCGATGCGCCGCCTCGTCGCCGAGACCCGACTGAGCCCCGCCGAACTCATCCTGCCGATGTTTGTCCGCGAGGGCCTCACCGAGCCCGCCGCGATCTCCTCGATGCCCGGCGTCCTCCAGCACACCCGCGACAGCCTGCGCAAGGCGGTCACCGAGGCCGCCGCGGCCGGTGTCGGCGGGGTCATGCTCTTCGGGGTGCCCGAGGTGAAGGACGCGGTGGGCAGCCAGGGCACCGACCCCGACGGCATCATGCAACTCGCCATCCGGGACGTGGTCTCCGAGGTCGGCGACGCGCTCGTCGTCATGTCCGACCTGTGCCTGGACGAGTTCACCGACCACGGCCACTGCGGCGTCCTGGACGACCAGGGGCGGGTCGACAACGACGCGACGCTGGAGCGCTACGCCGAGATGGCCCAGGTCCAGGCCGACGCCGGCGTCCATGTGGTCGGCCCCTCCGGGATGATGGACGGCCAGGTCGGCGTGGTCCGGGACGCGCTGGACGAGATCGGCGCCCAGGACGTGGCGATCCTCGCCTACACCGTGAAGTACGCCTCCGCCTTCTACGGCCCCTTCCGCGAGGCGGTCAACTCCTCGCTCACCGGCGACCGCAAGACCTACCAGCAGGACCCGGCCAACTTCCACGAGTCGATGCGCGAACTGGCCCTCGACCTGTCGGAGGGCGCCGACATCGTGATGGTCAAGCCGGCCCTGCCCTACCTCGACGTGCTGTGCAAGGTCGCCGACGCGGTGGACGTACCGGTGGCCGCGTACCAGATCTCCGGCGAGTACGCGATGGTCGAGGCCGCCGCGGCCAACGGCTGGATCGACCGGGACCGTGCGATCCTGGAGACGCTCACGTCGATCCGGCGGGCGGGCGCGAACATGATCCTCACCTACTGGGCGACCGAGGTCGCCGGGCGGCTGTAGGTTGTCCGGCTCCCGCGCCGGTACGCTTTCGGGGACTTGTTCGAGGACTCGGCGGAACGTCGACGACGGGGAGGGACGTACATGAGCGGCATACCCTCGTGGGCCACCGTGAGCGGTCTGACCGCGGGCGCGCTGGCCATCGTCTCCGTCCTGGCGATACAGGCCAGCGGCAGCCCCGTCGCGTCGCACGCCCCCGCCGCCCCCAAGCCGCACCCCACCGTCGTGAAGCCGACGACTCCCGCGCCCCCGCCGCCGGTCCCGCCCAACTCCGACACCGGCAAGCGGATCGTCTACTCGCTCTCGCAGCAGCGGGTCTGGGTCGTCCCGCCCGACGGCAGGCCGGTCTCGACCTTCACGGTCACCCCCGGCACGGTCCCGGCCCAGCCCGGCACCTACTTCGTGCAGGGCAGAAAACCGGCCCTCACCGGCAGTGACGGAGTGAAGGTCGAGCACGTGGTGTACGTCGAGTTCACCGCGGAGACCTGGGTCGCCTTCTCGGCCCCGGTCGACGACAAGGTCACCAAGCCCGCCCCGTCGATCCGCACCGGCGCCATCCGCGCCAGCCGGGCGAACATCGCCAAGATCTGGAACAACACGGTCAACGGGTCCACGGTCGTCGTCCTCAAATAGCGCTTCGCCGGGCTTCGGCGCGATCGCCGCGGCCCGGGCGGGGCCTCGCGGTGCTCGGGGTCGAAGGGGACGAGCGGATGGCCGAGGTGGCGCGGAGCCACGGCGTCGAGGTGGAGGTGGGCGCCTTCGAGACGTGGGACGACGCCGGGCGGCGCTTCGACCTGGTGACCTGCGCGGACGCCTGACACTGGATCGACCCGGTGGCGGGTACGGAGAAGGTCGCCCGACTGCTGCGCCCGGGTGGGGTGTTCGCCCGCTTACGGTCGGCACCTACAGCACCCACCAGCGCCTGGAACCCGGCCGGCTGGCCGCCCTCCAGCAGGGGCTCAGCGAGGCCGTCGACTCGCTCGGCGGCACCATCGAGTCGCACGGCGAGGCGTATCCGCTGCTGGCCCACCGGGTGCGGGGCGTTCGTTGATCGCGTATTCACCCATCGGTCGGCCCGGCTATTCATTGGCGGTGCTTTGCGGGTGGGAATACGGCGCCGCCGCGGAGGGGAAACGACTCCGCGGGCGATAGGCGCGATAGCCGCGGGTCTGCCCGGCCGCCCGGCGACGTATCGTGTCCGACCAGGTCAGCCGCTTGCGGTGGCGGAGAAATGACCTCCCCGGCGGATCTTCCACCGGTCTGCTGGCGGTCTCGTGGTGATCTCGCCAATTGACCTCGGTGGCACGGCACTTACCGCCTGCTGACGGTCCGTCACTCGTCCGGCGCCCGAATATCCGCCGAAGGTGATCACGGTTTTCCGGACCTCCGCCGCGGCCCGCCGGCCCCCTCGGCGTGCCGGCGGCGTCCCCGTCACGTCCCCGCCGAACCCTCCTGGCGCCCCCGCGCGGAGCCCCGGCGTCCGGTCGGTCCGCTACGCGCGGAGATCATCCCCGGTGAGGGCCCCAGCACGTCACATTGGATCTTGCAAGTAAAAGTATAGATTCGGCATTGATGTGTCTGGATATTGCGCGAGGAAGTCGAGGACGTTACGGTCCCACTTGCGCCGTCACCCGTCTCTCAGTGTCCACCCCGACCCAGGAACCACCTCGCCATCAACCGTTCACAGGTTTGGCGAGCTCTTGCTGTGTCCGTACCGCGTCAAGGCCTTGCGTTCTCGCTTCTCAGCTCCACCCGTTCCACCCGCTCCACCTGTCTGGCGGTCACCACGGTGTGCAGTTCCGACATTTCGTGTCGAAAGGAGCAGTAGGTGTTCCAGTCCATCCGAGATCTGAGACGAGCGCTCGTCGTAACGGTCAGCACCGCATCGCTGGTTTCCGCGGGCCTCCTGGCCATCGCGGCCCCGCCCGCGTCGGCGGCCACCGCCACCGGCGGCAGCGGCGCGAGCCTGCCGTACGTGGAGGTGCAGGCGGAGAACTCCGCCACCAACGGGACGACCATCGGCCCGAGTTACGCCGCGGGCCAGCTGGCCGACGAGGCGTCGTACCGCAAGGCCGTGACCCTCCAGGGCACGGGCCAGTACGTCAGCTTCACCACCCCGGTGGCGACCAACTCGATCGACTTCCGGTACAGCATCCCGGACGGCGCCGGCGGCGCGGTCTACAACGCCCCGCTGTCGCTGTATGTCAATGGCACCAAGCAGTCCGACTTCAACCTGACGAATGCCTACAGCTGGTACTACGGCAGCTACCCGTTCACCAACTCGCCGGGCAGCAACCCGCACCACTTCTTCGACGAGGCGCACCGGCTCTTCCCGACCACGTATCCGGCCGGTACGACCTTCAAGCTGCAGGTCGACGCGGGCGACAACGCGTCCTCCTACACGCTGGACTTCGCGGACTTCGAGCAGGTCGGCGCCGCGCTGACCCAGCCCGCCGGTTCGGTGTCGGTGACCAGCAAGGGCGCCGACGCCAGCGGCTCGGCCGACGCGACCAGCGCCTTCAACGCCGCGATCAGCGCCGCCGGTTCGGGCGGCACGGTGTGGATCCCGCCGGGCACGTACAACATCCCCGGCCACATCAGCGTCAACAACGTGACGGTGGCCGGCGCCGGCATGTGGTACTCGACCGTCACCGGCACGGCGCCCGGCTTCTACGGCAACTCCGCGCCGTCGGCGAGCCAGAACGTGCACCTGCAGAACTTCGCGATCTTCGGCAACGTCCAGGAGCGCAACGACAGTGCGCAGGTCAACGGCATCGGCGGCGCGCTGAGCAACTCCACCGTCTCCAGTGTGTGGATCGACCACATGAAGGTCGGCGCCTGGATGGACGGGCCGATGGACAAGCTGACCTTCAGCGGGGTGCGCATCCGGGACACCACCGCGGACGGCATCAACTTCCACGGCGGCGTGACCAACTCGACGGTCACCAACAGCGACATCCGCAACACCGGTGACGACGGCATCGCGACCTGGGCCGACTCCGGCCTCGGGGCCGACGCCAACGACACCATCTCCGACAACACCGTGCAGGACCAGATCCTCGCCAACGGCATCGCGATCTACGGCGGTCACGACAACACCGTCAGCGGCAACCTGGTGCAGGACACCGGTCTGGCCCAGGGCGGCGGCATCCACGTCGGACAGCGCTTCACCTCCACCCCGGTCGGCACCACCACGATCTCCAACAACACCCTGATCCGTGACGGCAGCCTCGACCCGAACTGGCAGTTCGGCGTCGGCGCGCTGTGGTTCGACGGCAGCCAGGGCGCGATCACCGGCCCGATCAACGTGAGCAACGCGCTGATCGAGCAGAGCCCGTACGAAGCGGTCCAGTGGGTCGAGGGCACCGTCAGCGGTGTCAGCCTCAACAATGTGACCATCGCCGGCACCGGCACCTTCGCCCTGCAGGAGCAGACCGGCGGCGCGGCCAAGTTCACCAACGTCACGGCGACCGGGGTCGGCGCGCCCTCCCCGGTGTACAGCTGCGAGGGCGGGAACTTCGTCGTCACCGACGGCGGCGGCAACTCCGGCATCACCGGCACCCCGATCTGCGGTCCGTGGCCGACTCCGGTCTTCCCGCCCTACCCGGTCACCGGTGTGTCGGCGACCCCGGGCGCGCTGAACTTCGGTTCGGTCGCCACCGGTGCCACCAGCGCCGCGCAGACCGTGACGGTCACCAACCCGACCAACGCGGCGGCTGCGGTCTCCTCGATCGCCGCGGCCGGTGACTTCGCCCAGACCAACACCTGCGGCTCGTCCATCGCGGCGAACGGCTCGTGCACGGTCAATGTGACCTTCAAGCCGACCGCCACCGGTGCCCGCACCGGGACCCTGACGGTCAACGCCGGCGGGATCACCAACACCGTCACCCTCTCCGGCACCGGCACCGCGCCGGGTCCGGTGCTGAACGCAACCCCCGGCGGTCTCTCCTTCGGCGGCACCGTGGTCGGCTCGACCGCCGCCGCGCAGACGGTGACCGTGACCAACTCGGGCACCACCTCCGCGACCGTCTCCAACGTCGCGGTGACCGGTGACTTCAGCCAGACCAACAACTGCTCGACCATCGCGGTCGGCGCGTCCTGCGCGGTGACCGTCTCCTTCAAGCCGACGGCCGGCGGTACCCGCAGCGGCAACCTGACCGTCACCAGCAACGCCAACAACAGCCCGACCACGGTCGGCCTGAGCGGCAGCGGCATCGACAGCACCACCAATGTCGCGGCCGGTCAGCCGGCGTCGGCCAGCTCCAGCAGCAGCCCGTACGTCGCCGCCAACCTCACCGACTCGGACACCTCGACCTACTGGGAGAGCGCCAACGGCTCCTTCCCGCAGTGGGCCCAGGTCGACCTCGGCAAGAACTACAGCGTCGGCAAGATCTCCCTCAAGCTGCCGCCGGCCGCCGCGTGGGCGGCCCGCACCGAGACCCTGTCGGTCCAGGGGTCCACGGACGGCTCCACCTTCTCCACCCTGGTCGGCTCGGCCGGTTACACCTTCGACCCGAGCGCCAACAACAACACCGTCACCATCAACTTCAACGCCGCGACCGAGCGGTACATCCGGGTGAACATCACCGCCAACACCGGTTGGACCGCGGCCCAGCTGTCCGACTTCGCGGTGTACCCGAGCGGTGGTGGCGGCGGCACCACCTCCGCCACGCTGTCGGTCGCCCCGTCCTCGCTCACCTTCGCCACCCAGGCGCTCAACACCGCCAGCTCCGCGCAGTCGGTCACGGTGACCAACACCGGCACCGCCGCCGCGACGGTGTCCGGTGTCAGCACCTCGGGTGACTTCTCGCAGACCAACACCTGCGGGACCTCGATCGCGGTCGGCGCCTCCTGCACGGTCGCGGTGAAATTCACCCCGACCGCGTCCGGGACCCGCAGCGGCAGCCTCACCATCGCCAGCAACGCGTCCAACAACCCGGTCACGGTCGCGCTGACCGGTACCGGCGCCGGCACGGTGAGCACCAACCTGGCGGCCGGCAAGGCCACCAGCGAGTCCAGCCACGCCGACGTCTACGCCTCGGGCAATGTGACGGACGGCAACCAGGGCAGCTACTGGGAGAGTGCCAACAACGCCTTCCCGCAGTGGGTGCAGGTGGACCTCGGCTCGGCGCAGAGTGCGAGCCGGGTCGTCCTCCAGCTTCCTGCCAGCTGGGGTGCCCGCAACCAGACGCTGTCGGTGTCGGGCAGCACCAACGGCAGCACCTTCACCACGGTCAAGGCGTCCGCCACGTACACCTTCGACCCCAACTCCGGTGACTCGGTGACCATCACCTTCCCCGCGACCACCCAGCGCTACTTCCGGGTGACCGTCACGGCGAACACCGGCTGGCCGGCCGGACAGATCTCCGAGTTCCAGGTCTGGAACAGCTGACCCAAACCGATCCGAACAGCGGTGCCGCCGAGTACACCCGTACTCGGCGGCACCGCCGCGTCCGGAGCGGTCAGTCCCACCAGAAGTGCCAGGTCGGCTTGCCGAGCAGCGCCTTCTCGGCGTATTCGCGCAGCGTCCGGTGCTTGCCCTGGGTGATGTTGTCCGGGCAGAAGCCGAAGTGCTCGGCGGCTATCGCCTCCGCCTCCTCCAGCGTCCGGGGCGGGGCGGCGACGGTGGCCGTCAGCGTGTCGAAGCCCAGCGCGACGACGCGCAGCCCGAAGCGGTCCTCCCAGGAGCGCAGCACGGCGGACAGCACCGCGATGTCGTCCTCGTAGTTGACCGGCCCGGTCCACCCCATCGCCGCCGGTATGTCGGCGCTGCGGCGGGCGTGCACCAGGGCCGCCCGGGGGTGGTCCAGCCACCCCGTCGCGACCAGCCCGGCGGTGACCCCGGCCGCTGTCTCGTCCGGGTCCTCCTCGAAGTCCCGGGCGGCGGCCAGCCCCGGCCAGGCCAGCTCGTGCGGAGCGACCAGCTCCCGGAGCTCCTGCTGGTCGTAGTCCTCGTCGGAGGTGTAGGCGACCCAGGATTCGGCCAGGAACTCCTCCGGGTCGTGATCGCCGGGATACGACATCCGCTCGGGGTCGAGATACCAGTCGGCCAGTTTCCTGCCCGGCGCCTTGTCGTCCTCGATCAGCACCGGCAGCAGCCCCACCGCGCGGCCGGCCAGCAGCTCCGCCCAGGTCTCCGGCGCGGCCTCCCCGTCGGCATACCACAGCAGCGGTTCATGCCACGGCCCGTCATACGTCGTGTCCACCAGCCTGCCCGCCGGCAGCCGCAGGCCGAGTGCGGCACCGGTCGGATCGTCCGCGAGTCGGGGGAGTGGGTTCGGAAGCATCGCCATGACCGGGACTCTAGGGCTTCGCACTGACAATCGGCTCCCGGGGTGACGGACGGCCCGTCAGATGCCGTACCCGCACAGCACCTGACCAGGCGTCATCGGCCGTCAGAGCCGCTCGGGCGTGCGGATGCCGAGCAGCTCCAGGCCCTGGTGGAGGGTGCGGGCGGTCAGCTCGCACAGGAAGAGGCGGTTCTCCACCTGGGTGGGGCCGCCCTCGGCGGTGAGGACCGGGGACTGCTCGTAGAAGGTGGTGAAGAGGGAGGCGAGCTGGAAGAGGTAGGAGGCCAGCCGGTGGGGCTCGTAGGAGACGGAGACCTCGGCGAGGGTGTCGGCGAAGGCGTCCAGGTGGAGGCCCAGCGCGCGCTCGGCCGGGGCGAGTTCCAGTTCCGGGTGGGCGACCGGGCGCTGGTCGGCCGCGGCCCGGCGGAAGATGGACCGGGTACGGGCGTAGGCGTACTGGATGTAGACGCTGGTGTCGCCGTTGAGGGAGACCATCCGGTCCAGGTCGAAGACGTAGTCCCGGCCCAGCGAGGTGGACAGGTCGGCGTACTTGACCGCGCCGATGCCGACCTGGACGCCGTTGGCGGTGATCTCCTCCTCGGACAGACCGAGCTTGTCGCCCTTCTCCCGGACCACCGCGGTGGCGCGGTCGACCGCCTCGTCCAGCAGGTCCTCCAGCCGGACGCTCTCGCCGTCCCGGGTCTTGAACGGCCGGCCGTCCTTGCCCAGCACGGTGCCGAACGGCACATGCTTGACGACGACCTCCTCGGTGAGCCAGCCGGCCCGCCGGGCGGTCTCGAAGACCATCCGGAAGTGGAGCGCCTGCCGGGCGTCCACCACGTACAGCAGCGTGGTGGCGTGCAGCTTCCCGGTCCGGTCGCGCACCGCGGACAGGTCGGTGGCCGGGTAGCCGAAGCCGCCGTCCGCCTTCTGCACGATCAGCGGGACCGGCTCGCCGTCCTTGCCCTTGATGTCGTCGAAGAACACGCACAGCGCGCCGTTGGACCGCACCGCGACGCCGGACTCTTCCAGCAGCCGGCAGGTCTCCACCAGCATGTCGTTGTAGCCCGACTCACCGACGATGTCCTCGTCGCGGATCCGGATGTCCAGCTTGTCGTAGACCGAGTAGAAGTAGATCTTCGACTCGTCCACCAGCCGCTGCCACAGCTCCAGCGTCTCCTTGTCGCCGGCCTGCAGCTCCACCACCCGGCGCCTGGCCCGCTCCTTGAACTCCTCGTCGGCGTCGAAGACCGCCCGGGAGGCTTTGTAGACCCGGTTGAGCCGGGACATCGATGCCTCGCCGTCCGCGTCGTCCGGGGCGTGGTCCAGCTCGTGCGGGTGCTCCACCAGGTACTGGACGAGCATGCCGAAGTTGGTGCCCCAGTCGCCGATGTGGTGGCGCGCGATCACCGTCTCGCCGGCGAACCGCAGGATCTTCGCCAGGGCGTCGCCGATCACCGAGGACCGCAGATGGCCGACGTGCATCTCCTTGGCCACGTTCGGCTGGGCGTAGTCGATCACCGTGATGCCCGGGTCGGGCTTGGCCGGCACGCCGAGCCGGTCGTCGTCCAGCCGCCGGGCGAGGTTGGCGGTGATGGCCGCGTCCGCGACGGTGATGTTGAGGAAGCCGGGCCCGGAGACCTCGACCTCGGCGATCAGCCCGTCCAGCGGCAGCGCGGCGAGCACCTGCGCCGCCAGCTCCTTCGGATTGGCCTTCGCCCGCTTGGCCAGGCCCAGCACGCCGTTGGCCTGGAAGTCGGCCCGGTCGCTGCGTCGCAGCAGCGGGTCGACACCTTCGGCCGACGGCACGGCGGCCGTCAGGGCGGAGGTGACGCGCTGCTGGAGCGAGGCGGAGAGGGAAGGGACCGAGGCCATGGGATGCCGTTCCGTGGGAGGGGCTGCCTTGACGGCGGGAAGCTGCCGACAGGGCAATTATTTCACGGGGCGCGACCGGTTTTCCGTCTGGGAGAATGGGAACGCCGGGGCTGTCCGTAGTCGCCCCGCCGACCAGGAAGAAGGAAGCGCCGTGGCTGGCAGCACCGAGGCCGACTGGGTCTCCCGTTTCGCGGACGATGTGATCGCCGAGTCGGAGCGTCGCGCGCCCGGGGCGAAATCGTCGGTCGCTGGCGCTCCGGTCGTCGTGGTCGCCTCCGGGCTCAGTCCGTCCGGGCCGATCCACCTGGGCAACCTGCGCGAGGTGATGACCCCGCACCTGGTCGCCGACGAGATCCGGCGGCGCGGCCACCAGGTCCGGCACCTGATCTCCTGGGACGACTACGACCGCTTCCGCAAGGTCCCGGCCGGCGTCCCCGGCGTGGACGACTCCTGGGCCGAGCACATCGGCAAGCCGCTGACCTCGGTGCCCGCCCCCGAGGGCTCCCCGTACCCGAACTGGGCCGAGCACTTCAAGGCGCAGATGACCGAGGCGCTGGCCGAGCTCGGGGTGGAGTACGACGGGATCAGCCAGACCGCCCAGTACACCGCGGGCACCTACCGCGAGCAGATCCTGCACGCCATGCGGCACCGCGCCGACATCGACGCGATCCTGGCCCGCTACCGCACCAAGAAGGCCCCCGGCGGCCCCGCCAAGCAGTCGCAGAAGCCGGTGGACGCCGCCGAGCTGGAGGCCGAGGAGGGCTCGGGCGCCGCCGAGGAGGACGACGGCAGCGGCGGCGGGGCGGGCTACTACCCGTACAAGCCGTACTGCGCCGAGTGCGGCAAGGACCTGACCACCGTCACCGCCTACGACGACGAGACCACCGAGCTGACGTACACCTGCGCCTGCGGGCACGGCGAGACGGTGCGGCTGAGCGAGTTCGACCGCGGCAAGCTGGTGTGGAAGGTCGACTGGCCGATGCGCTGGGCCTACGAGGGCGTCGTCTTCGAGCCGTCCGGCGTCGACCACTCCTCGCCCGGGTCGTCCTTCCAGGTCGGCGGGCAGATCGTCGGGCCGATCTTCGGCGGCGAGCAGCCGATCGGGCCGATGTACGCCTTCGTCGGCATCTCCGGCATGGCCAAGATGTCCTCCTCCAAGGGCGGCGTACCCACCCCCGGCGACGCCCTGAAGATCATGGAGCCGCAGCTGCTGCGCTGGCTGTACGCCCGCCGGCGGCCCAACCAGTCCTTCAAGATCGCCTTCGACCAGGAGATCCAGCGGCTCTACGACGAGTGGGACGCCCTGACCCGCAAGGTCGAGGACGGCTCGGCGCTGCCCGGTGACCTCGCCGCCTACCGCCGCGCCGCCGCGACCGCGGCCGGCGAGCTGCCGCGCACCCCGCGCCCGCTGTCGTACCGCACCCTGGCCTCGGTCGCCGACATCACCGCGGGCGCGCGGGCGCAGACCCTGCGCATCCTGTCCGAGCTGGACCCGGAGCACCCGCTGACCGGCCTTGACGAGCTGCGGCCCCGGCTCGACCGGGCGGTCAGCTGGACCCTGACCCAGGTGCCGGCCGAGCAGCGCACCGTGGTCCGGTCGTCGCCGGACGCCGAGCGGCTCGGCGCGCTGGAGGACGACGACCGGGGCGCGATCAAGCTGCTGCTGGAGGGCCTGGACTCGCACTGGTCGCTGGACGGGCTGACCACGCTGGTCTACGCGGTCCCCAAGGTGCAGGCCGGACTCGCTCCGGACGCCAAGCCGACGCCCGAACTCAAGGTCGCCCAGCGGAGGTTCTTCGCGCTGCTCTACGAACTGCTGGTAGGCCGCGACACCGGCCCCCGGCTGCCGACGCTGCTGCTGGCGGTGGGGCAGGACCGGGTACGGGAGCTGCTGGGCGGCGCGGCGGCGTAACCACCGGGCCGGCGGTGCGGCGACCGGACGCGCGGCGGATGGCGCCGGACACGCGGCGGGCGGGCCGGGGTCTTTCGACCCCGGCCCGCCCGTTTCGTCATCGCGCTCGTACGTCCGTGGGCGCCCGGGCTAGAAGTGGTTCAGCCCGGAGCCGTACTGGTAGAGCGGGTTGCCGTACGTCGGCGGCACGGTCTGGCCCGCGTCGATCTTCGCCCGGATGTCGGCGCGTTCGGCGGCCGTCGCGCCGAGGTCGTAGGGCAGGTCCCACGCCTCGTTCGCGTCGGCCTGGTTGTCGCCGCCGCCCGGTTTGAGGATCTGGTCCAGGCTGCGCGGGAGCTGCCAGGGCAGCGTGCCGTGCGGGGTGTAGTCCCCGAAGAGCAGGCTGGCCGCGGCCGGCCCGACTTCCTCGCCGCCGCGGTAGACCACCACGATGGCGTCGGCCAGATTCGCCCAGTCGCTGATCACGATCGGCCGTGGCAGCGTGAGGACGACCACCACCGGTATGCCCTGGTTCTTGAAGTTCTGGATCAGGGCCACCTGGTCGGCCGGCAGATAGGGCTGGGTGTCCGGCCAGGAGGTCGCGTGGGTGTACGACGGTTCGCCGACATCCACCACCGCCAACTTCGGCGTCGGGCCGGTGCCTTGGTAGACATTCACCCCGGCCTGCGCGGCTCTCGCCTTCAGCGCGTCGAACTCGTCGAGCGAGCCGTAGTCCGGGTGGAAGTAGCTGGACCAGATGCAGCAGGACGCGCCGTCGGTGGACCGGTCGCCGGCCACCACGATGTTGTCGCCGGCGTTGAGCTTGACCGGCAGCACCCCGTTGTTCTTCAGCAGGGTGTTGGACTCGCGCGACGCCTGGTTGGCGAGCTGCGTGTAGCTGGGCTGGTGGAAGCGGTAGGGACCGTTCACCGGGTCGCCGTACGGGTGGTCGAAGATGCCCAGCTCGAACTTGAGCTTCAGGATCCGGGTCACCGCGTCGTTGATCCGGGCCAGCGGCACCCCGCTCTCGAAGCTCGCCATCGTGAAGCCGACCGCGCCCGGGTCGGCGCCGCCCATCACGTCGGAGCCCGCGTTGGCCGCGTTGATCCAGGCGCTCGACGGCAGCCAGTCGGTGGTGATCAGACCGGTGTAACCGAGGTTCTGCCGCAGGTAGGTGAGGATCTTGGCGCTGTCACCGGCGCCGGGGCCGCCCGGGTCGAGATACGAACTGCCCGCGTAGCCCGGCATGATGTTGACCGCGCCGGCCTCCATCGCCGCCTTGAACGGGATCATGTGGTACTTGATCGTCACCCCGTCGTAGACGATGCCCGCCTCGCCGCCGGCGCCCTCGCCCGGCCAGTGCTTGACGGTCGCCAGCACCGAACCCGGGTTCAGCTCCGGGCCGCCCTGCAACCCGGATACCAGCGCGCGCAGTTGGGCCGCGGCCACATCGGCGTTCTCACCGCCGCCCTCCTGGATCCGGGGGTAGAGCACCTTGGTGCCGACCTCCGCGAGCGGGGAGAGGGTGCCGCGGGCACCGACCTCCAGCTCCTCCTGGCGCTGCATGTTGCCCAGCTTGTAGTCCAGCGGGTAGTCCTTGCCCGCCGCCAGGGTGCTCTGCAGCGGATAGGTCGTCTGGTAGCCGGCCGTGGTGTCACCCGCGGAGACCGGCGGGATGCCCAGCCGGGTGGCCGCGGTGGACAGCAGCACATTGTTCAGGTCGGCGGGCTGCGCCGGTCCGAAGTGCCAGCCGGACATGGGGTATTGCTGGACGTTGTAGAACATCTGGTAGGCCTTCTCCTCCAGCGTCATCCGCCCGAGGAGATCGCTCACCCGTGTGTCGACCGGCAGCCGCCAGTCCTCGTACGGCTCGATCGAACCGTCCTTGTTCAGGTCCCGGGCGCCGTTGATGACGTTGACGCCGTCGGCCACCTGCTCGACATCGGGCAGGTAGAGGCTGAACGTACGGATGTTGGAGGTGGTCTTGGCGCCCGATCCGCTCACCGAGACCACGAACCACTTGTACGTCCACCGGTCGGTGATGTCCCAACTCGGCGTGTAGGTGGTGCCGGTGGGCTCGGCGACCTTGGTGTAGAGGTCGAGGAGATTGCCCGAGGCGGTGAAGTCGTAGTCGGTGCGGCTGATGTTGAGCCACACCTCGTAGTGCGCGGCTCCCGCGACGGCCGCCCAGGACAGCGCGGGACGCCGGGTGTTGGTGACCATCGCCTTGTCGGCGGGCGCGGACAGCTGGAACTGGTTCAGCGTGGCCGGTGCCTTGGTCGGGCCGGAGAGCATCGGCGGCGTCGCGGTGCTGGTGTCCACCGTGCCGTAGACCTGGAACTCCCACAGCGAGTAGCCGTAGCCGCTGGCCCGGGCGGTGCCGGTCAGCCGGACATAGCGGCCCTTGCCGGTCGCGGGCAGCTTCTCGATGCCGCCCTTGCCGGTCGTGGTGGTGTAGATCGGCGTCCAGGCGGTGCCGTTGTCGGAGACGTCGATGTGGTAGCCGCTGCCGTACGCCGACTCCCAGTTGAGCACGATGCCGCTGATGGTCCCGATGTTGCCCAGGTCCACCTGGATCCACTGGTTGTCCGTGTAGAGGCTGGACCAGCGGGTGTTGGTACGGCCGTCCAGCGCGGCGGCGGGTGCGTTGGCGCCTTCGTAGGAGGACGCGGACACCTGCTTGTACGCCGAGATCACCGTGCCGGAGAAGTCGCCGCCGCCGGGCGGCGGGGTGGTGGTGCCGCCGGTGGTGCCGCCGCTACCGCCGCCGGTGGTGGTGCCGGTGGTGAAGACCTGGAACTCCCACAGCGAGTAGCCGTAGCCGTTGGCCCGGGCGGTGCCGTACAGCCGGATGTAGCGGCCGGTGCCGGTGACGGTGAGGTTCTGGGTGCCGCCGGTGCCGGTGGTGGTGGAGTAGATGTCGGTCCAGGCCGCGGCGTCGTTGGACGTCTGGATCTTGAACGCCGTGCCGTAGGCGGCCTCCCAGGTCAGGCCCACCTGGCAGATGGTCTGCGCGCTGCCGAGGTCGACCTGGAGCCACTGCGGGTCGGTGGCCGCGCTGGACCAGCGGGTGCCGGCGTTGCCGTCCACGGCCGCGGAGGCCGGGGTCCCGGCGTTCTCCACGGAGGAGGCGGTGGCGGTCTTGTTCAGCGCCGCGTTGGTCGTCCCGCAGGCGCCGGGGCTCGTACCGCCCGTCGTACCGCCGGCGGTTGACCCGGCTGTGGAGCCGTAGACCTGGAACTCCCACAGCGAGTAGCCGTATCCGGTGCCCCGGGCGGTGCCATACAACCGGACATAGCGCCCGGAACCGTTTACGGAAAGGTTCTGTACGCCGCCGGTGCCGGTGGTGGTGGAGTAAATGTCGGTCCAGGTCGTGGCGTTGGTGGAGGTCTGGATCTTGAAAGCGGTGCCGTACGCGGTCTCCCAGTTGAGGGTGACCGAGCTGATGGTGTCGGTCGCCCCGAGGTCGACCTGGAGCCACTGCGGATCGGCGGCGGCACTGGACCAGCGGGTGCCGGCGTCGCCGTCCACCGCCGCGGAGGCCGGGGTCCCGGCGTTCTCCACGGAGGAAGCGGTGGCCGTCTTGCCCTGCGACAGCAGGGTGTCGGCCGCGTGCGCGGTGCCGGAGGTGGAACCGATGGCACCGCCGAGGACAAGGGCCGCCGCGACACCCGCGGCGACGAGTGGTCTGCGCCTTCGGGTGTTGCGGAGCAGCAGAGACAACAGGCTCATGGGCATCTCCACGGTGGGGGGTGTGTGAGATCACGCGGGATCACATTGGGAGAGCGCTCTCCCGGGAGTCTGTTGGATGCTGTGAGTGCTGTCAATCCGTCTGCGGCAGGTTCCTGTGCGTTTGCTGGGTGTCGCCGTGCGGCGGCGGTCGGGCTTTTCCGGGGCCCGGCGGACGCACCGCCGGGGGGCGGGCAGCGGCGGCGGGGCGGTGCTTTGCGCCCGGGGGCAAGGGGCCGGAAGGCCCGGCGTACGGCCGCGTCCGGCGCGGCCCGGCGGCGCTCGTGGTCGGCGCCGTGGCCGGTTGGACGCAGCCGGGGAACCGCTGGTGCCGATCAGCGGGGCGGAGGAGCGAGCCGCGTCCGGGAAGACGCGTCAGGGGGTGAGTCCTCCGGCCTCGGGTCCGTTCCCGCCGAGACCCGCGGCAGCGGACCGCCGGGACGCACGTCCACCCGGTTGTGACCTGCACCCGTCTCGCGGCGTCGGCACGGCACCGCGCCGGGATGCCGCCACGCCGGCTCGCATCGCGTCTGTCCGGGGTGTCCGGCGTCCGCCGGAATGACCGAGGGGCGGCGGCTTTGGACCACCGCCGCCCCGACGTCTTCCCCGCGGGCCAGGAGGACACGCCGCCCCGGGGCATCGAACGGTTCCCCGGCCGGCCGCTTCGGCGGGGGAACCGCAGCGGAGCTACACCTTGGCGAGCGCGGCCCGGATGAACTGCGCGGTGCGTACCGGTTGCGCGATGAAGGCCGTGTGGGAGCCGTCGATCTCCTCGGTGACCGCCCCCATCCGGTCGGCCATGAAGCGCTGTGCCTCGGGATTGATGGCCATGTCGTGCCGCGAGAGCTGGTACCAGCACGGCAGCGTCCGCCAGCCCGCACCCGTCGCCTTCTCGGTGAACGCGACGGCCGCGAGGGGTCGCTGGGACGCGCACAGGACGTGTGCCAGGTCGACGGGGACATCACCGCAGAACGTCTCACGGAACCGCTCGGCCTCGATGAAGAGGTCGGGACCGCCCGCCGCGCCGGGGGCGTCGTACGGGGTGGGCTGCGCGGTCTCGGCCAGCAGGGAGTCCGGGAAGGGGGCCTGCACAGAGGCACAGCTGTCGTCCACGTCAAGGCTGAACGCCGCGAGGTGGACCAGCCCCACAGCGTTGTCGAGGCCGACCGACGCCTGGCCGATGACGGCGCCACCGTAGGAGTGGCCCACCAGCACCACGGGTCCGTCGACCGCGCCCGCCACCGCGCGCACCGCGGCCGCGTCACTGGCCAGGCCGCGCAGCGGGTTCGGCGCCGCCATGACTTTGACGCCGGTCGCGGTCAGTTCGCGGATGACGCCGGCGAAGCCGGACGCGTCCGCGAACGCGCCGTGTACCAGTACGACGGTGGGTCGGTCCGCTGCGGACATCGCACTACCTCCTGGGATTATGTGGCGATCACGCCGACAACCGCCGCCCGGCCTGCGGGGGCACGCCCGCACCGCCGAGCGGCACTGTCACGCGGCGCGGTACGGGGGAAGGGCGGTGGCGTGGGTGGTCAGGTCGAAGAAGACGGGGGGCGGGGAAGCCGCTTCGACCGCCGCCCAGAGGCGACGGCGTCCGGCTGCCGAGATCGGCAGCAGGTCCTCTCCGCCCGCGGAGAGCAGCACATCGAAGTCAACGGCCGATGCCCGGATGGCGCGCGGGTTGTCCCGGTCCGCGGCGCGCTTCACGACGGCGGCCATCGGGCCCCGGGCGAGCAGGTCGAGCGTGGTGTCGTACGAGCAGTTGAGCGTGTCGGCCAGGTCGAGGGCTTCACGCAACCCGGCCTCGGCCGCCATGACGATCACATTGGTGATCAGCTTGTAGGCCACGCCGGATCCGAGGGGCCCCACCCGCACCACGTCCCCGAACGTCGCGAGGACCGGTTCGGTCAGGTTCATCGCGTCGTCGGGGCCCGCGAGCAGCACGGTCAGCTTGGCTTCCGACGCGTAGCGCACCCCGCCGATCAGGGGAGCGTCCACCAGACCGGCCCCGTCGGGCAGGCGCGACGCGACAGCGCGCAGCATCTCCGGAGTCGTCGTCGACAGGACCGCGAGGACCGAACCGGGACGCATTCCGGCGAGAATGCCGTCCTGTTCCCAGTGCGCCGCCGGTATGTCGTCCGACATGACCGAACTGATCACCACATCCGTCTCGCGTGCGACGGCAGCCGGGCTGTCCGCCGCGACAGCCCCCAAAGCGGCCATGTCGTGAATGCGTTCCGGCAGAATGTCGAAGACGACCGCCTCATGACCGGCGCGCAACAGATGGGGCACCATACGGGAACCCATGTCCCCAAGACCTACGAAACCTACTTTGGCCATAGCGAACTCCTGGGGTCGGACACCGGGTGGGGTTTCCTCCTCCTCGACGCTCCTCGACCACTGTACGTCGATGCGGACCGTGCTGCTTTCCGGGAGGTGGGCAGAATGCGGAAACGGCGCGGGCGATCCGGTCGGCTCCCGGCCTGCGGACGAGGGACCCGTCGGCACCGAGGCCGGGACCGGCTCCGATAAAGACTGCTGTGGGCATCGCTGAATTCCGCACTCCTGGTATGGGGGGGGGTCGCACTCGGCTTTCGCCGGCGGAGACGTTCCTGCGCGCCGATGCCCGGGAAAACCGTCACCGTATCCTCGACACGGCGCGGCACCTCTTCGCGGCGAAGGGCATCGACATTCCTATGGTGGCGATCGCGCGCGAGGCGAAAGTCGGCTTGGCCACGCTGTACCGCGCTGAAGGTACGGCGCCATGACCGGCCTGCCCCACCGTAACGGCCCGCGGCGGGGCGCCCGTCTTCTGATTGTCCGGCCCGGAACGATCCCTCAAGGGCGCCCAACGGCATCGTTCCGCGATGAGCGGTGCGCACCCCCCTCCCGTGCGGCGCCCGACCAGCCAGCAGCCCCGCCGCCTCCGCCCAACTACTTTTGGGCACGAGGGCACACGCCCCAAGGGGCGCGGGGAACCGCACGATCGGCCACAGCGCACGCGCGGCCCGGGGTCGGCCGGGCCCGTCACGGCGCGTCCGTCGCCTTCCGGGTGCCTTCCCGGCTAGGGGATGTGCTCGGACTCCTGCTCGGAGTTGAAGCGGTAGCGCAACTCGCGGATTGCGGTGATCAGTTGGCGTTCCTCGGGGGCGGTGCCCCCGTACGCGTCCTGGAGGGCGCGGGCGAGTTGGCGGACGCCCGGGAAGTCGCCGCGTTCGCGGACGTATTGGCGGTAGGCGGCGAAGTAGGCCTCGTCCACCGAGATGCCGTCGGGGAGGTTGAGGCCGGCGGCGGGGTAGGTCTCGGACTCGAAGTCCGGCGCGGGGGAAGCGACTTGGGTCGGCGCCTGGGGCTGCTGCGGCTCCGGCTGCGCCGCCTGCGGGGGCTCGCGGAACTGCTGGGCGGGGCGGGTGTTGAAGCCGTTCGGGGCGGTGCCGTTCAGGCCGGCGGTGCCCAGCGGGCGGCTGCGGTTGGGGCCGGTGGGGACCCTCAACGGCTCCTGCCGCTGCGGTTGTTGCTGTACCTGCTGCACCGGCACCTGCTGCTGCTGCGGCTCGGGCTCGAACTGCTGCTGCGGGAAGTACGGGTGGGACTGGGCCTGCTGGACCTGCTGCGCCGCGAACCAGGGGCTGACGGTTTCCTGTCCGGGCTCCTCGTACGGCGGCTGCTGCTCGTACAGCTGCTGCTCATAGACCCGGCGTTCGTACAACTGCTGCTCGTAGGCCTGCTGTTGCTGGAGGAACGCGGGGTCGAAGCCCTGCTGGTGGGTGGGGACCGGGGCGGATTCGGGTTCCGGCGCCGCTACGGGCGCGGGGGCCGGTGCCGGTGCCGGTGCGGGGGCGGGCGTCGGCGCGGCCTCCGCCGCCGGTTCCGGCTCCGCCTCGGCCGCGTTCGCCACCTCGGCCGGTGCGCCCGGTGCGGCCGCCACGATCGGCTCGGCGGTCACCGCCTCCAACTGCTTCACGGGCGAGCCGATCTCGATCCCGGCCGCCTCAAGCCCCGCGTCCGCCGTCTCCGACAACGGCACCCCGTACTTGGCCAGCCGCAACGGCATGATCGCCTCGATCGGGGCCCTGCGGCGCCACGCGACGCCGTAGCGCGCCCGCAGCCGTGCCCGATAGACCAGCCGGTCCTGCTCGCGCCGGATGACCTCCTCGTACGACCGCAGTTCCCACAGCTTCATCCGCCGCCACAGCTTGAAGGTCGGCACCGGAGCCAGCAGCCAGCGGGTGAGGCGGACGCCTTCCATGTGCTTGTCGGCGGTGAGGTCGGCGATGCGGCCGATGGCGTGCCGGGCGGCCTCGACCGCGACCACGAAGAGCACCGGGATGATCGCGTGCATGCCCACGCCGAGCGGGTCCGGCCAGGCGGCGGCGCCGTTGAAGGCGATGGTGGCCGCGGTCAGCAGCCACGCGGTCTGCCGCAGCAGCGGGAAGGGGATGCGCAGCCAGGTCAGCAGCAGGTCGAGCGCGAGCAGCACGACGATGCCGGCGTCCACGCCGATCGGGAAGACGTTCGCGAACCAGCCGAACCCCTTGTGCAGCGCCAGCGCGCGCACGGCCGCGTAAGAACCGGCGAAGCCGATCCCCGCGATGACCACCGCGCCCGCTACGACGATGGCGATCAATATCCGGTGCGTCCGGGTCAATTGTATCGCGGCCACCCGCGACCCCTCCTGCCGCTCTGCTCCTGCCCCCGGTAACTGGCCGCCCCAGACTGCCACACGGCGGTGAAGCCGTGGGCACCTGTTCGTCGGACATATGTACGGATAGCGGGTGGGAGGGCCGGAAGTCCCGGCAGTTATTTATGAGTTGCGCGGGCCGGGGTGTCCACTCGGTCCCGTTCGACCCTGTTCGAGCGTGTTCGACGGGGCCATGCTATCCGGACAGGCCGCCCGAGCCGCTGGAGGCAGCCTTGGTCGAGCCGCTGGTCGTGCCCTTCGTGGCGGGGCCGCCGGTCGGGCCGGGCGCGGCGCCCGCGGTGGCGTTCGCCGCCCCGACCGAGGCCACCGCGTCCTTCGCGGCCCGCAGCGCGCCGCTGGCCATCACGGACGCGGTCGGGTTCTTCTTGCCCTCGAAGCCGGCGCCGTCGAACTCGACGATGAGGACGACATTGCCGGTACGGGCCACCACCGTGTCGTTCTGCGAGGTCACCTGGGCGGCGGTCGCCTTGCCGGCCACCGAGCTCGCCTGGTCGCCCAGGCCGGCGACGTCGGCGGTGGTGAAGCCCTTGGCCGCCCCCAGTTGGGCGACCTGTTCGGTGTACCGCTTCTTCGCCTGGTCCTCGGCGCCGCCCAACTCGGTGGAGGACGCGAAGCGCTGCAGGGTGACCGACAGCCAGCGGTACTGATAGCCGTCCTTGCCGTTCCCGGTCCAGGAGCAGCCGCCGCGCAGGCCCGCTTCGGAGGACTGCGACTCGGTGCCGCCGGAGGCCTTCGCCTTGGGTACGAGGGCGGTGACGGTCGCCTTCGTCAGCGTCTTGCAGGAGGCGGGCAGCGTGCCGAACCTCGCGGGGGCGAGAGTCGGGGTGGGCGTGCCCCGTGTCGTACTCGCGGAGCCGCCGGCTCCGTCCTGCGAGGCGCTGCCCGAGCCGGAGCCGCCGCCGGAGCCCGAAGAGCATCCGGCGAGCAGCATCGCGGGCACGGCCGCGCAGGCGATCAGCCCGGCCAGGCGCGGGGCGGTGCGTCGACGTCGTTCCATGGGTCCCGGGATCCTTTGGTCGGGTTGTCTGTTCAGCGGTATTCGGGTGCGGGTGCGGGGGCCGGCGGTCGCGGGCGGCGGCGCGGCCCGCGCGGGTTCGTACGAGTCCGTGTGAGTCCGTGCGAACCCGGTCATCCCCTCCGTACGGCTCCGGCCGTACGGACCGGCCATCCACCCTACGGGGTCCCCGGCACGGGCCCGGCCCTAGTTCTCGATCCTGCTCTCCAGCTGGCCGGCCACCTGCTGGGCGTCTTTTTGCAGGTCGGAGCTGTCCGGGTCGCCGCCGCCACGGGGGCTGGACTGGGTGTACGTGACGCTCACCACCACGTTCGCGGTGCGGAAGACCAGGGTCACGTCCCGGCGCGGCCCGGTCGCCGAGGTGGCCGGGCTCGCCGGGGTCTTGAGCACGTCGTTGATGAAGGCGTCGTCGCCCAGGTTTCCGAGTTCGCGGGGCCGTACGTCCGGGCTGTTGCCGTCCGAGCCGGTGCCCGTCGCGGTGCCGCCGCCGGTGATCGTGGCGGTGCCGCTCGCCGAGGCGCTGGGGCCCTCGGCGTTGGGGGTCGGCGCGGTCGGCGAGTTCGGGGGCGCCGGCGGCGTCGTGGCCGTACCGCCGGGCGTACCGGTCGGCATCAGCTGGATCGCGGCCGCCGCCGCCCGCTGGTCGAAGTCCTTCTCGGCCTGCTCCTCGTCGCTCATCCCGGGGTCGTACGACACCACGCGTTCGATGTCGATGCTCAGCTTGCGGGTGGTGCCGTCGGAGGTCGCGCCCTGCCAGGTGCAGCCCACCCGGCGGCCGGTGTCGTAGGTCAGCGACTCCTTGCCCGCGTAGTCCGTCGCGCCCGGGATCAGCTTCTTCAGCTCGTCCGAACTCACCGCGACGCAGGGCTGCGGCAGCGTCTGGTACTTGCCCGGGGGCATCGGGGAGGCGGTCCCGTCGTCGACCGACGCCGACTTGCTCTCGGTCACCAGGCCGTGGTCCGCGTTGTCGGCCGTGCAGCCGCCGAGCGCGGCGAGAGTGAGCGCGACAACGCCGGCCGCCGCACCGACGGAGACGGGCAGCCTTCGCGTAGACCGCACTGGGCGGGCCCCTTCCTCGTCCTGTGCTTTGCCTGCTCATGGGCCGGATTCACCCGGACGTGGCGGTCCGCCGGTAAACCCTTGGCGCGTGTGAGCGAGCCCTGGACACAATGTCTACCGCACGTCCGGTGGAAACCGCCCGCCGGGGCGGATTAACGGGTGACCGGGCCGCCGTTCGGCCCGCACGGTCGTTCCGGCGTCCCGCGGTCCGCGTTTTCCCTGCTTCCCCTTCTTCCTCTTCTTTCCATTTGTTCCGATCTTCGGGGGATCGTCATGTCGTACACCGAGGTGCCCGGCGTCCGGGTGCCGATCCGCATGTGGGCCGACCCGGCCACGGTCGAGGGCGAGGCGATGCGGCAGCTCCGCAATGTCTCCTCGCTGCCCTGGATCAAGGGCCTGGCCGTCATGCCCGACGTCCATTACGGGAAGGGCGCCACGGTCGGCTCGGTCATCGCCATGCACGGCGCGGTCTGCCCGGCCGCGGTCGGCGTCGACATCGGCTGCGGTATGAGCGCGGTGCGGACCTCGCTGCGCGCCGACGATCTGCCGGCCGATCTCTCCCGGCTCCGTTCGAAGATCGAGCAGGCCATCCCGGTCGGCCGCGGCCGCCACGACGACCCAGTGGACGCCGCCCGCCTGCACGGCTTCCCGACGGCCGCCTGGACCGACTTCTGGTCCCGCTTCGACGGCCTGGCCGAGTCCGTGAAGTGGCGCGAGGATCGCGCCGCCCAGCAGATGGGCACCCTCGGCTCCGGCAACCACTTCGTGGAGGTCTGCCTCGACACGGACGACTCCGTCTGGCTGATGCTGCACTCCGGCTCGCGCAACATCGGCAAGGAACTCGCCGACCACCACATCGGCCAGGCCCAGAAGCTCCCGCACAACCAGGGCCTGGTCGACCGCGACCTGGCCGTCTTCATCTCCGACACCCCCCAGATGGCCGCCTACCGCAACGACCTCTTCTGGGCCCAGGAGTACGCCAAGCACAACCGCGCCATCATGATGGCCCTCCTCCAGAACGTCGTCCGCCATGAACTCCCCAAGGCCCGCCCAGCGTTCGACCCGGTCATCTCCTGCCACCACAACTACGTCTCCGAGGAGCGCTACGACGACATGGACCTGCTGGTGACCCGCAAGGGCGCGATCAGCGCGGGCTCGGGAGAACTGGGCATCATCCCCGGCTCCATGGGCACGGAGTCCTACATCGTCCGCGGCCTGGGCAACGCCTCGGCTTTCAACTCCGCCTCCCACGGCGCCGGCCGCAAGATGTCGCGGTCCGCGGCCAAGCGCAAGTTCGGTGTCCGCGACCTGGAGGACCAGACCCGCGGCGTCGAGTGCCGCAAGGACGCGGGCGTGGTGGACGAGATCCCGGGCGCGTACAAGCCGATCGGCAAGGTGATCGAGCAGCAGCAGGACTTGGTGGAGGTCGTCGCCAAGCTCAAGCAGGTCGTCTGCGTCAAGGGGTGAGCGGGCGGGCGGTGTTGGCGGCCTTACGGGTGCCGCGCCGGGGGTTCCCGGCGCGGCTCGTCACCGCTAGCCGGCCGGGGGCCGTTTTCCGGCGTCCCGGATCGACGCTCTACCGTAAGGCCTGGAACGAGAGGACCCCATGAGCAACTTCCCGGCCGGCCGGACCGTACGGATCGGCACCCGCAGCTCGCCGATGGCGCTCGCCCAGGCCACCATGGTGGCGGGCCTGCTGCGCGCGGAGCAGCCCGGCCTCCAGGTCGAACTGGTACCGGTCACCACCGAGGCCGACCTGTGGCAGGGGGACCTGTCCCGGCTCGGCGGCAAGGGCCTGTTCGTCAAGCAGATCGACGCCATGGTCCAGCGCGGCGATGTGGACATGGCCGTCCACTGCGTCAAGGACGTCCCCGGCGACATTCCTGTGCCGCAGGGACTGGTCTTCGCCGCTCATCTGCCGCGCGACGACGTGCGGGACGTGCTGTTGTTCCCCGAGGGTTCCGAGCTGCGCACGCTCGATGACCTCTCGTCCGGCGCCGTGGTGGCCACCTCGGCGGTCCGCCGCAAGGCCCAGGTCAACCGGGTGCGTCCGGACCTCGACATCGTTCGGGTACGCGGAGCGGTGGGCACGCGGATCGAGAAGCTGGACGGCAGGAAGCAGGTCGACACCAGGCTGGACGCCATGATCCTGGCGACCTCCGGTCTGGAGCGACTGGAGCTGTCCCACCGCGGCCGCCAGGTCTTCACCGTCGACGAGATGCTTCCGGCGGTCGGCGCCGGTGTTCTCGGTCTGGAGTGCCGGCAGGACGACGGCCCGGTGGTGGAGCTGCTCGGCCGGCTGGACCACGAGCGGACGACGACCGAGGTCACCGCCGAGCGCGTGATGCTCCGGGGTCTGCGGGGGCACTGCAACAGCCCGATCGCCGGCTACTGCGTGACCGACCCGGACGGCCGGCTCAGCCTGCGGGGCATGGTCTTCTCCCACGACGGTTCCGCACTCGTCCGCGCCCAGCTTCGGGACGAGGGCAGCGACGGCCCGGAGACCCTGGGGGCGCGGGTCTCCGCCGAGCTGTTGCGCCAGGGCGCACGCGAGATCATCGCGGGCATCCCGCACTGACACGCGGGGGCGGCCGCCGGGCGGGCTAGCGGCTCAGCAGCCAGGCTCCGAGCGCCGAGACCGCGTTGGATGCCAGATAGACGAGCCAGGGCGGTAAGTAGTCGATGCTGAGGTGCAGCATGCCCTGGACGTGGACTTCGATGGCGGGACGGAGCTGCTCGGGAGGTGATGGGAGGGGCAACGGGGACGGTGGGTCTTCCGGATGGTGCGCAGGTTTTCGATCATTGTCAGACATGCCCATGTGAACGACATCTCCTGCTGGCCGCTCGTCAGGCGGAACGGCCCGGGTGAACCGGCGCCTGAGTGATCAGATCATTCTGATAATTTCAGAATGATGACATCACGATAGGACGCCCGGAGGCTTCCGCCAGCCTTACCGATAAGTAATCATCCGATCGGTAGCGCAAGTCCGACGGGCAATCGAACGGCCTGAACAGGCTGCCGCCGGTCCGCGCACCGCCGTCGGCGATGGGGAAAAGCAGCCCGGACCCGGCACGCCCGGGATCAGCATGAGCCGCGGGCTCTGAGCGCTGGTCAGTTCGATCCCGAGGAGGTGCACCCCGGTCTCCGGGCGGTCGCCCTCCCGACCGGCTTCCCGGGCGGGGACGCCCAGCGGGGACAGGGCCCGCATCCGGGTGGCACGCCGGGCCAGGTAGGAGTCGATGTCGGCCGGCGCGAGCCGGGCCAGGAAGTGGTCCTCCACCGGGTCGGGGAGCCCCTGGGCCGGCGGTGGAAGGTCCGGCCGGCGGCCGGTGGTCCGGGCGGCGCAGCTCTCCCACACCTGCGCGAGCAGGGCCATCGCGCTGGTGCCGTCCGCGATGGCGTGGTGGATGGTGAGGACGAACTGGTGGGCGCCGTCCGGCAGTTCGATGACGGCCACGCGTAGGACGGGTTCGCCGATCGTGAAGGGTGCGGTCGTCGTCTCGAAGTCCGTGTCCGTACGGACCCTCGGCCGCGGCTGGTCAGGGTCGAGGCACAGGGAGAATCCCGCCCCGCCGGACCGGAACCGGGCGCGCTCGGCGGACTTCGCCCCGGAAACGGCGCGGGCGCGGGGCGGGCGGTCCTCCCGGGTCCGCGACGACCAGGGACCACCGGCCCCCGCGGCAACCGGCGCCCCCGCCGCCTCGCGGTGCACCCCATCCGACGCCCCGCCCCGACGCGCGGGGCCCGCCCGGGCGCCCACCCCCCGGTCAGGGCCTAGCTGAGAAGCAGGGCGACCTGGCGGCGCAGCGGCCCGCGCAGTTCCAGGTTGTTGCCGCGTTCCATACCCTGCAAGTACTCGCTGGCCGCCGCGAGTTGGGAGAAGCGGCCGGCTGGCGAGTCGAGTACGTCGGCGAAGGTCCGCCGGACGCGCTCGGCGAGCCGGGGGACGGTGAGGCTGGAGATGTAGAGGCAGGCCGCGTCGTATCCGGCCGGCGCCAGGCCCCAGCGCTCCCAGCCGAGGATGCACAGGCCGGGGCCGGTGAGGTGGGACCACTGGATGTCGGCGTGCGCGGTGGACCACTCGGGGGCCCAGGTGTCCAGCTCGGCCCCGAGGTACTTGGGCATCGCCCGGTCGAGGCGCGGCTGGCGGATGGCCACGCGTTCGGTCGGTGTCGCCGCGACCTCGGACAGGGCGGTGCGCAGCGAGGTCCACCAGCTGTCGGGGAGGCGCAGGTCGGCGGGCGGCAACGCGCCACCGCTCAGCGGGTGTTCGTGGACGCGTTCGTACAGTTCGGCCCGGTAGGCGAAGTCCTCCTCCAGCCAGTCGTAGGAACTCTTCAGCCGGGGGCGCGGGACACTGGCCGGGATCGCGCTCTCCGCGGCCTCGGAGCCGTCCCAGTACGCGGTGTCCTCGTTGTCCGACGGGCCCGACGCCGCCAGCACGCGGAGCCACTGGTCCCCGGCCGCCGGGCGGCTGAGGCTGCGCCCGCCCCGGCCCCAGGTCTCGGCGGCGCCTTCCACGCCGACCAGGAGAGCGGATTCCGCCTTCCGGTGCGCCCGGCGCATCCGCTCGGCTGTGGCGTCGTCAGGTGGGGAAGGCATCCGTGGTCCTCCGGAGTTCGTTGCCCTGCGGGAGTTGCCCAGGGGGTTGTCCTACGGGAGTCGCCGTACCGGAGCTTGTCCAGGGTGCGGTACGGGGAGGCCGGACCAGGGGTCTGCCCGGCCCCCCGCCGGACGGCTTCGGACCAGTGTTCCGGGGCCGCTCGCGGACCGCAAAGTCCCGCCGGCCGCGAGCCGTTGGCGGGTCGCGCGGCCCGCGCGGTCGAGGCTCGCGACGGATTCACCGAACCTCTCCACCCCGTCCACTCCCGCTCCATCCGGCTGCGGCACTCTGTCCGTTCGACGTGCGAGGCCCAGGGGGGAGGGGACGCGTGAGCGACCCGGAAACGGCGCGCGGCGGTCCGGTCCCGAGGGGGACGAGCGAGCCCATCCTGAGAGCCGTTCGCCCGCGCCACTGGCTCAGGTCGCTGCTTCGGCGGGCCAGCACCATCACGGCCGTACTCGCCGTACTCGCGTCCGGCACGGTGATCGCGGTGAGCGGGAAGCTGCTGCTGCCCTTCCAGCAGGTCACCACCCTGCACGGACGCCTCGCCTCGATCGGCGACTTCTTCGAGGACCCGCAGGTCGTCCGGATCCTGCGCAAGCACGGACTGCGGGTGGAGGTGTCCTTGGCCGGCTCACGCCAGGTGGCGACCGGCAGCCTCGAAGGCCTCGACTTCGTCTTCCCCTCGGGCAAGCCCGCCTCGGATCTGATCTGGGACCACCGGCACCACCAGGGCCTGTACGAGAACAGCTCCCAGCCCTTCGAGAGCCCGCTGGTGCTCGCCAGCTTCCGCGAGTACGCCGAAACGCTCGTCGACCAGGGGATCGCCGTCCCCCAGCCCGCCGCCCCCGGGCAGCCGCAGCTCTACTACACCATCGACATGTCGAAGTTCCTCAAACGGACCGCGGACAGCCCGAGTTGGAACGATCTCGGCGTCGCCCGCCACGGACTGCCCAACGGCAACGCCGTGGTGGCGCAGACCTCCGACATCTGCGACTCCAACTCGGCCGACAGCTACCTGAGTCTGGTCGCCTTCGCCGCCAACGACAACCGCCCGCCGACCGAGGACGAGGTCCCGGACGTGGCGAGGCGTATCAAAGGGCTGCTGCTCCAGCAGAGCCCGAGCGACGACCTGTACAGCTCCTACACCAGCGCGCACGGGCCCAGCACCGACCCGATCGCCGTGCTCTACGAGCACCAGTACCTCGCCTATCAGGCCGGCTACCAGGCCGCGCACGGCGGTGTCGACACCGAACGCGTCCTGCTCTATCCGAAGTCCCCGAGCCGGTCGCAACCCCACTTCATCGCACTGGACCGCAAGGCCGACCGGCTCGGAACGCTGCTCGGGAAGGACCCCGAGCTGCGCCGCCGGGCGACCGAACTGGGATACCAGATCCTGCCCGACGACAATTCCCAGGCGCTGGACCGGTATCTCGACAGCCGGCACATCCCCTCTCCCAACACGTACGTCAACGACTTGACGGAGGCGAAGATGCCGCCCTGGGGCGTGCTGGAGGACATGATCGCCGCCGTCAAACCGTGCCCGACCGTGGCCGACTGATCCCGCGAGGTGTGATCCGTGCCTGTCCTGAGCGACCGCCTGTGGTGGGCCGTCAACTGGCCCTGGATGACGGTGTGGCTGGCGACCGCGCTGGCCGCCCTCTGGCTGCTCGGGCTGCGGATCGCCGGGCGCCGCCGCCGCACCCGGCCCTCCGAGATGCTGGTGAACGGCCGCACCTGCCTCTATCTCGACGACCGGACGATCATGGACCAGTTCCAGATGAACCGGTACGAGGTGGCGCTGCGCAAGGAGGTCGAGCAGCGCACCAGGACTGGTCTGACCGGGCGGATCCTGGCGACGCTGCCGCTCGTCTCACCCGAGGCGACCTTCGACAGCAGCCGTGAGGTCGTCACCAAGTACATCGAGGCGGCCGACGAGCCGATCACCGTGATCGGCCTGCTCGTGGACGGTCTGGAGCGGGCCGACGCGATCGTGCACGCGAACCTGCGGCGCGGGACCGTACGGCGCAACGCGGCCCTGGACAAGGTCCGCGCCCAGCACGACCGAGGGCGGCCCACCCGGCTCAGCGGCACCGGCGAGTGGTTCGTGCTGCTCACCGCGGACTTCGTCCGCGAGGCCGGCCCGCACCCCGCCCCAACCCCGGCCTCGGACCTCACCGTCTTCACCACGCCCTACGGCCCCCAGGCCACCGCCCGCGTCCGGGTGTCCTGCCGCACCGCCGGCCTGCGCGAGCCGGTCGACGCCTTCCCGGCGCTGTGCCTGGGCAAGGTCGGCGCCTGGCACCCGGAGAGCGAGACGCTCGACATCCGGCCGCTGGCGATCTTCACCTAGCGTCGGCCGGGCGCGGTGCGGACACGCGCTCACGGCACCGGAGGGCCGCCGAGGTAGGTGCCGTGGGAGTCGTACGGCCAGGCGTTGGCGGTGCAGCCGTGGAGGCCGTCGATCTGCTGCATCATCGCGGGGGCCGGGCGGCCGGGGCCGGGGCAGCCCTCGTGGCCGTGGCCGATGCGGTGGCCGACCTCGTGATTGATGATGAGGGCGCGGTAGTCGTGCAGGGGGCCGGGGAATTCGGGTGAACCGGTGTTCCAGCGCTTGAGGTTGACGATCACCTGGTCACCGACGTCGCAGTTGACCTCGCCGTGGGTGTGGAGGCCGGCGGCTCCGCAGATACGGTCCACGGTCGGCGGGGTGGCGATCTTGATCTCGAAGTCGTAGGGCCCGGACGAGACCAGCTGGAAGGCGTCGTGGCCGTCGGCGGTCCAGCCGCGCGGGTCGGCGAGGATGCCGGAGATCTCGTCGGCGGCGGTGGTGGCCGGGACACCGCTGCCCTGCTCGACCTGGACCTTGTAGCGGCGGATCGCGCCGGTGCCCACGGGTTTGCCGGACGCGGCGGCCGTGATGAAGCGGCCGGTGCCGGCCGCCGCCGAGCCCGTACCCGGTTTGGTGACGCCGGGCGTCGGGGCCGCGTGCGGCTTCCCGCCCGGCGTCACGCTCGGCTTCCCGTCCGGTACGCGCGTCGGCGTCCCCGTCCCCGCCGGTGTCCCGGCCGGCGCCCGCACCTCCATCCGCGTCATGGCGTCGCCGGCGCCGCTCGACGCGCCGGTCGTGCCGCCGTTCAGGAAGACGAGCACCGAGCCGAGCAGGCCGGCCACCGCCAGCGCTGCGATCAGCAGCGCCCGGTACCGGGCGCGTGGGCGGTCCTCGCGGTGGGAGGACCGGGAGGCTGGGCCGCGGCCGGTTCCGGCATGGGCAGCCCGTACGGATTTTCGCTTCTTGGCCGAGTGCATGGCAGCTCAGGCTGCGTTCCCCAGGTGATCGCCGCTGGCCCGCGAGATCACGAAACCGTAACGGCGGCCCGCTCACCAGCCCTTGTGTGATCCTTCTGTAACGGCTGCCGGCCGGCCGCGGTCCTCGGGCCGCCCACGCGGACCCCTCGCGCATACTGACCCCATGTCCCGAGTCCTGCTCGTCGAAGACGACCCCGCGATACGCAGGGGTGTCGAGATGGCGTTGCGGCACCAGGGGCACGAGGTCGCGGCGGCGGCCACCGGCGAGGAGGGGCTGGAACGGCTGCGTTCCTTCCAGCCGGACGTCGTCGTGCTCGATCTGATGCTGCCCGGCATAGCCGGCCTCGACGTGTGCCGGCGGATCAGGGAGCGGGACCAGGTCCCGATCATCATGGTCACCGCCAGGGGCGACGACATCGACGTGGTCGTCGGGCTGGAGGCCGGGGCGGACGACTACGTGGTCAAGCCGGTGCAGGCCCGGGTGCTCGACGCCCGCATAAGGGCGGTGCTGCGCAGGCTGCAACCGGCGGCCTCCGATGTCGCCCGGCCCCGCGCGGAGTCGCACGGCGAGCTGACCATCGACCGGGCCGGCCTGCTGGTGACCCACCGCGGCGAGAGGGTCGCCCTCGCGCCCTCCGAACTCCGGCTGCTGCTGACGCTGTCGGCCGCCCCGGGCCGGGTGCTGAGCCGCCAGCAACTGCTGGAGGCGGTCTGGGAGCACAGCTACCACGGCGACATCCGCCTGGTGGACGCCTGCGTGAAGCGGCTGCGGGGCAAGCTCGGGGAACTGGGCGGGGACCCCCGCTACATCCAGACCGTACGCGGCTTCGGTTACCGCTTCCATTCCTCGTGAAGCCCCGCTCCGCCTTCCTGGCCAAGGCCCTGCTCGCCCTGCGCGGCCTGCGCTTCCGCCTCGTCGTCGCCTTCGCCCTCGTCGCCATGGTCAGCGCGCTGAGCACCGGCGCCCTGGCCTTCCGGGAGGCCAGGACCGGGGTACTCCAGCAGAGCCAGGACGCGGTGATCAAGGAATTCCGCAGCAGCGTCGACACCCTCGCGCAGAGCGTCGCCCCGGAGCCGGACCAGGCCGCATTGCAACAGCTCGTGGACCAGGTGGCGCGCTCCAGCCAGTCGCAGGGCTGGCGGGTGCTGGCGACCTACGGCGGCCGGCGTGCCAGCTCCACCCCGCGCGACACCTTCCCCGAGCTGACCCCGGCGCTGCTCCACGCGGTCGGCACCCAGCCCGCCGCCGTCTTCCAGCGGGTGAACAGCGGCGGCCGCCCGGTCCTCGTCGTCGGGCTGCCGGTCACCTACCGGACCGGGGACGGCTCGTACTTCCCGCTGTCCGGGCTCGCCCTCTATCTGGTGGTGCCGCAGAGCACCGAGCAGGCGTACGTCCGGGCGATGATCACCGCCATCGAGCACGCCACCTTGTCGGCGCTGTGCGTCGCGGTGCTGCTGGCACTGCTCGCCGCCAGCGGTGTGCTGCGTCCGGTACGGGCGCTGCGCCGCGCGACCCGGCGGATGGCCGAAGGGCACCTGGACATCCGGCTCGCCGTCAACGGCTCCGACGAACTGGCCGATCTGTCCCGGTCGTTCAACGAGACGGCGGCCGCGCTGGAGCGGTCGGTGACGGAACTGCGCCGGCTGGAGGCCCAGGCCCGGCGCTTCGTCGCGGACGTCTCCCACGAACTGCGGACGCCGCTGGCCGCGATGTCGGCGGTCACCGACGTCCTCGACGACGAGGCGCCGCACCTGGACCGGGTGACCGCCGACGCGGTGAGGCTGATCAGCGAGGAGACCGTCCGGCTGACCACGCTGGTGAACGACCTGATGGAGATATCGCGCTTCGACGCGGGCGCCGCCGAACTCAACCTCGACGAGATCGACATGGCCGAGTGCGTCCAACGCACCCTGGCCTCGCGCGGCTGGCTGGACCGGGTGGAGACCGACCTGCCGCCGCCCGGCGCGCTGCGGGCCCGGGTGGACCCGCGCCGGCTCGACGTGGTCGTGGCCAATCTGGTGGGCAACGCGCTGCGGCACGGCGCGCCGCCGGTGCTGGTGTCGGTCGGCGCGGCCGGCGGACGGGGAAGGGGGGCCTGGGCCGTCATCGAGGTGGCCGACAGCGGCCCCGGGATCACGGAGGCGGACATGCCGCACATCTTCGAGCGCTTCTACAAGGCGGACACCACCCGGACCCGCAGCGAGAGCAGCGGACTGGGGCTCGCCATCACCGCCGAGAACGTGGCGCTGCACGGGGGGCTGATCCGGGCCCGGAACCGGCCCGGGGGCGGCTCGGTCTTCACCGTCGAGTTCCCGCTGCGCCACCACGGCGAATCCGGCGCGGGCCGGCGGGCCGACCCGGGGGGCCGGTCGTGAACACGGTGGTGAAGGCGCTGGTGAAGGCGCTGGTGAACATGGTGGTGAAGGGCGGGCGCCGACCGGCTCTGCTCGCGGGTCTGCTGGCCGTATGCGCGCTGTCGGCCTGCGGGGTGCCGCCCTCCGACGTCATCCAGGCCGGTGAACCGGCGACCGGGATGCCGCCGGGGACGCTCCTCTACTTCCTGTCCGGCGACGGCGCCCTGGTGGCGGTGCCGCGCGGCGGCGCGCCCGATGTCGCCCTCGCCGTCGACCAGGTGTTCAAGGGCCCCACCGCGACCGAGGTGGCCGACGTCCGCACCCAGCTGCCCCGGCTGCCGTCCCCACCGGCGGTGAAGGACGTCTCGGGCACCGTGCTGGTCGAACTCCCCGCGGGCGTCGCCCCGCTCACTCCACTGGCCGTCCGGCAGCTGACCTGCACGGTCGCGGCGGCGTACCGCGCGGAGCCGTCGACGGCCAAAAGACTGGCCGCCAAGCGGTCCGGCATCGGTCGGTCCGTGCCGGCCGGGCCCGTGCCGACCGTGCCGCCCGAGGTGTCCGGCTCGTCCCCCGGCGCTCCGTATCCCGGCGGCGGCGCCGGTGTGCTGGTGGTCCGGATCAGCGGCGCCGGGTGGGCCCGGACCCAGATGGCCCTGGACTGCCCTCCCGGGTGAGGACCCGCCCCCGACTCAGGACGACAGCACGCCCATCAGGTGCCGCATGGCGGCCCGCAGGGCCGGACCGAGGTCGACAGGCGTGGGCCGGAAGAGCTCGGCGTCGGTCGGCGGGATGCCGGGGCCGTTCCAGTTGCTGTACCGGCTGAGCTGGAGGGAGAAGACCGCGCCGCCGTGCAGCACCGTGAGGGTCTGGTCGCTGTTGCCGGCCGTGAGCAGATACGCGCTGTCGCCCAGACCGGCCACCGACGTGACCTTGTCGGGCGGGGACGTGCCGACGACGAGGGTGCCCGGCTCCTCGGCGCTCAGACTGGCCGACTCCAGGTGGTTGCGGTCCTCGAACTCGACCCGGGGATCGGTCTTCTTGTGCAGTTCGACGCCGACGGTGACGGTGTACGTGCTCGTCCAGCCGTTGCCCGCGGAGGCGACGGTGGTCAGGGTGCAGGCGGCCGAGTCCAGCGCGGGGCCCCGGCGCAGGTCCGTGGGGGACGCCTGGTAACTGGTGCTGTGCACCGCGTCGGTGAGGGCCTTGAGGTTGAAGCCGCCGCAGGGGCTGTCGATCAGGTGGTAGCCGTGCAGGTCGGGAGCCGGACGGTGGCCGTAGCCGGTGCCGTGCAGGACGGCGGCCCAGACCGCGGAGGCGCCGAGGACCCCGCCGAGTGCCCACCACCACGGCCGGCGTTCGGTGAACCCCCCGGCCAACCCCTCGATTGGGAGCGGGTGTTCGGAGCCGCCCAGCGGCCCACCGGGACCGACCGCCCCGGGCTCGTCCCACATCTCCGGTTCGGTGATCACCCTGGCTCCCCCCGCCGTATCGTGCGAACACCTTACGGCGAGGTCGGCCGCCCGTCGCGGGCGTGCGGGAAGCGCGGGCGGCTATCCGCCGGCTCCGCGGCGCCCGGCCGGTCCCGGGTGACGGGGAGGGTCCGCGCCGGGCGACCGTTCACAGCTCGCGGTGGACCTTGGTGTTGCTGGCCTGGGCGCGCGGGCGCAGCACCAGCAGGTCCACATTGACGTGGGAGGGCCGGGTGACGGCCCAGGAGACGGTGTCGGCGACGTCGTCGGCGGTCAGCGGTTCGGCCACGCCCGCGTAGACGGCGGCGGCGCGCTCGGCGTCGCCGTGGAAGCGGTTGAGCGAGAACTCGTCGGTCCGCACCATGCCGGGCGCGATCTCGATGATCCGCACCGGCTGGCCGTTGAGTTCCAGGCGCAGCGTCTCGGCGATGGCGTGGGCGCCGTGCTTGGCCGCCACATAGCCGCCTCCGCCTTCGTAGGTGCCGAGCCCCGCGGTGGACGAGAGCACCACGACCGTGCCGTCGCCGGAGGCGGTCAGCGCGGGGAGCAGGGCCTGGGTGACATTGAGGACACCGATGACGTTGACCTCGTACATCGTCCGCCAGTCGGCCGGGTCGGCGATGGCGACCGGGTCGGTGCCCAGCGCGCCGCCCGCGTTGTTGACCAGGACATGGATCGGCGAGTGCACGTCGAGCGCGGCGGCGAAGGCGTCCACGGCGGCGCGGTCGGTGACGTCCAGCGGATACACCGTCACGGTGCCGCCCGCGGCGGTGAGTTCCTTGGCCAGCGCGTCGAGCCGCTCCACCCGGCGGGCGGCGAGGATCACATGGAAGCCGGCGTCGGCCAGCCGGCGGGCGGTCGCGGCGCCGATGCCGCTGCTCGCTCCGGTGACCACTGCGGTACGGGGGCGGGGGCTCATGCGCGGCTGCCTTTCGTGGCGGGACCTGCGGTGACCGGCCGGTCCTCGGGCTGACGTGACTGCTGACGAGACGCTCGGTGCAGCATATGCGGCCGGTGCGCCCGCCCGGTGTCCGGTTCCGGTGCTCCGTCAGGTCAGCTCAGGTCAGGTCAGGTCAGGTCAGGTCAGGCCCGGTCCCGCTCCCGGTTCCGGTCCAGTGGCCGCGCCCGCCGCCCGCTCGGCCGCCCGTACCGTGTGCCGCAGCAGCAGCGCCGTGGTGATCGGCCCCACCCCGCCCGGCACCGGCGACAGCGCGCCCGCCTTCGGGGCCACCGATTCCGCGTCCACGTCGCCGGTCAGCCCGCCCTCCGGTGTCGGGTTGGTGCCGACGTCCACCACCACCGCGCCCTCCCCGATGTGCGCCGCGGTGATCAGCCCGGGCCGCCCGGCGGCGGCGACCACGATGTCCGCGTGCCGGGTGGCGGCGGCCAGGTCGGCCGTACGGGAATGGCAGACGGTGACGGTGGCGTCCCGGTCCAGCAGCAGATGGGCCAGCGGCTTGCCGACCACCGTGGACCGGCCGACGACCGCGACCGTACGGCCGAGCAGCTCGATCCCGTGGGCGTCCAGCAGTTCCACCACGGCCGCCGCCGTGGCCGGGGCGAAGGCCGGCCGTCCGGCGGCCAGCCGGCCCAGGCTCAGCGGGTTCGCGCCGTCCACGTCCTTGTCCGGCGCGATGGCGGCGGCCAGTTCGGCGGCGACCGCGCCCGGCGGCAGCGGTGTCTGGAGGATCACCCCGTGCACGGCCGGGTCGGCGCTCAGCTCGGCGAGCAGTTCCGCGATCCGGTCCGGCGACGCGGTCGGCGGCAGCGTCACGGTGTCGCAGACGATCCCGGTCTTCGTGGCGGCGCGGGCGATGGACCGTACGTACCAGGCCGTCGACTCGTCCTCGGTCGCGACGAGCACCGCCAGCCGGGGCGTCGTCCCGCGTTCGGTGAGAGAGGCGGCCAACGCGGCGACCTCGGCGCGCAGTTCGGCGGCGCGGGCGGCGCCGGTGAGGGCGCGGGCCGGGGGAGGAGCGGCGCCGGCGCCGGCCGTACCGCCCAGGTGTCCGGACGGCCCGGAGGCCGCGACGCCGGAGGCGATCCCGTCTCCGGTCATCGCGCGATCCTCGTCCGTACCGCGGCGGTGACCGCTTCGGCCCGGGCCGCCAGCTCGTCCACACCGGCGACCGAGGCGGTCAATTCGGTGCGTACCGCCTCGTCCTTGATGCCGCCGAGGTTGATCTCGACATTGATTCTGGCGGTGGTGGCCGCCGCGCGGGCCGCCTCGGTGGCGGCGGCGATGTCGGTGACCACATTGGGGTTGCCGTAGGGCAGCAGGGTCTCGGCCAGCGCGACGACCCGGGTCGCCACGGTGATCACCGCGGCCGGCGGGCGGGCCGCGCCGGCCAGTGCCCTCGCGATGGCCAGGGAGCGGGCCGCCTTCTGCTCGTCGTCGGCGCGCGGCAGCCGGTACGCGTCGGTCACCGCGGTGAAGGCCAGCGCGTCATCGGCTGCCAACTCCACCGCCCGCCAGCGCAGTTGATCGCTCTCGACGATGATCTCGGCGACCTCCCCGGCCTGCTCGGCGTACTTCTCGCCGGTGGTGTAGCGGGCGACCATGCCGACCAGGGCGGCGCCCTGGGCCGCGTGCAGGGCCGCCGCCGCGCCGCCGCCGGGAGCGGGTTCGCGGGCCGCGAGACGTTCCAGATAGCCGCTGATCGTGTGGTCGTGCACAGGCTGCCTTCCGTGCCGTGTCCCTGCGGGGCGCCGGCTCGCGGCGGCCCCGTGTCCGCCCCGATCCTAGGGGCGATCGGTCCCGGTCACGCAGGCGCCCCGCTGGCCGAAAACCGACGTTCGCGATGGAGCGCGGGTGAACTCCGGATGAACTTGACGCGCGGAAAAAGTGTTCCTAAGGTCAAGTCTCCGTTAACCCTGTTCGAATGCGGGCTTCTGTCCGGTTCGCTCTCGAACGATTACCGTAGTTTGATGCTTTCTTGGGGGATGGCGGCTCCGTCGGGGGAGACACAGCAGGCCCGCACCGCCGCTTACTGACGAGGACGGCACATGAGGCATGCGGAGAGGGGCGGGGCGGACGACTGGCCGGTCGGCCCCGTATCCATACCCGGGGGCAGCGGACTTCTCCCCTCGACTCCGGCGGCCGCGCCGGCCCGGGAGACCGTGAGCGGGGCGGGAGCCCCGGTGACGGTCACCGAACGCGCGGCGGTCAGGACGGCGTCCTGGGAGGCGTCCGCGCCCACCATCGCACCGCCGGCCGCGGCGCTCCCCGAGCCGGTGGCGGCGGACCCGGTGTCCCCGGCGCCCGCCCGGCCCAAGCGCGCGCGGCTGTACATCATCGACGCGCTGCGGCTGTTCGCCGCGGTCCTGGTCGCCCTGCACCACTACGCGGGCACCCACCGGGTGAACTCGCCGCACAACCTCATATGGGACCGCCCGGTGTCCCACATCATGCCGAGCGTCTTCCGGTTCGCCGCCTACGGCTGGATAGGCGTCGAGATCTTCTTCGTCATCAGCGGCTTCGTGATCTGCATGTCCTGCTGGGGACGCCGGCCGCGCGACTTCTTCGTCTCCCGGGTGATCCGGCTCTACCCCGCGTACTGGGTCGGCGTGGTGTTCACCACCGCGGTGGTGACCGCCTTCCCCGGGGTGTGGGCGAAGCCCAAGACGCGCGAGGCGCTCTTCAACCTCTCGATGCTGCAGTCCGGTTCGAACATACCCAACGTGGACGGCGTCTACTGGACACTGTGGTCCGAGCTGCGCTTCTACCTGATCTTCCTGGTGGTCGTCGCCGTCGGGCTCACCTACCGCAGGGTCGTGCTCTTCTGCTGTGTGTGGGGGGCGCTCGCGATGATCGCCCCGGTGTCCGGCTTCCCGTTCCTGGTGACGCTCGCCGACCCGGACGGCGCCTGGTACTTCATCGCCGGACTGGCGCTGTTCCTGATGTACCGCTTCGGTCCCGACCTGCTGCTGTTCGGCATACTCGCGCTGTCCTGGCTGATGGCGCAGGACGAACTCGGCCGCCGGATCGACCAGGTGGAGCACGTCTCCAGCTATCGCGGCGCGGTGGTGATCTACAGCCTGTTCATCGTCTTCATGGTGTGCGTCGCGCTCGGCTTCACCGACCGCTTCCAGTGGAAGTGGCTGGCCACCGCCGGATCCCTCACGTACCCCTTCTACCTGATCCACTACGTCGCCGGCACGATCGCCATCCATGAGCTGCGCGACCGCTTCGACGCGCGGGTGCTCGTCGCCGGGCTGCTCGCCTCGGGACTGCTGATCGCCTACCTGATCCACCGGCTGATCGAGCGGCCGGTGTCCCAGCTGCTCAAGCGCGGCCTCACCAAGGCCTTCGTCCAGCTCGGCCCGATGCCGTCGCACAAGGAGAAAGCGGCCTCGTAGGGCAGGGCCGGCAACGCGGAGACCTGACGCGGACGACCTCTGACGCGGCCGTCGTACTCGTACGGCGGAGGAGCCTCGTCAGGGGCTGTGGCGGGCGTCGGGCACCAAGTGGGGGCGGAAGGGCTGCTGCTGGCCCGCGGCGCGGGTGGTGTCCACCGTGATGAGCAGGCAGGTGCCGCTGCCGTCGGGGCCGGCGGGCTGGCTGCTCTGCTCGGGCGCGTCGAAGAGGCGGCCGAGAGCCGCGGCGACCTGGCGCGCGGTCTCCGGGGAGTCGGCGGTGATACGGACCTCGGCCAGCCCGGGAGAGGGCAGCGATTCGGGGAACGGTGTCTTCTCGGTCATCACGCGGTCTCTTCCCGGGCGGTCGGTAGCCGCCCGGCGTCGGTGCTTCACCGAGGGCGACCCCGGCAGGGACACCGGGGTGCGGGAAGCCATCGGTGGGGCCACCGTACTCCCGTCGCACGGCGGGCGGGCGGGACCCGGGTGGCCGGGGTGCGGGGCTCGTTCCGGCGAGAACGCGGCACCCCAGGCTCAACCGGCCACCCGCCCGCTCACTCCACGGTCGTCCGGCAGGGGAACCCCAGCGCCGCCATCGCCCGCTGCACTTCACCCGAGCTGAAGTCCCGACGGTCCTGGCGGGTGATCACCGCGCCCACCTGCATGATCGGGTAGCTCACACCACCGATCTCAACCGATACCCCCGTGACGGGCTCGGGAGTGACACCGTTCATCGCCTCCTCCACCTCGTTCCGGTGGAAGTAGAAGTGTCGGCGAGCGATGGTGACGCGCATCATGCCTCAGCAAGGGGGACGGAGGGGTGGAGCCGGAGGTGCCACACTCTCACGTTCGCGGCGGTGGTGACAGCCGGAAAGGGCGCGGGCGGGGCGGCTCCCGGCGGGGTCCGGGCCGGTGGAGCCGCAGCCGGGCTCAGGTCGGAATCAGGCCGACGGAGCCGCGCGCAGCGGTGCGCCCACGCGGTGCAGGTGGCGCAGCGCCTGGGCGTAGGAGGAGATCAGGCTGGACTCGGCGTACGAGATTCCCAGCTCGGCGCAGTACGCCTGCACGATCGGGCGGGCGCGGCGCAGGTGCGGGGTGGGCATGCTCGGGAACAGGTGGTGCTCGATCTGGTAGTTGAGGCCGCCCAGCGCGAGGTCGGTGAACAGGCCGCCGCGGACGTTGCGGGAGGTCAGCACCTGCCGGCGCAGGAAGTCCGGACGGTCGTCGCCCTTCATGGTGGGCATGCCCTTGTGGTTCGGCGCGAAGGTGCAGCCCATGTAGACGCCGAACAGTCCCTGGTGCACGGCTATGAAGACCAGCGCCTGGAGGGGGGAGAGCACCAGCAGCAGGATCGTCAGGTACCCGGCGACATGGAGGCCCAGCAGGGCCGCTTCCAGGCCGCGCTGCTTGAACGCCGGGCGGAACAGCGCCCGGACGCCGGCCACGTGCAGATTCATGCCTTCCAGCGTCAGCAGCGGGAAGAAGAGGTACGCCTGGCTGCCGCCGATGAACTTCGCGACGCCGCGCGCCTCCCGCGCCTGATCGGTCGACCAGAGCAGGATGTCGGGGTTGACGTCGGGGTCCAGCTCTTCGTGGTTCGGGTTGGCGTGGTGCCGGGTGTGCTTGTCCTGCCACCAGCCGTAGCTCATGCCCACGCAGAGGTTTCCGGCGATCCGGCCGGCCATCTCGCTGGGGCGGCGCAGCCGGAAGACCTGCCGGTGCGCGATGTCGTGCGCGACGAGCGCGATCTGGGCGAAGAGCACGCCCAGCACGCCCGCGGTGATCAGCTGCCACCAGGAGCTGCCGATCAGCGCGAATCCGGCCCAGGTGGCGGCGTACAGGAAAGCTATGCCGCCGATCCGCGCCGTGTAGTAGCCGGGCCGCCGCTTCAGCAGTCCGGAGGTGGCCACTCGCTTGGCCAGTCGCGCGAAGTCGCTGCCGGCGTCGGCCGGTGTCCCGGCGAGAGTTCCGTCGCAGGAGTCCACCAACGCCGCGGGCAGCGACCCGGGCGTTGGCGGGGATGATGCGGGCATGATCGCGGAGTCACTGGTCATGGCACTGGGCCCGTCCCCGGGCGCGTGGACCCGGTGTATCCACTCGCCGCAGGATGACACCGTCTATGGTCCGGCATGCTAGATGTCCTCGGCGCTGCCAGCGTACCTGGCACGGGGTGTGATCTGCGTGAGTCTCGTTTGAAGAGACTCGCCGCTGGGAATGATCTTTCCCCCGTTGCCCCTTATGCGGCGTGCCTGCGGTACGGCGAGCGCTCCGGGCGGGCCGCCCGGCCGCCGCCGCTGCCGCTGCCGCTGCCCGATCCGGCCGTCCGGCCGCCCGAACCGCCGCGGCCGGCGCTCGAACCCGAGCCCGCGCCGGAACCCTTGCCGGTGCCGCCGCCCGTACCCGAGCCGGAACCCGAGCCCGGTACGCGCGGTCCGCCGGTGCCGGGCGCCGCGGCACGCCGCCGTCCGCGCCTGCCGCGGCCGGCCGCCGGCGTCCCGGTTCCGGGGTGCGCGGCCGGTACCGGCACCGCGATGGTGACCGGGATGCCCGAAGGCACCCGGGCGCCGGTGATCCGGGCCAGCTCCGGGTCCGCCGAGTGCACCTGGGCGGTACGCGGGGCGATCCCGGCGTCGACCATCAGCCGGTCCATGTCACGGCGCTGATCGGGCAGCACCAGCGTCACGACGCTGCCGGACGCCCCGGCGCGGGCGGTACGGCCGCCGCGGTGCAGGTAGTCCTTGTGGTCGGCCGGCGGATCGACGTTCACCACCAGGTCGAGGTCGTCGATGTGGATGCCGCGGGCCGCCACATTGGTGGCCACCAGCGCCGTCACATCGCCGCTCTTGAACTGCGCCAGGGTGCGGTTGCGCTGCGGCTGGGACTTCCCGCCGTGCAGCGCCGCCGCGCGGACCCCGCCGGCCAGCAGATCGCGGGTCAGCCGGTCCACCGCGCGCTTGCTGTCCATGAACAGGATCACCCGGCCGTCCCGGGCGGCGATACGGATGGTGGCGGCGCGCTTGTCGTCGTTGGACACATGCAGCACGTGGTGCTCCATGGTCGTGATGGTGCCGGCCGACGGGTCCACCGAGTGGACCACCGGGTCGGTGAGGAACAGCCGGACCAGCTTGTCGACGTTGCGGTCCAAGGTGGCCGAGAACAGCATCCGCTGGCCGCCGGGAAGCACCTGCTTGAGCACGGCGGTGACCTGCGGCATGAAGCCCATGTCGGCCATCTGGTCGGCCTCGTCCAGCACCGTGATGGCCACCTGGTCCAGCCGGCAGTCGCCGCGCTCGACCAGGTCGCGCAGCCGGCCCGGAGTGGCGACGACCACTTCGACGCCCTCGCGCAGCGCGCCCGCCTGGCGGCCGATCGACATACCGCCGACGACGGTGGTCATCCGCAGCCGCAGCGGCCTGGCGTACGGCGTCAGGGCGTCGGTGACCTGCTGGGCCAGTTCCCGGGTGGGGACCAGCACCAGCGCCAGCGGCTGCCGGGGCTCGGCGCGCTGCCCGGCGGTCCGGGCCAGCATGGCCAGCCCGAAGGCGAGCGTCTTGCCGGAGCCGGTACGGCCGCGGCCCAGCACGTCCCGTCCCGCCAGCGAGTTCGGCAGCGTGGCCCCCTGGATCGGGAACGGCACGGTGACGCCCTGGCGGGTCAGCTCGGCCAGCAGCGGCGCGGGCATGTCGAGGTCCGCGAAGGACTCGACCGCGGGCAGTGACGGCGTCGTACTCACCGGCAGCGCGAATTCGCCCTGCTGGGCGGCCGGCCGGCCGCCGCGAGCGGGCGCCGGGCGGCGGGGGGAACCCGACGCCGACGTCGAACGGGGGAATTGACGCGATGAGGTGCGTCGGCCTTTGCCATTCATGTGCGGAGTCTTTCCTCGAAGGCGGCGCGTGCCGGAAAAGACTCCGCAGCGTGCAGCTGGGGCGGAGACTCGCAGAACGAGCCGGACAGATGAATGAAGGGAAAACCAATTCACTGGGAGCAGCAGAAAAGCCGGGCCCCGCGCCCGAGAGTGCGGGACCCAGCCGGTCGTGCTTCCCCAGGATCAGGAGGGGACGATGTTCTCCGCCTGCGGGCCCTTCTGGCCCTGCGTGACGTCGAACGTCACCTTCTGGCCTTCCTGGAGCTCGCGGTAGCCCTGGGTGGCTATGTTCGAGTAGTGGGCGAAGACGTCAGCGCCGCCGCCGTCCTGCTCGATGAAGCCGAAACCCTTTTCCGCGTTGAACCATTTCACGGTGCCAGTAGCCATATGTGACTCCTCTTGATAGGGGCAGATTCCAAGCCCGCACTTTACGGGTATGGCGTCGCTGCCTTGACCCCATCCGGAAGCCGGAAAAACAAAAATGCGCCCGAGGGTCACATCCCGTCAGGCGCACACAGAGTTCATGGGTACCAAAACTGCAACTCATGCAACTTTAGCACATGGCACCACGGGACGGGCCGGCGGTGGCTGATCTGCGTGTACCCGACGTTGCGGTGATCCGCCATACGTAAACCGGGCGAAAAGGCCCCGGCGCGCGGCGGGGCCGGCCGTCCGTCAGGGCCAGACCAGGCAGTAGAGCTGGTGGCCCGACTCCTCGCAGCGGCGGGCGAAATCCTGCCACTCGTGGAGCATCCGGTAGATCACGAAGGCGTCGCGCGGGCCGCGGCGGTCCGGCACGGTGGACCAGATGAACGCGGCCGCGCCGAGCGACTCCTCGTCGGCGGTGCGCAGCGGCTCCACCACCGAGGCGGGCAGCCGGACGACCGCGTAGTCGGGATGCAGCACGACGAGCTCCAGCGGGGGGACCTTGGAAGGGGCTATGCCCTCGATGCCGGTCAGCACCATGGCGGCCATCGTCTCCGGCTTGACCTTGGTGTACATGCCCTGACCGAGTTCGTCGCCACCCAGTTCCTCGGGCCGCATGGAGATCGGGACGCGCGCCGCGGTGGCACCGTCGGGCGCACCGAAGTACTTGTAGGTCACCCCCACTCGGCCACCCCTGCTCCTGCCCTCTGCGGTCGATCGGTGTTCTGGTCTGCGGTGTTCCGGACGGTGCTGCCCGGTGCTGCGGTGCTGCTCGGTGGTGCGGTGTTGTTCGGTACTGCGGTGCTCCGGACCGTGCTGTTCCGGTCGGTGCTGCGGTGAACCCCGCTGGTCCGGCGTGCGGTCGTCCGCCGGGCTTTCGCGCTCCGCGCGAGGTTCGTGTTGCTCGTGGTGTTCTTGATCGCGTTCTTCCGGACTGCGGTGTTCAGGTGTGAGTGGATCATGCGGCGAGCGGCGGCGTCTGCCGGTGGGGCGGGCGCGTTCGGGGTCGTGATCGCCCGGGCTGTCGCCCGGTTCGCCACCACGCTGCTGCATTCCACTACCCGACCATCCGCTGCCCCAACCATGCAACCCGATCATCGTGTCAGATGCGGTGTTGAGACGTTGCGGCGCAACGCCCGCTGTTTGAGAGCATGTGTGTGTGAGCGATCCCGTGAGCTATGCGTACGAGGCACCAGTGTCCCAGGAACTCTTCGACCGCGCGGCGGCCGTGACACCAGGAGGGGTGAACTCTCCGGTGCGCGCGTTCCGCGCCGTGGGTGGTACGCCCCGGTTCATGGTGTCCGGTGCCGGTGCGTATCTGACCGACGCGGACGGACGTGAGTATGTCGATCTCGTCTGCTCCTGGGGGCCGATGATCCTCGGGCACGCGCACCCCGAGGTGATCGCGGCCGTCCAGTCGGCGGTGTCCCGCGGCACGTCCTTCGGTACGCCCGGCGAAGGCGAGGTGGCGCTGGCTGAGGAGATGGTGGCCAGGGTCGAACCCCTGGAGCGGGTACGGCTGGTGTCCTCCGGCACCGAGGCCACCATGTCGGCGATCCGGCTGGCCCGCGGCTTCACCGGCCGGGCCAAAGTGGTGAAGTTCGCGGGGTGTTACCACGGCCATGTGGACGCCCTTCTGGTGGCGGCGGGTTCCGGGGTGGCCACGTTCGGGTTGCCGGACACCCCTGGGGTGACGGGCGCGCAGGCCGGCGACACGATCGTGCTGCCGTACAACGACATCGAGGCGGTGCGCGCGGCGTTCCGGGCGCACCCCGGCCAGATCGCCTGCCTCATCACCGAGGCCTCGCCCGGCAACATGGGCGTCGTCCCGCCCCGCGAGGGCTTCAACGCCGAACTCGCCCGGCTGTGCCGGGAGGACGGCGCGCTCTACATCTCCGACGAGGTGATGACCGGCTTCCGGGTCAGCGCGTCGGGTTGGTACGGGATCGACGGGGTGCGCCCCGATCTGATGACCTTCGGCAAGGTGATGGGCGGCGGCTTCCCGGCCGCCGCGTTCGGCGGCCGGGCCGACGTGATGGGGCTGCTGGCCCCGGTCGGCCCCGTCTACCAGGCCGGCACGCTGTCCGGGAACCCGGTCGCCACCGCGGCGGGACTCGCGCAGCTGCGGCTGCTGGACCACGACGCGTACGCGAAGGTGAACGCCGTCTCGGCGGAGATCCAGGGGCTGGTCGCGGAGGCGCTCACCAAGGAGGGCGTCGCTCACCGGGTCCAGGCGGCGGGCAACATGTTCTCGGTCTTCTTCACCGACGAGCCGGTCCACGACTTCGACGGGGCACGCCGGCAGGAGGCGTACCGCTTCACCGGCTTCTTCCACGCGATGCTGGCGCAGGGCGTCTATCTGCCGCCGTCCGCCTTCGAGTCCTGGTTCGTCTCCACCGCCCACGACGAGCGGGCGGTGGCGCGGATCGCCGCCGCCCTGCCCGCCGCCGCCCGCGCCGCGGCGGAGGCCCAGGCATGAGCGAGGAGACCTCCGGCGCTGCGGCCGGTACGGAACTGACCGTGGTGCATGTGATGCGGCACGGCGAGGTGCACAACCCCGAGGGGGTGCTGTACGGGCGCAGCCCCGGATTCCACCTGTCCGAGCTGGGCCGGGAGATGGCCGACCGGGTGGCCGGACACCTGGCCGGGCGGGACATCCGCTACGTGGTCGCGTCGCCGCTGGAGCGGGCGCAGGAGACGGCGACGCCGATCGCCGCGTCCCACGGCCTGGAGCTGGCCACCGACGAGCGCCTGATCGAGGCGGCGAACGTCTTCCAGGGCAAGACCTTCGGGGTCGGCGACGGGGCGCTGCGCAAGCCGGCGAACTGGAAGTACCTGGTAAACCCCTTCCGGCCGAGCTGGGGCGAGCCCTACGTCGACCAGGTCGTCCGGATGTCGGCCGCCCTGGCCGCGGCCCGCGACGCCGCCCGCGGTCACGAGGCGGTCTGCGTCAGCCACCAGCTCCCGATCTGGATCATGCGGTCCTTCGCCGAGCACCGGCGCCTCTGGCACGACCCCCGCAAGCGCCAGTGCACCCTGGCGAGCCTCACGTCTTTCACCTACGAGGGTGACCGCATCGTCTCCATCGCCTACACCGAGCCGGCGATCGACCTCGTCCCGGCGCACTTGCGGGCGGGGACGAAGCCGTCGCCGGGGTCCTTCGGAGCGTAAGCCCGCGGCGCCCAACCGATTCCCCGGGGCGCCCCGCCGGTCGCCGGGCTGCGGGTGCGTCGTGGCTGGTCGCGCAGTTCCCCGCGCCCCTTTCGGGGCATGGTTCCGCTCGGGCGGCAGGGGAACCGAGCCCCGTAGGGGCGCGGGGAACTGCGCGCTCAGCCGGCCACCGGCCGGTGGCCGGGGGACGGCCGGGAGGGGCTGGGCGGGGCGGCTCGGGGGCAGGGGCCGCGCGGAGCGGGAGCCCACCGAACCAGTGATACTTATGGGCCGTTCAGGGGGCGTTCGCCGGAGATCCCCGGTAGGCCAGCGGCAGCGAGGAACCTCTGAACCGCGAGGTGGGTGGCCGTTTTCGCCCGGGTTGCCCTCATCCGCAGGTGAGTTCCGGGGACGCCGAAGGACGGGGACCAGATATGAGCGCCGTGAGCCGAAGGACCCTGCTGACCACCGCCGCCGGGGCTGCCGCCGGGGTCGCGGTGGCCGGGTGCGGGGCGGACGGCGGGGTCAAGGCGGAGCCGCCTCCCCGGGCGCGGAAGACCGGGGAGAAGTCGGGGGGCAGCGCCCACCGCGAACCGGAGCGGATGGTCACCCTGATCGGGGACGGCTCCACCGCCGACACCGGCACCCAGCCGAACCAGCCGGTCGTCGACCGGCTGGAGCCGGGCCAGGCGCCCCCACAGTTCGTGATCTTCTCCTGGGACGGCGCCGGCGAGGTCGGCACCGGCCTGTTCCCCCGCTTCCTCAAGCTCGCCGCCGACCACGGCGCCCATATGACCTTCTTCCTGTCCGGCCTCTACCTGCTGCCGGAGGCCAAGAAGCTGTCGTACAACCCGCCGCACGGCGCCCCCGGCGCCAGCGACATCGGCTACCTCGCCGACGAACACCTCAAGATGACCCTGGACAGCATCCGCCACGCCTGGCTCGACGGCCACGAGATCGGCACCCACTTCAACGGCCACTTCTGCACCGGCCCCGGCAGCGTCGCCCGCTGGACCCCCGCCGACTGGCAGAGCGAGATCGACCAGGCGAAACGTTTCGTCACCTCCTGGAAGACCACTACCGGCTGGTACGAGCACGACCCGCTGCCCTTCGACTACGAGCGGGAACTGGTCGGCGGCCGCACCCCCTGCCTGCTCGGCCAGGACAACCTGCTGCCCACCGCCAAAGCGCTCGGCTGGCGCTACGACGCCAGCTCGCCGGGCGGCAACCAGACCTGGCCGGCCAAGCGCGACGACATCTGGGACCTGCCGCTCCAGCTCATCCCGTTCCCCGGCCACCGCTTCGAGGTGCTGTCGATGGACTACAACATGCTGGCCAACCAGTCGCACAGCGCCACCTCCTCCGACCCCCGCAACTACCCGTACTGGCGCAGCCAGGCCGCCGCCTCCTACATCGCCGGCTTCCAGCGGGCCTACGAGACCAACCGGGCGCCGCTGTTCATCGGCAACCACTTCGAGCAGTGGAACGGCGGGATCTACATGGACGCCGTCGAGGAGGCGTTCAAGCACATCGCCTCGCTCGGCCAGAAAGACGTGCGGCTGGTCAGCTTCCGCCAGTTCGTGGACTGGTTGGACGCGCAGGACCCGGCGGTGCTGGACCGGCTGCGCCAGCTCCAGGTCGGCGAGCAGCCGCCCGGCGGCTGGAGCGAGTTCCTCGCGCCGGACCCGGCGGCCGCCGGAGCCGGGGCCGGCGACACCGCTCCCGATCCCGCTCCCGGCACCGGCGGCGACCCGGGCACCGGCACCGGCACCGGCGGCGGCACCGGCGGCGACACCGGCATCAGCCCCGCCCTCGGCACCGTCGGCTCCACCACCTGACCCCGCTGGTCCTTACTTGGGGCGATTGCCGCTTTTGGTGTGGGCGTCGGGGGGCGGGAAAGATCGCCGGAAGGCCCATGCGAAACTTTTCACATGAGTCCTACGCGCGCCCTCCGACGCCGCCCGTTCCGCACCGCCGCGGTACTGGCCGGAACGGTGGCCCTGGCGCTGGCGGCCGCCGCCTGCTCCGCCAGCTCATCCGGATCCTCCTCGGGGAGTTCCAACTTCGTCGGCGGCAATGGCGAGATCACCGCGGTGAAGGCCGCCGACCGCCAGGCCGCCCCGGACATCTCGGGCAAGACGGTGGCCGGCAGCCAGGTCAGCCTCGCGCAGTACAAGGGCAAGGTCGTCGTGGTCAACATCTGGGGCTCCTGGTGCGCGCCCTGCCGCGCCGAGGCCCCCAACCTGGCCGCGGTCGCCGCAGCCGACCAGGCCAAGGGCGTGCAGTTCCTCGGTATCAACACCCGCGACCTGGACGTCTCCAACGCCGCCCGGTTCGACAAGACCTTCCACATCACCTACCCGAGCCTGTTCGACCCGTACGGCAAGCTGATCCTGCGCTTCCCCAAGGGCAGTCTGAACCCGCAGAGCCTGCCGGCCACCCTGGTCATCGACCGCCAGGGCCGGGTCGCGGTGCGCGCGCTGAAGGCGCTCAGCGAGAGCGAGCTGCACGAGATCGTCGACCCGGTCGCCGCGGAGAAGTGACGTGGCAGCCGGCCCGCTGGCCGTCCTCGCGGCCGACCCCAGCCAGACCCTCCTCGCGGTGGACGCCAACCAGACCGTGCTCACCGGAGCGCTGCTGGCCGCCATACCGATCGCGATGTTCGCCGGCCTGATCTCCTTCTTCTCCCCGTGCGTGCTGCCGCTGGTCCCCGGCTACATGTCGTATGTGACCGGCGTCACCGGGACCGACCTGGGGGACGCCAAACGCGGCCGGATGGTGGTCGGCGCCTCGCTGTTCGTACTCGGCTTCAGCGCCGTGTTCGTCTCCACCGGCGCCCTGTTCGGCAGCTTCGGCTGGGAGCTCCAGGTCCACCGGCAACTCCTCACCAAGATCTTCGGCAGCCTCACCATCGTGCTGGGCCTGGCCTTCATGGGTCTGGTCGGCGGTGTCACCAACCGCGAGTTCCGCTTCCACTTCAAACCGGCCATGGGCCTGGCCGGGGCGCCGCTGCTGGGCGTGCTGTTCGGGCTCGGCTGGACGCCCTGCATGGGGCCGACCCTCGCCGCGGTGAACTCGCTGGCGGTCAGCGACGCCAGCGCCGGGCGCGGCGCCCTGCTGATGGCCTTCTACTGCTTCGGTCTGGGCGTCCCCTTCATCGTGGTGGCCATAGCCTTCCGCCGTACGCTGGGCGCCTTCACGTGGGTCAAACGCCACTACGCGTGGGTCGTGCGGGTCGGCGGCGGCATGCTCGTCGCGGTCGGCGTACTGCTCGTCACCGGCGTATGGGACCACATCACCTACCAGATGCAGATCTGGTCGAGCAGCTTCACCCCAGGGGTCTGACCCATGAGCACCACCCAGAAGACGGACGGCGACGTCCGTACCGCCGAAGCGGAGCCGGACCGTACCGAAGAGGGACTCGGCGCGGCCGGCGCGCAGTTGAGCACCCAGCCGGTGGACAGCCTGTCCCGGGTCCCCGCGATGGGCGTACTCGGCTGGCTGCGCTGGATGTGGCGGCAGCTCACCTCGATGCGGGTCGCCCTGATCCTGCTCTTCCTGCTGTCGCTGGCCGCGATCCCCGGCTCGCTGATCCCGCAGCGTTCCGACGAGCTGAAGGTCGCCGCCTTCACCAAGGCGCACCCGACGGTCAGCCCGCTGTACGAGCGGCTGGGCATGTTCCACGTCTACAGCTCGCCGTGGTTCTCGGCGATCTACATCCTGCTGTTCGTCTCGCTGTCGGGCTGCATCATCCCGCGCAGCTGGCAGTTCGTCGGGCAGCTGCGGTCCAAGCCGCCGGCCGCCCCGCGCCATCTGACCCGGCTGCCGGCGTACAGCACCTGGCGCACCGACGCGAGCCCCGAGCAGGTGACCGAGGCGGCCCGCAAGGCGCTGCGCGGCCGCCGGTTCCGTACCAGCGTCACTGGCACCTCGGTGGCCGGCGAGAAGGGCTATCTGCGCGAGACCGGCAACCTGCTCTTCCATGTGGCGCTGTTCGGGCTGCTGATCGGCTTCGCGCTGACCTCGCTGGAGAAGGCCGAGGGCGGCAAGCTGATCGTCCAGGGCGACGGCTTCACCAACAATCTGACGCAGTACGACGACTTCAGCGGCGGCACCCTCTACGGCGCCGACGACCTCAAGCCGTTCGGCTTCACCCTGAACAGCTTCGACCAGCAGTACTCGACCTCCGGGCCGGAGAAGGGCACCGCGCTGAAGTTCCAGGCGAACATCACCTACTGGAACGGCGCCGAGGGCAAGCCGGTCAAGGGCTCCATCTCGGTCAACCACCCGCTGAACCTGGGCGGCGAGAAGATCTACCTGATCTCGCACGGCTACGCGCCGGTGGTCACCGTCAAGGACGGCCAGGGCAATGTCGCTTACCAGGGGCCGGTGCCCTTCCTGCCGCAGGACACCAACCTGACCTCCACCGGCGTGGTCAAGGTCCCGGACGCCGTCGGCAAGAACGGCAAGCCGGACCAGCTCGCCTTCAAGGGCTACTTCACACCGACCGGCGACACCACCCGCGGTCCGTTCTCCGTCTTCCCCGAGCTGGTGCAGCCGCTGCTGTGGCTGAACGCTTACCACGGCGACCTCGGCCTCGACTCCGGCATCCCGCAGAACGTCTACCAGCTCGACACGGCGCACATGAAGCAGTACCAGCTGAACACCGGGACCGGCGTCAACGGCGTCGTCCTCAAGCCGGGCGCCTCCTTCGACCTGCCGGGGGGCGCGGGCACCCTCACCTTCGACGGCGTCAAGACCTGGGCCAGCTTCTCCATCTCCCACCAGTCGGGCAATGAGCTGGCCCTGGTCAGTGCCTTCTGCGCGATCCTCGGCCTGATGGGCTCGCTGTTCATCCAGCGGCGCCGGATCTGGGTCCGCGCGGCCACCGCCGCCGACGGCAGCACGCTGGTGGAGCTGGGCGGCCTCGGCCGCAGCGAGTCCGCCCGGATCGCCGACGAGCTGGGCGACCTCGGCATGCAGCTCCAGCCGGACGCCCCCGCCAAGCCGAGCGACCCGCCTAAGCCGGAGCCGGAGCCGGAGCCGGACGCGGCCACTACGGCAGAACCTGCGGACGCCGAGCACCCCGAGGACTCCGAGCACCCCGAGGACTCCGAGCACGCCGAGCACTCCGGGGACCCCGCGGTGTCCGATCCGTCCGGGACGCCCGATACCCTCGCCACGCCCGGCGATCCCGGGGCACCCGCCGCCCCGGCGGCACCCGAAGATTCCGAAGCACCCAGGCATCAGACAGACGACGAAGGAGCCCGCGCGTGAACATCGCGGCCGCGGTCAACGAGAACTTCGCGAACTACAGCAACTACCTGGTCCGTTCGGCGATGTTCGTCTACGCGCTGGCCTTCCTCGCCCACCTGGCGGAGTGGGTCTTCGGCGGGCGCAGCAAGGTCGCCGTGCAGTCCGCCGCCCTCATCGCCGAGGCCGCCGAGCGGACCGGGGCGGCCGGCGCCGCCCCGGTGACCGTGCAGGTCACCCGGCGCGACGGCGGCACCACCACCATCGAGCGCCCAGCCGTCATCACCCGCGCCTCGGCCAGTGACCGGGGCATCGCGGACGGCCCCGGCGCGGCCGGCGGCACCGAGAAGGGCGACCTGTACGGCCGGATCGCGGTCTCCTTCACCGCGCTGGCCTGGGTGCTGCACGTGGCCGGCGTGGTCTTCCGCGCCGCGTCGGTGGGACGCGCCCCGTGGGGCAACATGTACGAGTTCTCCACCACCTTCGGCGCGGTCGCCGTCGGTGTGTACCTGCTGCTGCTGGCGCTGAAGAAGGACGTCCGCTGGATCGGGCTGTTCCTCACCACCACGGTGCTGCTCGACCTGGGCCTGGCCCTGTCGGTGCTCTACACCTCCAGCGAGCAGCTGGTGCCCGCGCTGCACTCGTACTGGCTGTGGATCCACGTCTCCTGCGCGATCATCTCCGGTGCGATCTTCTACCTGGCCGCCGTCGGCACCCTGCTCTACCTGTTCCGCGACCACTACGAGCTGGCGCTGACCGCCGGCCGCGCGCAGGACAACCGCTGGGGCGACGTCATGCGGCGGCTGCCGTCAGCGGCGAGCCTGGACAAGTTCGCCTACCGGATGAACGCGCTGGTCTTCCCGCTGTGGACGTTCACCATCATCGCCGGCGCCATCTGGGCGCAGGCGGCGTGGGGCCACTACTGGGAGTGGGACCCCAAGGAGACCTGGTCGTTCATCACCTGGGTCGCGTACGCCGGTTATCTGCACGCCCGCGCCACCGCCGGCTGGAAGGGCCGCAAGGCCGCGTATCTGGCGCTGATCGCCTTCGCGTGCTTCCTGTTCAACTACTACGGCGTGAACATCTTCGTCACCGGCAAGCACTCCTACGCCGGGGTCTGACCCCGAAGGAGCCCGGGGGCCCGGGGGCCGCGCGCACCGGTCCCCGGGGCCTACTCGCCGTCGGACGGCGCGGTGCCGTCCTCGCGCTTCTGCTTGATCAGCTCGCTCAGCGAGCGCAGGAACTCCGGGTTGTCGTCCGGGGCGACGAACTTCCGCGGCGGCTCCGGCGGTTCGGCCCCGGCCCCCGGACCCGCTCCGGCGCCCGCGCCCGCCCCGGCTCCGGCGGGAGCGGCGGCGGCTCCCGGCTCGCCGGTGCGCCCGTACGCCGACTGCGGGTAGGAGAGCGCGACCCGCCGCTTGCCCGCCACCAGCCAGGCGATCGGGCCGACCATGATCTCCCCGAAGAACAGGATGATCAGCACCCACACCACCTTCGGACCCCGTACCTCGCGCTCCGGAGTGCCCAGGCAGTCCACGAAGGTGTAGATCCACAGTGCGATGAGCACCAGGTACAGCAGATAGTGCAGCATCAGTTCCCCCACGTCCCCCGCGTTCACCAACTCTTGACCCCGTCCAGGTTATCCAGCGCCGCCGAGGCGCGGGCCCCGAGGGCTGGATCGGGGACCTCGGGATGGAACACTGGGGCCCATGGCTTACGACGATCTCCGCTCGTTCCTGCGGGCCCTGGAGAAGGACGGCGACCTGCGGCGGGTCACCGCCGAGGTGGACCCGTATCTGGAGGTCGGTGAGATCACCGACCGGGTCAACAAGGCCGGCGGCCCCGCGCTGCTCTTCGAGAACGTCCGCGGCTCGATCGCCCCGCTGGCGATGAACGTCTACGGCACCGACCGCCGCCTGCTCAAGTCGCTGGGCCTGCGTTCGTACGGCGACATCAGCGACAAGATCGCCGGGCTGCTCAAGCCGGAGCTGCCGCACGGCTTCGTCGGTGTGCGGGAGGCCTTCGGCAAGCTCGCCGGGATGACGCACCTGCCGCCGAAGAAGGTGAAGTCCGGCGACGCGCCGGTCCACGAGGTCGTGCTCACCGGGGACGATGTCGACCTGGACCGGCTGCCGGCGCTGTTCACCTGGCCGCAGGACGGCGGGTCCTTCTTCAACCTGGGGCTGACCCACACCAAGGACCCCGAGAGCGGCGTGCGCAACCTCGGCCTCTACCGGTTGCAGCGGCACGACCGCCGCACCATCGGCATGCACTGGCAGATCCACAAGGACAGCCGCAACCACTACCAGGTGGCCCAGCGGCGCGGCGAACGGCTGCCGGTCGCGATCGCCTTCGGCTGCCCGCCCGCCGTGACGTACGCCTCCACCGCGCCGCTGCCCGGCGACATCGACGAGTATCTGTTCGCCGGTTTCATCCAGGGCAAGCGGGTGGAGATGGTGGACTGCCGGACGGTGCCGCTCCAGGTCCCGGCCGCCGCCGAAGTGGTGCTGGAGGGCTGGCTGGAGCCGGGCACGATGCTGCCGGAGGGGCCGTTCGGCGACCACACCGGCTTCTACACCCCGCAGGAGCCCTTCCCGGCCCTCACCATCGACTGCGTGACGATGCGCCGGCGCCCGCTGTTCCAGTCCATCGTGGTGGGCCGGCCGCCGACCGAGGACGGGCCGCTGGGCCGGGCCACCGAGCGGTTCTTCCTGCCGCTGCTGAAGGTCATCGTGCCGGACATCGTGGACTACCACCTGCCCGAGGCCGGCGGCTTCCACAACTGCGCGATCGTCTCGATCGACAAGAAGTACCCCAAGCACGCGCAGAAGACCATGCACGCGGTCTGGGGCGCGCACATGATGTCGCTGACCAAGCTGGTCGTGGTGGTCGACGCCGACTGCGATGTGCACGACCTGCACGAGGTCGCCTGGCGGGCGCTGGGCAACACCGACTACGCCCGTGACCTGACCGTCGTGGAGGGCCCGGTCGACCACCTGGACCACTCGTCGTACCAGCAGTTCTGGGGCGGCAAGGCCGGGATCGACGCGACCCGTAAGCTGCCCGAGGAGGGCTACACCCGCGACGGCGGCTGGCCGGAGATGGTGCTCTCCGACCCGGAAACGCATGATCTGGTGACGAAGCGCTGGAAGGAGTACGGCCTGTGATCGCCACGACGGCGGACCTTTTCGAGTCCGAGCCCCGGCCCGACAGCCGGGTGCGGGCCTTCCTGCGGCTGGTGATGATCGAGCACTCGGTCTTCGCGCTGCCCTTCGCGTACATCGCCGCGCTGACCGCGATGTTCCGGCACGACGGAGATGTGCGCTGGGTCGAACTGCTGCTGATCACGGTGGCGATGGTCGGCCTGCGGACCTTCGCGATGGCCTGCAACCGCATCATCGACCGGGAGATCGACGCCCGCAATCCGCGCACCGCCAAGCGTGAACTCGTCACCGGGGCGCTGTCGGTACGGTCGGCGTGGACCGGCGCGCTGGTCGCCGTGGTGGTGTTCCTGGGGGCCGCCGCGCTGCTCAACCCGCTGTGCCTGGCGCTGGCGCCGGTCGCGGTGGTGCCGATGGTGGTCTATCCGTACGGCAAGCGGTTCACCCACTTCCCGCACGCCATCCTCGGGCTGGCGCAGGCGATGGGCCCGATCGGGGCCTGGCTGGCCGTCACCGGCTCCTGGTCGTGGGACGCGGTGATCCTGGGTGTGGCGGTCGGGGTGTGGATCGGCGGCTTCGACCTGATCTTCGGCTGCCAGGATGTCGCCGCCGACCGGGCGCACGGCGTCCGCTCGGTGCCGGCCCGCTTCGGCATCCCCGCCGCGCTCTACGGCGCCCGGGTCTGCCACGCGATCACCACCGGGCTGCTGGTCTGGTACGGGCTGGCCACGCACACCGGGGTGTTCTGGTGGGTGGGCCTGGCCGTGGTGGCCGGCGCCTTCCTCTACGAGCACTCGATCGTCAAGCCGCACGACCTGAGCCGGCTGAACCGGGCGTTCTTCACGGTGAACGGCGTGATCGGCATCACGCTCTTTGTCTTCGCGCTGTGCGACCTGATCCAGCGCGGCCTCGGGGCCTGAGCCCCGGGCCGCGCCCGCGGCCGGGCTACTGACCGCTGGGGACGAACTGCTTCTGGGTCTTCAGGCTCTTCTGCAGATCGGTCAGGCTCGGCGCGGCGGAGGAGCTGGACGAGGAGTCACCGCCGGAGCCGGACGAATCGGTGCCGGAACCGGACGACGAATCGGCGCTGCCCAGCTTCGGCATGTCGGCGGTGATCAGGCCGAGCAGATCCTTCGGCTTGAGTTCCACCGCTCCGGACGGCACCGCCACCGCGGCGGTGCCGCCGGCCAGGCTCAGTGTGAGCGGGAGCTGGCCGGTGTGCGGCTGGTCGTCCAACTGGGCCAGGTCGACGGTGACGGCGGAGATCGTGCCGTCCTTGATGGCCAGGTCGGCGCTGACCGTACGGTTCGGTACGTCCTTGAGCCCCTTGTCCACGTCGGACTGCTTGTAGCCGGGGACCTTCTTGAGCACCGGGGCCAGACTGGTGGTCAGTTCCTTGGCGAACGGCCGGGCCGGGACGGTCAGCTGGATGTGGTCGGCGCCGTCGCGGTTGCCGAGGTCCTTGAACTTCGCGTTGTGCGCGACCGCGTTCCGCAGCCCGGTCAGCACCTGGGTCTGCGTCTTGGCGTCCAGCTGCGGGTTGCTGGTGGGGAGGCCGGCGTCGGCGCCGAAGGTCTTGGCGAGGCTCTCGAACGCGGTCGGGTCGATGCTGATCCAGTCGCCCTTGAGGGCGGCCTTGAACGCTCCCATCGAGGCGGGCAGCTGGTCGCCCTCGTCCAGCAGTTCGTTCAGGCCCAGCGAGTCGCCGCTGTCGCCACTGCCGCTGTCGGCGGAGGAGGCCAGCTTGGAGACCGCCTTGAGATCGGCCCGCAGATACAGTTTGCCGCCGATCGAGCGGACCTCGATCAGCTGCTGCTTGGCGGCGGCGTCGTCGGACACCGCGAAGCCGAACGTGGCGCTCTTGTCACCGGACTTGAGGTGGCCGATCGGCTGGTCGGAGCTGAAGGCGTACGTCGCGCGCAGGTTCGCCAGCAGCTGCGCGTCGGCCCGGGTGAAGTCGTCCTCACCCTTGAAGTAGGTGTAGATCTGGTCGGCGGAGCCACCGAAGGAGACACCGAGCGTCAACGACTTCTGGTCGGACAGCTTGGTGAAGGCGTTCTGGACCTTGCCCGCGGGGGTGGCCTGGGCGACTCCGCAGGCGGCGGAGCCGGCGGTGATCAGGGCCAGCACTCCGGCGGCGGCGAGGCCCTTGCGCTTGGTGATGATGACGACTCCCCTGTCGTATGAAAAGCAAGACGATATGACCTATGACGTGAGAATAGCTGTGAGGGTTGTATGAACTCGCCGTGATTTCATGGCCAGTTCGCCCGGCCTTGACTGCCGGAACCCGGAAGCAACCTTCTCGCTGGGTCGTTCGTCCGTACGACGGGGCGGCCGGTCAGGGCCCCGGGGAGATCGCCGCCGTCCGCTGCCGCTCGCGGAACAGGAAGGCCGCCGCCACGCCGCCCACCAGACCGAAGAGATGGCCCTGCCAGGACACACCGGTCGCGGTGGGCAGCACGCCCCACAGGATCGACCCGTAGAGCACCCCGACGATCAGCCCGACCACGATGTCCATCGCCCGCCGGTCGACGAAACCGCGGACCAGCAGATAGCCGAACAGTCCGAAGATCAGGCCGGACGCGCCCGCGGTGTTGGTGTGCGCCGGGGCGATCAGCCACACGCCGAGCCCCGCGATGACGATGACGGTGAAGGCGACCGCGAGGAAGCGGCCTATGCCGCGCAGGGCGGCTATGAAGCCCAGCACCAGCAGCGGCAGGCTGTTGGAGGCCACATGCGCGAACCCGAAGTGGGTGAACGCCGACGGCACGATGTCCAGCAGCTGGCTCGGCTGGCGCGGCACGATGCCCAGCGAGTCCAGGCTGCGCCCGGTCAGGACGTCGATCGCCTCCAGCAGCCACAGCAGCGCGACCCACGACACCATCAGCGCCGCGGCCATGGTCACCCGGCTCCCGCTGCGCAGTCCGCTGCGCAGCGGCGTCAGCAAAGTGTCCGACAGGCCCGTCCTGGGCCGCGCGGCCCGCCGCTCGGCCGATCCGTACGTCACCGAAACCCCCCTGTGGTCCCGTGGTCCTCCATGGTGGACAACGTGTCCGGCGCCCGTGCCGGTTCCCGCGCGGACTGCCTGGTCACGCTACCCACCAGGGCTGCGGTTACGCTCGACCGCGTGAACGGGACCCCGGAACGGAGCCAGCGCAGGCCGTGGATCGTGGGCGTGTCCGGTGCCTCGGGCACCCCCTACGCCGCCTCGGTGCTGCGCGCCCTGCTGCACGCCGGCGAGCAGGTGGACCTGGTGGTCAGCCGGGCCGCCCGGCTGACCCTGCTGGACGAGACCGGCGCCCCCTTCCGCGACGCGCACTGGCGGGCCGACCTCACCCGCTGGCTGGCCCGCGGCGCAGACGGCAGCCCCGACGCCTTCCAGCCGGGCCTGCTCGACCTGTCGGCGGTACGGCACTGGGCGGCCGGCGACCTGGCCGCCGGGCCTTCGTCGGGCTCGTATCCGGCCAAGGGCATGCTGATCGTCCCGGCCAGCACCGCGTGCGTGGCCGGGGTGGCCCTCGGGCTGTCCAAGGATTTGCTGCAACGGGCGGCCTCGGTGACGCTCAAGGAGCGCCGCCCGCTGGTGGTCGCGGTGCGCGAGACGCCGCTGAGCGGGCAGACCCTGCGGCACCTGGTCGCGCTGGACGACGCGGGGGCGGTGGTGCTGCCGGCCTCGCCCGCCTTCTACGCCGGCGCCGCCCACATCCAGGACCTGGTGGACTTCGTGGCCGGCCGGGCACTGGACGCGGCCGGGGTGCCGCACAAGCTCTACCGGCGCTGGCGGGGCGAGCTGGGCGGGGCGGCGCGCGAGACCCCGCCGGAGGCCGCACGGGAGACCCGGGAAGGGACCGATCCGGCGCCGGAAGAGTAGATGCGCAGGGCGCGGGCCCGTTCATGCCTTAGATTCTTGTCCGGACAGCGCAGTCACGGCACGAACGGGAGGGTCCATTCTGATGGACGCGGTGGACAGACAGCTCATCCAGGCGTTGCGGGAGAACGGCCGCGCCTCGTACGCGGAGCTGGGCCGGCTGGTGGGTCTGTCGGGCCCGAGCGTCACCGACCGCATCAACCGTCTGGAACAGGCCGGAGTGATCACCGGCTACCGCGCCACCGTCGCGCCCGCCGCCCTCGGCCTGGGCGTCACCGCCCTGGTCGGCCTCCAGTTGTCCGACGCCGCCGACCACGAGGAAGTGGCCCACCGGCTGCGCGACCTGGACGAGATCGAGGACTGCTGGTTCATCGCGGGCGACGACTCGTACATGCTCAAGGTGCGGGTCGGTGACGTGGACGGCCTGGAGCACACCATCCGCCGGCTGTCCGGGACCATGGGCGTGGCCAGGACGCGCACCACGATCGTGCTGTCCACCAAGTGGGAGAACCGGGTCGGCCAGCTCCCGGAAGAGGCCTGAGCGTAAGGTCGAACGGCCCTCGCAGGACCACCGCGTAGGAACCGCGTAGGACGCGTAGGACGCGCAGGACTCGTAGGAGGAGACACATGGACGCTGGGCTCAAGCGCGAGCTGGAGGAGAAGGTCCACGCCGGCGAGCGGCTGACCCGGGAGGACGGCATCGCCCTCTACGACTCCGACGACCTGGCATGGCTGGGCGGCCTCGCCCACCTGGTGCGCACCCGGAAGAACGGTGACGTCGTCCACTTCAACGTCAACCGGCACCTGAACATGACGAATGTGTGCACGGCGTCGTGCGCGTACTGCTCCTTCCAGCGCAAGCCGGGCGAGAAGGACGCGTACACCATGCGCATCGAGGAGGCCGTCAAGCTGGCCCAGGCGATGGAGGCGGACAGCCTCACCGAGCTGCACATCGTCAACGGCCTGCACCCGAGCCTGCCGTGGCGCTACTACCCGCGCTCGCTGAAGGCGCTCAAGGAGGCGCTGCCGCAGGTCTCGCTCAAGGCCTTCACCGCCACCGAGATCCACCACTTCGAGACCATCTCCGGGCTGTCCGCCTCCGAGATCCTGGACGAGCTGATCGACGCGGGCCTGGAATCGCTGACCGGCGGCGGCGCGGAGATCTTCGACTGGGAGGTCCGGCAGCACATCGTGGACCACCGCACCCACTGGGAGGACTGGTCCCGGATCCACCGGCTGGCGCACGAGAAGGGCCTCAAGACGCCCTGCACCATGCTCTACGGCCACATCGAGGAGCCCCGGCACCGGGTGGACCACGTGCTGCGGCTGCGCGAACTCCAGGACGAGACCGGCGGTTTCCAGGTCTTCATCCCGCTGCGCTACCAGCACGACTTCGTGGACATGAAGGACGGCAAGATCCGCAACACCCTCCAGGCGCGGACGACCATGGCGACCGGCGCCGAGGCGCTGAAGACCTTCGCGGTCTCCCGGCTGCTGTTCGACAACGTGCCGCATGTGAAGGTGTTCTGGGTGATGCACGGCCTGTCCACCGCGCAGCTCGCGCTCAACCACGGCGCCGACGACATGGACGGCTCGGTGGTCGAGTACAAGATCACCCACGACGCCGACGACTACGGCACGCCCAACAAGCTCACCAGGGACGACATCCTGGACCTGATCCGCGACGCGGGCTTCCGGCCGGTCGAGCGGAACACCCGGTACGAGATCATCCGCGAGTACCGGGGCCCGGACGAGAACCGGCGGGAGTCGCCGCAGCCGATGCGGGTGTGATGGGGGTCGCCGGTGCGACGAGACACTGGTGTGATGAGTCACCGGTGTGACAAGGGTGACACCGGGTGCGATACTCGTTACTCCACCCAGCGGCTGGGTAATGGCTAACATGGACATATGAGTCTTACCTGCCAGCTGGACCCGGTGCTCGACGACGAGTTGAGGGACGGCATCCTCGCGTTGTGGACCGATGTGTCCAACGCGGGGGGTGCCGTCGGCTTCGTGCCGCCGGTCGATGTCGACGACATCCGCCCCGACCTGGACGAGGCCCTCGCGGCCGTCCGGGCCGGGCGGCGCCGGCTGCTGGTCGGGCGGGACGAGGACGGACGGATCGCCGCGACCGCCTTCCTCACGTACAACACCCACCGGCTGATGACCCACTGGCTGTGGCTCTACACGGTGATGGTGCACCCCGGCCGCCAGGGCCGCGGCTACGGCCGGACGCTCATGGCCGCCGTCGAGCAGGCGGCCCGCACCTTTCACGGCATCGAGGCGATCCGGCTGACCTGCCGGGGCGGCACGGGCGTGGATCTCTTCTACGCCACCTGCGGCTACAAAGAGGTCGGCCGGGTGCCCGGCGCGATCCGGGTGTCACCCGGCGACGACCGCGACGACATCCATATGCTGCTCACGCTCTGACGTCCGGCGGGCCCGGGGCGTGGCAGGGGTGGCCGACAGATCCACTTCGGCGCGTGCTTCACTGGATCCATGTTCCGTTACACCGCACTGCGCTTCGGCCTCATCGTCGCCTGCTTCGGTGTCATCTGGGGACTGGTACGGCTGCACCTCCTGCCGGCCGGGCTCGGTGACTCCAACTACCTGTGGGTCGCGCTGCTCGCGCTGATCGTCTCCGCGCCGCTGAGCTGGGTGCTGCTGCGGGGAGCCCGCGAGGAGGCCGCCGCCAAGGTGTCGGCGCGGGTGGACCGCACCCGGCTGAACTTCGCGGAGAGCGTCGGCCAGGAGGACGAGGCGGACGACGCGGCCCGCGCAGCCGCCGCTTCCACCTCTGCCGCGGCCTCCGCCCCCGCCTCCGTCCAGGAGAGCGAGCCGCACACCGCCTGACCGGCGGCCCGGTCCCGGCCCCTGTTCCGGTCGCAGCTCGACGCCCCGCACGGGAACGCCCCTTCCCGTGCGGGGCGTTGTGCTGGGGGACGAGGGGAGCACAGCCGGTGAAGGCGCAGACGAAGAGGGTGCCGCGGGCGGTACGCGAGCGGCAGATGCTGGACGCGGCGGTGGCGACGTTCGCCCGGCGCGGTTACCGGTCGGCGTCCATGGACGAGATCGCGGAGGCCGCCGGGGTCAGCAAACCGCTGGTCTACCTCTATCTGAACTCCAAGGACGAGCTCTTCACCGCCTGCATCCGGCGTGAGGCCGACGCGCTGACCGCCGCGATCCGGGCCGCCGTCGAGCCCGGCGCCCCCGCCGACCGCCAGCTGTGGAGCGGCCTGCTCGGCTTCTTCGAGCACACCGCCGCCCACCCCGACGGCTGGACCCTCCTGCACACCCAGGCCCGAACGGTCGGCGAGCCCTTCGCCGCCGAGGTCGCGCTGATGCGGGCCGAGATCGTGGAGTTCGTCACCGCGCAGATCGCCGCGGCGGCGCGGGACACGGACCGCGCCGATCCGATACCGGCGGGCTGCGAGGTGGCCGCGCTGGCACACGCGCTGGTGGGGGCGGCGGAGTCGCTGGCGGGGTGGGGGAGCGGGTCGGAGCGGTCGGGGCGGGAGAACGCCGCGACGCTGATGAACTTCGCCTGGTCCGGCCTGGCCAACCTCATGCGCGGCGAGCACTGGACGCCGTGAGACCCGCCCGCCCGACGAGATGGACCACCCCGTCCGGCCCGCGCAGCGCGAAGTCCGGCCCCTGCGCGGCGTAGTGCACGGTGGCGGGCAGCGGCACCGGGCGGCGGAACTCGACGGAGACATACCTGACCTCGGGCCGCACCGCGACGCAGCGCGCCAGCGTCCACATGCCGTGCACGATGGGACGGCGGAAACCCAGCGGGCGGGCCGTCCAGGCGTAGAGGTGGATCGGGTTCCAGTCGCCGGAGACCCGGGCGTGGCGCCGCCCGAGATCGGCGGGCAGCGGCCACACCTCGCGTTCGGGCAGCTCCCCGGCGGTTTCCCCGCCCGCCGGCCGTTCCGCTGCCCGCGCCCCGGCCCCGTCCGCCACCCGGTGCCGGGCCAGATACGTACTGCGGTCCTCCCACACCACCTCGCCGCCCAGCCGGGCGCGCGTCACCAGCACCACTTCCGTACCGCGCCGGTGCGCCCGCAACCCCTCGGTGCGGACGCTCAGTTCGGGCCGGTCGGTGACCCGCAGCGCCCCCCGGGCGGAGATGGTGGTCCCGGTGTGCACCAGCCCGGCCAGCGGCAGCGGAAACGCCCGGGCGGCCATGATCCGCGCGGCCAGCGGAAAGCCGAGGATGTGCGGATAGGTCAGCGGGAGCACGCCGCTCCCCGGATCGGCGAAGCCGCACACCTCCGCGTAGGCCGCCAGCCGCGCCGCGTCGATCCGCACCCCCGGCCGGGACAGCCGCAGCTCCGGCAACTCGCCCCGGAAGGCGGCGGGCCGCTTGCCGACCCCGGCCACCGCGCCCCGGGCCAGCGTGAGGAGAAGCGCCATCACGCCCCCAGCAGCGACTGGCCGCACACCCGGACGACCTGCCCGCTGATCCCGCCGGACGCCGGTGAGGCCAGCCACGCCACCGTCTCGGCCACGTCCACCGGCAGGCCGCCCTGCCCGAGTGAGTTCAGCCGCCGGCCCGCCTCGCGGATGAACAGCGGGACCGCCGCCGTCATGTCCGTCTCGATGAAGCCGGGCGCGACCGCGTTGACGGTGACACCGCGCTCGCGCAGCGCCTCGTCCGCCGCGAGGGCCCGTACGAAGCCGATGATCCCGGCCTTGGAAGCCGCGTAGTTGGTCTGTCCGGCGTTGCCCGCGATGCCGGCGATGGACGCGGTGGCCACGATCCGCCCGTGGTCGTTGAGCGCTCCGGCCGCGAGCAGGTGCCCGGTGGTGCGCAGCACACTGCCGAGGTTGACCTCCAGCACCGCGTCCCAGCGGTCGCCGTCCATCCGGGACAGCCGGCGGTCGCGGGTGATGCCGGCGTTGTGCACCAGCACGTCGAGGCCCCCGCCGAGACCGCTGTCGTGACCCCTGCCGAGCCCCGCCACGGCCGCCGCGATCCGCTCGCCGGCGTCCGCCGCCGTGATGTCCAGCGCCAGGGCGGTGCCGCCGAGCCGGGCGGCGACCGCGCCGAGCGCGTCCCCGGCCGACGGGACGTCCAGGCACACCACATGCGCCCCGTCCCTGGCGAGGGCGGCGGCCACCGCCTCCCCGATGCCGCGCGCGGCCCCGGTGACCAGCGCGGTACGCCGCCGGTCGCCCGGTGGCGGCTGCCCGGGCGCCGGACCCACCTCGATGACCTGCCCGGACACATAGGCCGACTTCGGCGACAGCAGGAAGTCGAGCGTCGAATCCGGCGCGGCCCCCGGCGCGAGCCGTACGAGCTGTACGGTCCTGCCCCGGCCGATCTTTTTGCCGAGCGAGCGGACGAAGCCCTCCAATGCCTGCTGGGCGGCGGCCCGGTGCAGGTCGCCGTCGCCCGGCCGGGTCCCGAGCACCACCACCCGGCCGGACGGCGCGAGCCCGGCTGTCAGCGGGTGCAGCGAGGTGTGCACGGCCCGCAGCCCGGCCGGCTCCGCGATGCCGGTCGCGTCCAGCACGACCGCCGCGTACGGCGCCGGTGAGTGCGGTGAGTCCGGCCGGTCCGGTGCCGGCTCGCCCGCCGTCAGCCGCAGGACCGGCCCGTCGAGTGAGGGCCGTTCGGCCGACCAGCGGCGCAGTGGGGCGGGCTGGGGCAGTCCGAGCCGCCGGGTGAGGAAGCGGCCGGGGGCCGTGCCGGTGAGGCGCAGGTAGCGATCGGCCATTGGCCTTCTCCTTACCCTGGAGTAAGTTTACCGGCGGTAAGGCTACTGGTGCGGTGCGGTTCCGGCCAAGACCCGGCCACGGCCCGGGGCTTGGCTCGGGGCCCGGCCCCGGGGTTGGCCACCGCCCCTGCTCCCGCTCCCGCCCGTCGTCCGGCCCGCCGTCACCGCAACTCCCCCGGAGGGAACCGCATGCAGTCTGTCCGCCGTGTCGCCGTCATCGCCGGGAACCGGATTCCCTTCGCACGCTCCGACGGGCCCTACGCCACCGCGTCCAACCAGGACATGCTCACCGCCGCGCTGGACGGCCTGGCCGCGCGGACCGGGCTGGCGGGGGAGACCGTCGGCGAGTTCGTGGCCGGGGCGGTCCTCAAGCACAGCCGCGACTTCAACCTCGCCCGCGAGACCGTGCTCGGCTCCGTACTGGACCCGGCCACCCCGGCCTACGACCTTCAGCAGGCCTGCGCCACCGGTCTCCAGTCGGTCTTCGCGGTCGCCGCCAAGATCGCGCTCGGCGTCATCGACTGCGGTGTCGCGGGCGGCGCCGACACCACCAGCGACGCGCCGCTCGGCGTCAACGACGAACTGCGCCGCACCCTGCTGGCCGCCCGCCGTGCCAAATCGCCGGGCGCCCGGCTGCGCGCGCTGGCCGCCGTACGGCCCCGGCACCTGGTGCCGGACATCCCGCGCAACGCCGAACCGCGTACCGGCCTGTCCATGGGCGAGCACGCGGCCCTCACCGCCGCCGAGTGGGGCATCACCCGCCGGGCCCAGGACGAACTGGCCGCCGCCAGCCACCAGCGCCTCGGCGCCGCCTACGACCGCGGCTTCTTCGCCCCGCTGGTCACCCCCTACCGCGGCCTGGAGCGCGACCAGAACCTCCGGCCGGACTCGACGGCCGACCAGCTGGCCCGGCTGGCCCCCGTCTACGGCGGCCCGGACGGCACCATGACGGCCGGCAACTCCACCCCGCTCACCGACGGCGCCGCTGTCGTCCTGCTGGCGAGCGAGGAGTGGGCCGCCGCCCGCGGTCTGACCCCGCTGGCGTTCCTGACCGCGTACGAGACCGCCGCCGTCGACTATGTGTCCGGCGGCCCCCGCTCCGACGGCCTGCTGATGGCGCCCGCCTACGCCGTACCCCGGATGCTGGCCCGCGCCGGCCTGCCCCCGGACGTGTCCCGCTTCGACCTCTACGAGATCCACGAGGCGTTCGCGTCCCAGGTGCTGGCCACCCTCGCGGCCTGGGAGGACAAGGACTACTGCGCCCGGCGCCTCGGCCTGGACGCCCCGCTGGGCGTCATCGACCGGACCCGGCTCAATGTGGCCGGCTCCTCACTCGCCACCGGCCACCCCTTCGCCGCCACCGGCGCCCGGATCGTGGCGACCCTCGCCCACCTGCTGGCGGAGCGGGACGCGCCGGGCCGGGGCCTGATCTCCATCTGCGCGGCGGGCGGCCAGGGCGTGACCGCGGTGCTCGAACGCTTCTGAGCAGGGGGGACAAAGAGGCAGGGGCCCCGCTAGGTGTGCGGGGCCCCTTGGTACTGCAGGTTCTGGGCGCGACCGCGCCGTGGAAAACCGGACTAGCGGGAACTAGTTCGGGGTGACGTTCTCCGCCTGGGGGCCCTTCGGGCCCTGGGTGACGTCGAAGGTCACCGGCTGGTTCTCCTCAAGGGAGCGGAAGCCGGAGGCGTTGATCGCGGAGTAGTGAACGAAGACATCCGGGCCGCCGCCGTCCTGGGCGATGAAGCCGAAGCCCTTTTCAGCGTTGAACCACTTCACGGTTCCGGTAGCCATAAAGCCCTCCTTGGGCCCAAAGGGTTGCCCTGCTCCAGAACCTGCAACTGCGAAGTCTGAAAATTACAAAAGCCTGCGGGTTACATGCTCCGCAGGCTTTAGTACTGCAAGGAAACCAAACTGCAACTTGCGATGAGCCTAGCATGTGCGGTCTGGGCCGGGGAAGGGCATGAAGATCTCTCTTTCCCGGGTCGCGCCACGGCCTGCCGGACCGCCTCCCGACCGCCGCCCGGACGGTCGCCGCGCAGGCGGGGGGCCGCGGGGGCGTGTCCGGCGGGCCCGCCGGCGGACCTGGTGGTGAACCCGCGCGGGACAGGCGTGGACATCGGGTGATAAAGGCCATACGGCGTGCCACCGCCACCCCGGCGCGGCTTCGGCCGAACCCAGGAGTAGCGTCCGGCATATGGACACATCTGCGCGTGGTGACGTTATCGGCGGCGTAAGCGGAGAGGTAAGCGGCCCGGTCCGCCCCCGGGTGGGCCACATCCAGTTCCTGAACTGCGTCCCCCTCTACTGGGGCCTTGCCAGAACCGGCGCGCTGCTCGACCTGGAGCTCACCAAGGACACCCCGGAGAAGCTCAGTGCCCAGCTGGTGGACGGTGACCTGGACATCGGCCCGGTCACCCTCATGGAGTACCTGAAGCACGCCGACGAACTGGTTGCCCTGCCGGACATCGCGGTGGGCTGCGACGGCCCGGTGATGTCCTGCGTGATCGTCAGCCAGGTCCCGCTGAAGCAGCTCGACGGCCAGCGCGTCGCCCTCGGCTCCACCAGCCGCACCTCGGTCCGGCTGGCGGAACTGCTGCTCACCGAGCGCTACGGTGTCTCGCCGGACTACTACCGCTGCCCGCCCGACCTCTCGCTGATGATGCAGGAGGCCCAGGCCGCCGTCCTGATCGGCGACGCGGCCCTGCGCGCGTCCCTGCACGAGGCCCCCCGCCTCGGCCTGGAGGTCCACGACCTCGGCCAGATGTGGAAGGACTGGACCGGCCTCCCCTTCGTCTTCGCCATCTGGGCGGTGCGCCGCGACTACCTCGCCGCCCACCCCGAAGCCGTCCACGACGTCCACCGCGCCTTCCTCGCCTCCCGCGACCTCTCCCTCGAAGAGGTCGCCAAGGTCGCCGAGCAGGCGGCCCGCTGGGAGGCCTTCGACGAGGACCTGCTGCGCCGCTACTTCACCACCCTCGACTTCTCCCTCGGCCCCGACCAACTCACCGGCATCGCCGAATTCGCCCGCCGCGTCGGCTTCCCCCCTCCGGCCCGCGTGGACCTGCTCCCGCCGCGACCGGTCGCCTGACGTCCCGTCACCCGCTCCCGGCCTCGGGCTGACCCGAGGGTGCCGGGCCCGGTAGGTTGAGGGGTCTGCAGACCGTCGCAGCCGGCTGCAACTCAGGCGCCACGGGGGTCGGCCCTGCGGCATGTTCAACGGGAGGCTTGAGCCGCCATGGCTAATGTCAACGTCACGTACCAGGACATGAGGGACGCGGCCACCAAGCTGCGCACCGGCCAGCACGAGATCACCGAGAAGCTGCACACGCTGCAGAAGTTCGTGCAGGACCTGGTGAACGGCGGCTATGTGACGGACCGCTCGTCGAAGCAGTTCGACCAGTCGTACACCGAGTTCAACGCCGGTGCCACCAAGACCATCGAGGGCATCGACGGCATGGCCCACTTCCTGGAGGCCGCGGCCGACGCCTTCCAGCAGGCGGACGAGCAGCTGGCCAAGGGCCTCGGCGGCTGATCCGCACGTCCTCGGGCGCGCGGCACCGGGGCGGTCCCTTCCCCGGGGCGGCGGACCGGCAGGCGTAGGCTGGCCGAGTCCGACCTGACCCCTCCGAAGGGACCGCCCCGGTGACTTCCCCGACCTCCCCGTCGAGCGACATCGCAACCGTCCTCGAACGCGCCGCCCACGGCGGCCGGGTGACCCCGGAGGAGGCGCTGGACCTCTACCGCTCGGCCCCGCTGCACGCGCTGGGCGCCGCCGCCGACGCGGTGCGCCGCCGCCGCTACGCCGGCACCGAGCACATCGCCACGTACATCATCGAACGCAACATCAACTACACGAACGTCTGTGTGACGGCGTGCAAGTTCTGCGCGTTCTACGCCGCCCCCAAGGACACCGACAAGGGCTGGAGCCGCGGCCTCGACGACATTCTGCGGCGCTGCGCCGAGACGGTCGAACTGGGCGGCACCCAGATCATGTTCCAGGGCGGGCACCACCCGGACTACGGCGTCGAGTACTACGAAGAGCACTTCGCCGCGATCAAGCGGGAGTTTCCGCAGCTGGTGATCCACTCGCTGGGCGCGTCCGAGGTCGAGCACATGTCGCGGATCTCCGGGGTGAGCGCGGAGGAGGCGATCCGCCGGATCCACGCGGCCGGGCTCGACTCCTTCGCCGGCGCCGGCGCCGAGCTGCTGCCGGCCAGGCCCCGCAAGGCCATCGCGCCGCTCAAGGAGTCCGGCGAGCGCTGGCTGGAGATCATGGAGACCGCGCACGGCCTCGGTGTCGAGTCCACCTCCACCATGCTGATGGGCACCGGCGAGACCAACGCCGAGCGGATCGAGCACCTGCGGATGATCCGCGACGTACAGGACCGCACCGGCGGCTTCCGGGCGTTCATCCCGTACACCTACCAGCCCGAGAACAACCACCTCAAGGGCCAGACCCAGGCCACCCTCTTCGAGTACCTGCGGCTGATCGCCATCGCCCGCCTCTTCCTCGACAACGTCGCCCACATCCAGGGCTCCTGGCTGACCACCGGCAAGGAGGTCGGCCAACTCTCCCTCCACTACGGCGCGGACGACCTCGGCTCCGTCATGCTGGAGGAGAACGTCGTCTCCTCGGCCGGCGCCAGACACCGCTCCAACCGGATGGAACTCATCCACCTCATCCGCGCGGCCGGCCGCGTCCCCGCCCAGCGGGCGACCACCTACGAACACCTGATCGTCCACGACGACCCGGCCAACGACCCGGTCGACGACCACGTCGTCTCCCACCTCTCCTCAACCGCGATCGAGGGCGGCACGGCGCACCCGGAGCTGAAGATCCTCGAAGCCCGCTGACCGCCACTGCTGGCGGCCAACGGCCAACTTGGCGTGCGGTGGTACCTCGTGAGCACCTGCGCCGGCTCGGCCGACATCGGTCCACCCCATTGCCGTCGCGAGCAATGTGAGCGTGGGCCGGTTCCGGCCCACGCTGGTCGACATTGATGCGCTGGTGGCCGAGCTCACCTGCGGCTGGTGGCCCGCCTTCAATTTCGAGTTACCTTCTTTAGTCTGCCTGACTGAGTCCCGCCCCGCGGAAGGCGCGTGGTGCTGGATGGACGACTCATCGACCTTAGCTGGCTGGGGATTGAACGTTCCATTGGAGCTCTTGAGAATCGTGGCAATGCCGACGGAGGAGAGCTGCGAGATTTATCTCGATTAGCGCGCTGGCATACATATAAGCGTCAAAGACACCAAGAAGCCCTCGGGTCAGCCCAAGAGCTTCTGGTAGTGCCCTAGCCTGCGCGCGGAGAGTCACTCGCGCGACGATTTCCTAGGTTGCCGAGGTATTGTCGTTCTCTCGCCCGTGAGAAAACGGATGTAAGACAAGTTGAAGTGCCCGCCTGCCGTAGGCACGAACGGCCTCTTTTTGCTCAGCGAGAACTTGCTCACGTGCTTGCTCGTATAACCTGTCGCCGCGTAAGAGCTGGGCTCGCTTCTCCATGTAGGCCTGCGGGTCTTGCCTGAACTCGGCCATTAAGACCTCGACGTCCGTTGGCCCGTCGTCACGTGTATCGGTAACGATTTCAGGCAATCCTTTGCGTTCCATTGCATTCCCCCTTGGTGTACTTTCGGCTATCTATTTGCCTTTCTCGTACTTCGTTTATTATTCCCAAAAACTATTCCATCGTAACGCGAAGGTGGACATTTAGTCAACCAATTCTACAGTTGGCCGAATCTGGCCTTGCTCGGGGCGGCCGAGACGGATCCCGGCGCCAGGGTAAACGATCTTGCGTTCCTTGATCACGAACGTGGCTGCGGCTATGGCTATCACGGGCAGGCGGGACTTCGGGCCAACTTGGAAGAAGTTCCCTTCTTACAACATCGTTATGCAACTTTTGGTCGGATTATTTTCTAAGCAGTTCACCGAGTGCTAACCTGCGCCGTCATGGCGATACGTGGGTGGGGGATCAGCCGAGGTACGGCAGCCGCAGGCGTGTTAAACGTCCTGGCCTACGCTGCGGCCGCGATGGCCGGGGAGTACGAACTGGGGTGGGTCTTCTGGGTCGTGATGACCATCGGCGCAGGAGCAACCTTGACGCTGATCTTCATGTCGGCGCGTGGTGCCCTCGTCGGGAAGCGACTCGTGGACGCGGCTGCCGCCTCCCAGCGCAATCTCTTGCAGGAGATGCTGGTCCCGATCATCGAGGTACTCGGTGCGATCACCGTAACTACGGCTATCCAGGAACGCAAAGAGTTAAAGAAGCAGATGACGCATGTCGTCATTACTGCGGCTCGCCTCGTCGGGCCCGCCGCCTCGCGTGTCTGTTTCTTGGAACTTGAGGGTGCGGCAGGAAGTCGTGTATTGAAATGTCGTCCTGGTATGTGGATCGGGCGCCAGGAGACGCCGCAGACAAAGTTTGAAGAGGGAACGCAGCGAGGCGATCGGCTCCTAGGTCACATGGATTCTCGTAGACCGCTCTTCGTAGCTGATCTGACTAGCGAGGCGCCCGCACTTCAACCAGACAGTAACACATACAAAACTTTCATTGCGGCTGCTGTCGCGCCTTCGATCAACCACGAAGCCTACGGGATATTGGCAATAGACGCAATGGCCCCGGGTGATTTGCAGGAGGGTGATAAGAAAATCATCGAGGTATTAGGGCAGTTATTAGGATCGGCTTTAGCAATGTGACCGCAGGGCAATATCGTATGCATCAGTTGGCCGGTCTGCTACCTCCAGTAAAACCCGGGGGCTCCCCTCTCCATCGGGAAGCCCCTTCGCGCGTAGGCCCTCGACGGCCTGGCTTTGGCCGACCTCATCCGGGTCTCCGTGGACGCTCGCCTTCCCGGCATCGACCGGCCTTCGTTTCAGGTTGGTGGCTCGGAGTCTTCAGTGCTCGGAGGACGCCGTGGAGTTCGGCGCTCAGTTCCTCGGACCTTCGTCCCTCCAGCGTCTGGTGGACGAGTTGGTCGTAGCCCATACGGCTCAGCACGTTGCCACCGAGCTTCGGGTCGGTCAGTCCCACCAGACGCCGCGGGAACGGTGCCGTTGCCTTGCCGCCGTAGTCCAGGCAGATCATGCCCTTCAGCACCCCGTCGATGCGATGTGGGTGCGGGCTGTTTCACTGCTGCTGCGGATCGTCATACCGCTACCGTCTCGATCCTGTCGCGATGCGCCAAGCAGGTTGCGTCCAAAACTTGTTGCATGAGCGCGATGTCCACCGGTTCCAATTCGTTGCAGGCCACTGGCGCCGTCAGGGGGAGTTCGGCCCAGACGATTTTTCCGCCGGCCGCGGGACGGGAGATGTCCCATCGCGTGCAGAGCGATTCCACCAGGAAGAGTCCGCGGCCACCTTCGGAATCCGGGCTCTGCTCCGGGATGACGGGTGAGCCATCAGCGCTGTCCCAGACTTCGACGTAGAGACAGGTGTTCATCATGCGTAGCTGCACCCCGATGAGTTGGTGCGCGCTGATGTCCTCCCGCTGCCGTTGTTGGTCTGTATTGCCTGTGCTCTTGACGGCGTTGGTGACGAGCTCCGAGACCACCAGTTCGGCAACGTCGATCTGTTCGCCGAGCTGCCAGTTGGTGAGGGTGTGCCGGATGAAGGACCGGGACAGACCGACTGCGGTGAGGACCGCGGCCAGGCGGATGCCGGAGACGACGCGGGTTCTCGGGGGCGGCGGTGTCTTCACTGGTTCACCTCGTGCACCTCGGCGCGGGCGTTGTGCACGACGTGTGCCCACAAGTTGTCCTGGAGCGGGTGGCTGGTGCCGAAATGCTCGATGGACGGCACCAGTACGGCCCGACTGCCGGTGCGCCTCAGCTCTTCGACCAGTTCGGTCAGGACATCGATACTGCCTTCCTCGACCTCCTGGTAGACGGCTACGAGGTCGTAGCCCCGGGCCTGTGCCCAGCGGAACAGGTGCAGCTCTTCCCGCATGACCTCCACATCCGGTGTCACGTCGTACGCGCGCATGTATCCATAGATCAAGGGTTTTCCGATGGTCACGGCTGCACCCCTTGGACGATCCAGATCCGCGCCCCGATCTCCTTCTCGATGTGGTCACGCATAGCCATTTGCAGGCCGGGCAGCTGAGCGAAGTGCCATAGGGACGGCACGATGACGTCGTGCACACCGCCCCGCTGGAGAGCGGTCGCCAAACAGTCGAACGCCGGTGCGCCGGCTCGCACTTGTTCGACGAACAGTTGAGTCAGCGTGAAACCCTCACGTGTGGCGTACGCGGTCAACTCCTCTTTGATCGCCGCGCCTTCGTCGCTCCCACCGCTATCGGCAGCCAGCCTCATGTAGCCGTACATTCCAGATGGCATCCATTCCTCCTCTTGAGCCCTCGCGGGTCGACCGATGACGAGCGACCGCACCTGGAGTCGCCAGTGGGTCCGGTAAGCAGGTAAGCGCCTCGATCTTCGAAAACCCACAGCAGGAGTGCGGCACGGATGACGCATCTGTGCCGCATTCGATTGCCTGGCCTGCGCGAGCGTTGCCGCAGCCACTAGGCTGATTCCCGCCCCCATGTCAGTCGGAGGGATGGGCGATGCCCGCCAAGCGCATGCGGTTCACCAAGCGGCGAAAGTCGGCAGGCTTCACACAGGAGGGCTTGGCCGAACACCTTGGCGTCGAGCGTTCCACCGTCGGCCGCTGGGAAAGCGCCGAGACCGAACCGCAGGCCTGGTTACGACCGAAGCTCGCCCGTGCTCTGAGAATCAGTGGCGAGGAACTCCAAGCCGTCCTCGATGACGTGACGATCATCCAGGCGCAGCAGAGCGAACGTGTGAACTATGCGCTGGAACACCCCGGCTCGGTCGATCTGGTGGTGGTCGCCTACCTTCACGAGCGGCTCCGCCAGCTCGACGAGTCCTATGACCGAGCGTCGTCCACCAGCCTGCTCGGCCCAGCCGGACACGTCCACGGTCAGGTGAAGTTCCTCCGGGAGAACGCCTCCGACCCGCGTGTCCGTCGAGCGCTCTACGACGTAGAGGCCGACTCGGCGACGATCATGGGCCAATTGATCTGGGATGTCAGCCAAAGACGCGACCACCAGGCACCACTCTCCTACTTCGCGGAAGCGGTCGGCGCCGCGCACCATGCCCGTGACCCGTCGACGGCGTCCTACGCCACCCTGCGGATGAGCTACGTGGCGCTCTACGGCGAGAAGAACCCGGCCCGCGGTGTCATGCTCGCCGAGCAGGCAGCCGGACTGGCCAAGCTCGCCAGCCCGTCACTCACCGGTTTGTCCCTGCTCCACGTTGCCGAGGGGCACGCCATGACCGGGGCGGTCAAGGAGTGCGAGGACGCCCTCAGGAAGGCGGAGGCGCAGTTCGACCGGGTGAGCACGGACGATGTGGCCGCGCCGTACTACACGGTCAATGAGTACAACCGGCTGGTGGGATCGTGTTACCTGTTCCTTGACCTACCGGAGCGGGCCGAGCCGATCCTGCGCGTGACCACTCGAGCACTGGCATCCAAGAAGAAGAGTCAGGCCATCGCGCTCGGCAACCTGACACTGGCCCTCATCCGGCAGGGCAAGCTCGACGAAGCGGCCAGCACCATGCACCGCACCATCGACGCGGTGGAACTGACACGCGGGGGCGGCGGACTCAACCTGGCCTTCTCCGCTGGTCGGGCGCTTCGGCAGTGGCGTAACGAACCGTGGGCGCAGGACATCAACGATCGTCTGCTCGCCCTGATGGCAGCGATCTAGGACGGGTGGATACGTGAGCGACATCGATGAGGCCAAGCAGGCTGTCCGCGACCGCGTCTGGCGGCGTCTCATAGCGGGAGGCGGCGCGCCCGACGACTCCTACGGCAAGATCCCCGGTTTCTACGGCAACGACCGGGCGGCAGAGCGGCTGGCCGGGCTCGACCTCTGGCAGCGGGCAGCCACGGTCAAGGCCAACCCCGACTGGGCGCAGCTTCCCGTACGTATCCGCGCTCTGGAGGACGGCAAACTCCTCTACATGGCCGTGCCGAGGATGGCGAGCATGGAGCCGTTCTACGAGATCGACCCGAATACGTTGACCGTGTCCGCCGAGGAGGCCGCCGACAAGAGGGGCGCGGCTCAGGTCGCCCGTCGGCTCGGTGTCGGGACGATGCGACCTGTCGACGTGGTGGTGTGCGGCAGCGTCGCCGTGAACCGATCGGGCGTCCGCATCGGCAAGGGGGCCGGATACTCCGACCTTGAGGTGGCGCTGCTGATCGAGGCCGGCCTGGTGACGGACGACACGGTGATCGTCGCACCGGTTCACGGCCTCCAGGTCGTCGATGAAGACATCCCCGAGACCGAGCACGACTTCAGCGTGGATGTCATCGTCACTCCCGACGAGGTGATCCTGTGCACCGGCCGGCGCCGCCCGCGGGGCTTGGTGTGGAGCGATCTCACGGCGGAGAAGATCGCCGCTATTCCGGTACTGGCGGCGCGGCAGGCGTCGCGGAGACGCTCGTAGGACATGCACGGTCCGCCGAGCCGCGGCCGATCGCGCCCACGCGGCGGCGGCCGCACGGAGAATGCGGCGCGGCGTCCCGGTGCGGGCGCGTCCGGGCGACGCATAGGGTGAGGGCGTGACCCGGGCCTCATTGGAAAAGCAGCCGCAGGATGTCGCCGCGATGTTCGACGGCGTGGCGGCGAAGTACGACCTGACGAACGACGTGCTGTCGCTGGGGCAGGCGCGGCTGTGGCGGCGGGCCGTCGCGCAGGCGCTGGATGTGCGGGCGGGGGAGCGGGTGCTGGATCTGGGGGCGGGCACCGGGACCTCCTCGCTGCCGTTCGCGGCGGCCGGCGCCGAGGTCGTGCCGTGCGACTTCTCGCTCGGCATGCTCAAGGAGGGCAAGAAGCGCCACCCCGAGCTGCCGCTGACCGCCGGGGACGCGACGCGACTGCCGTTCGCGGACGGCGTGTTCGACGCGGTGACCATCTCCTTCGCGCTGCGCAACGTCCACGACACCGACGCCGCGATGCGCGAGATGCGGCGGGTCGCCAAGCCCGGCGGGCGGCTGGTCATCTGCGAGTTCAGCCATCCGACGCTGCGCCCGCTGCGGACCGTCTACACCGAGTACCTGATGCGTGCGCTGCCGCCGCTCGCCGAGAAGGTGAGCAGCAACCCGGACGCGTATGTCTACCTCGCCGAGTCGATCCGTGCCTGGCCCGACCAGGCGGCGCTGGCCCGCCGGTTGCAGGGCGCGGGCTGGTCCGCGGTGGCCTGGCGGAATCTGACCGGCGGGATCGTCGCCCTGCACCGGGGTACGAAGCCGGCCCAGAAGCCGGCATAGCGCGGGCACGGTACGGGAATTACGGCTCTAAGCTGCGTTTCCGAGGGGAGGACGGCATCCCCCGGCCTGCCCCGGAGGTGCCCGTGTCCCACTGCCCCGCGTGCGGGAAACAGGTCGCCGAGACGGCGGGCATACGTTCCTGTCCGCGCTGCGGTGCGCGACTCGTCGGCGAGACAGGTGAGACAGGCGATATCGGCGCGACGGCCGCGAGCGCCGCAGCCGTATCCGCAGCCGTATCCGCAGCCGTATTCGCAGCCGAATCCGCTCCGCCCCCCGCGCCGCCGCCCCCGCCATCCGCCCCGCCGACCGTGCACTTGACGGCGCCGCCCGAGCCGATCGGGGCGTCCGCCGTCCTCTTCGCGCGCCGCGTCGTCACCGGCCCCTGGGAGTGGACGGCCGTCGTCCCCGCGCTCGGCGTGGCCGCGCTCGCGCTGGTGATCGGGGCCTGGACCGGGGCCGCCGGGCAGTGGTCCGGCGCCGGTTTCGGCATCCGCACCCGGGTGGCGCTCGCGCTGCTCGTCCGGGGGCTCGGCGGCTCACTGAGCATCAGCGAGAACTTCGATCTCACCGGTTTCGGGGGCGGCTTCGACGGTGACGACGCGGGCGGCGGCACCGTCTTCGGCGACGACGGGCACTTCCCGCCGGCCAGCAGCGTCACCGAGACCTACACCCTGCTGCCGCTGACCGTCACCCTGCTCTGGATCGGTCTGCTGACCGTAGTGCTGCTCGCCGTACGCCGCCGGCAGCGCGGCCCCGAGGCGGCGGTGCGGGTCGCGCTGACCGCCGGGGCCGGCGCGCTCGCGCTCGCGCTGTCCGGGCAGCCGAGCATCGGGGTGGACGACATCGGCAGCGGGCCGTTCGCGGTGACCGTCGGTGCGCTGCTGATCAGCCTGGCCGCCGCGCTGCTCGTTCTGTGCGGCCCCGAGGTGCGGGCCTGGCTGACCGCGCGGCCGGTGCTGGAAACCGTCGTACGGGCGGTGCGTACGGCGGTGACGGCCCTGCTGCTGTGCGTCGCCTTCGCCGGCGCCGTCGTGTTCGTGATCGTGCTGGCGCACTACGGCCAGCTGACCGGCTGGGATGTGGCGCTCGCCGGGCTCATGGTGCTCAACCTGGGGGTGTCCGGCCTCGGACTCGGCTGGGGCGTGCCCGTCAGGATGACCCAGCACCTCCCCTCGGGCGACGCGTTCCACCTCTCCTTCGGCCTGTCGGAACTGGACCGAGTCTGGGGACGCTGGGCGGTGGCCGGGGCGCTGGCGGGCGGGCTGCTGTGCGCGCTGCTCATCGGGTTTTTGGCGGTACGCCGGTCCCGGGACCGGCGGGAGCGGTTCATGGTGGCGGGCGCGTTCACCGCGCTGTTCCTGCTGCTGGTCGCGGTCGGCGGCTTCACGGCGGGCGGCGACTCCGGCACGGTGGCCCTCGCCGCCGGGGTCGGGCACATGAGGCTGGCGTCCGGCCTGCCGGAGGCGCTGCTGTTCGGGGCGCTGTGGTCGTTCGGCGGGGTGCTCGTCGCGCCGTATCTGTGGCGGGCGGTGCCTGGCGGGCGGTCAGCTGACGTATCGCCGGTCGGGGGGCCGACCGGCGACGTACCGCCGACCCCACCCCCGGCGCCCCCGCCCCACCAGCCCCCGGCCCCGCCCGCGTTGCCCGCCGAGCCGGCCGTCATCGACCTCGGGATCGTCCAGCCGCCCCGGCTGAGCGGGCCGGACGGGCGGGACCGGCCGGGCAAACCGCCCAAGCGGCGCTGAGGGCCGGCCGCCCGCGCGGCCGTTCCCGGACCGGCACGGCGGGCGCCGTCCGATGTCTCCCGAGAGCCGCCGCCGCACCCGCGCCCCCGGCCTCATAGACTCGGTCCCACCGCTGTGCACCGCCAGCGGCCAGGACCAGCGACTGCACCGCCCCCTCGCCGAAACGGGAGAGCCCCACCGTGACCGACTCCGCCGCCCTGTCCGAGCGCAGCGCCGATGTGATCGTCGTCGGCGCCGGGCCCGCCGGTTCGACGACCGCGTACTACCTGGCGAAGGCCGGACTCGACGTCCTGCTGCTGGAGAAGACCGCGTTCCCGCGCGAGAAGGTGTGCGGGGACGGCCTCACGCCGCGCGCCACCAAGCAGCTCGTCTCCATGGGCATCGACATCTCCGAGGAAGCCGGCTGGCTGCGCAACAAGGGCCTGCGGATCATCAGCGGCGGGCTGCGCCTGGAGATGGACTGGCCGGAACTGGCCGCCTACCCCAACTACGGCCTGGTCCGCAGGCGCGAGGACTTCGACGAACTCCTCGCCCAGCAGGCGGTGAAGGCGGGCGCGCGGCTCTACGAGCGCTGCAACGTGGGCGCCCCGATCATCGAGGAGCGCACCGGCCGGATCACCGGCGTCCAGGCCAAGCTCGGCGAGGAGAAGACGCCGGCCGCCTTCTACGCGCCGCTGGTGGTCGCCGCCGACGGCAACTCCACCCGGCTGTCGCTGGCGATGGGCCTCCACCGCCGGGAGGACCGGCCGATGGGCGTCGCGGTCCGGACGTACTTCACCTCGCCGCGGCACGAGGACGACTACCTGGAGTCCTGGCTGGAGCTGTGGGACCGGCGAGGCCCGCAGGCACGCCAACTGCCCGGCTACGGCTGGATCTTCGGCCTCGGCGACGGTACGTCCAATGTGGGCCTGGGCATCCTCAACTCCTCCGCGGCCTTCCGCGAGCTGGACTGGCGCGAGGTGCTCAAGGCGTGGGTCGGCTCGATGCCCGAGGACTGGGGCTTCACCCCGGAGAACATGACCCAGCCCATCCGCGGCGCCGCCCTCCCGATGGCCTTCAACCGCCAGCCGCACTACACCCGCGGCCTGCTGCTGGTCGGCGACGCGGGCGGCCTGGTCAACCCCTTCAACGGCGAGGGCATCGCCTACGCCATGGAGTCCGGCCAGCTCGCCGCCGACGTCATCACCCAGGCCCACGCCCGCGCCACCGCCCCCCAGCGCGAACTGGCCCTGGCCAACTACTCCCGCATCCTCAAGGACACCTACGGCGGCTACTACACCCTCGGCCGCGCCTTCGTGAAACTCATCGGCAACCCCAAGGTCCTCCAACTCTGCAGCCAGCGCGGCCTCACCCACCCCATGCTGATGCGCTTCGCCCTCAAACTCCTCGCCAACCTCACCGACCCCACCGGCGGCGACGCGATGGACCGCATCATCAACGGCCTCACCAAAATCACCCCGCGGGCCTGAGCGCCGGTCTGAACTCCAGGCCGAGCACCGGCCCGAGCGCCGCCAGCCGGACACCGGACACCTGACACCGGGCACGGAAGCCGTATATCGGGCGGAAGACCGCCGTCGTTCCCCGGGTCGGGGTGGCGGCGGCCTTCCGCTCATTGCGGTGCCTGCGCGTCGGGAAGGCGGCTCAGGGCCGGCCCGCCGGAGGCGGTTCGGCACCGCGGGGCGGGCTCGGCGGGCTGGGGGTGGCCCGCCGGGCGGGGCTCAGAAGGCCCTGACCGCCCAGTCGGGCTCGTAGTCGACCAGGTTCTTGATGCCGACCGGGGTGGAGGGGTTGGCGGCGTCCAGGTACTGGCCGTCGCCTATGAAGACGCCGACGTGGAAGGCGCTGCCCTCGCCGCCCCAGAAGATGAGGTCACCGGGCTGGAGGGCGTTGAGGGACACCGGGGTGCCGAAGGTGGACTGCTCCTCGGAGGTCCGCGGGATCGTGATGCCGATCGAGGCGAACGCGGCCTGGGTGAGGCCGGAGCAGTCGTACGAGTCGGGACCGGTGGCGCCCCAGACGTAGGGCTTGCCGATCTGGGCCTTGAGGAAGGCGATCAGCTGGTCGGCCTTGCTGGAGGACGCCGGGGTCACGGACGGGGTCGCCGTGGGCGTGGCGGCCGGGGCGGCCGGAGCGGCCGTCGTGGTGGCGGTGGCGGTGGACGACGCGGTGGCGGTGGCGACCGGGGCCGCCACGACGGGCGCCGCCTGCGCGGCCGCCGCCGCGGCCGCTGCCTTCGCCGCGGCGGCCTTCGCGGCCGCGGCACGCTCCTTGGCGAGCCGGGCGGCCTTCCTGGCGGCCGCCGCCCTGGCGTCGTCGGCCTTCTTGGTCGCGGCGGCGCTGGCGGCCGCGTCCGCGGCGGCCTGCTCCCGCGCGGCGGTCAGCGAAGCGTTGACGGCGTCCTGCTCGAAGGCGGCGGCGGCCTGTTGGGCGCCCTCCGCGATCGTGCGGGTGGACGCCGGGGCCGCTGAGGCCGTCGACGCCGTGTCGGTGGTCGTGGAGGTGCGCGTGTTGTCGGCCATGGCCGGAGCGGCCGCGCCGCAGAGAGCGAGCGCGCTGACGACACCGCCGACGAGTCCGGCCCGGCGGACCCATGTGGGGCCACTGGGCGCCGCGTGCCGTCGGCGGCGGGTATGGCTGGGCGAATCGGACGTATGCGTCCGGAGCTGGTTCTGGGACATGCGCTCTTGGCTATCAGGAACGGATGGTTCCGTTCAACAAAGGTGGGATGCGACACACTTGACGTGCTCACGGCCCAATTGCCCGTTTTACGATCTTGCTTGGCGGGTGCTTTGCGCCGTTTTCATGGCCCTGGTCACCTATGCGCTCGTGCACGGTTTCACGCGCCTCCCGAGGGGCTCGAACGCCTTCCGCGGCCGGCTCGGCGCGCGCTATCACGACGATTCGTCCGATGCCAATTTGCCTCGGCGCCGCACCGCTTGATAGTGCGACAGGCCGGTTGACCAGCGGTAATACCTGGGCTTATGGCGTGAAGTGATCGGATGGGCCGCATCCGCCACCACTTCGCCGCTCATCCGACGACATGATCGTCTCCCGGGTGGTGGAGATCACAAAGGTCTGGCCGCACCCCGTGTCGCAGATCACAGACCGGGAGGCATAGGATGCAGGCGACTTGGGCTTGTGAACTGCCTCACATAACGCGATCTTTGCACTTCCGTGGCGCAGGGCAGCTCCCAAATCACGGTCCGTACATGTCAGTCATTGTCGACTGGAAGGAGCGGGGGACGGTGAACGCATACGCGCCCATCCTCGTGCTGGGAGTCATCGCGGCCGGCTTCGCGATCTTCTCCGTTTTCATGGCCTCGATCATCGGGCCGAAACGGTACAACCGGGCCAAGTTGGAAGCGTACGAGTGCGGCATCGAGCCGACACCGCAGCCGGCCGGCGGCGGCCGCTTCCCGATCAAGTACTACCTGACGGCGATGCTCTTCATCGTCTTCGACATCGAGATCGTCTTCCTCTATCCCTGGGCCGTCACCTTCGACCGCCTGGGGATGTTCGGGCTCGTGGAGATGCTCCTCTTCGTGCTCACCGTCTTCGTCGCATACGCCTACGTATGGCGCCGTGGCGGGCTGGAATGGGACTAGGGGACTGGGACTAGGGACCGAAGGGGACCAGGAGCCAACGCATGGGTATCGAAGAGAAACTGCCGAGCGGATTCCTGCTCACATCGGTGGAGACCGCCGCGGGATGGGTACGTAAGGCGTCGGTCTTTCCGGCCACCTTCGGCCTCGCCTGCTGCGCCATCGAGATGATGACCACCGGCGCCGGGCGCTACGACATGGCCCGGTTCGGCATGGAGGTCTTCCGCGGCTCGCCGCGGCAGGCCGACCTGATGATCGTGGCGGGCCGGGTGAGCCAGAAGATGGCCCCGGTGCTGCGGCAGGTCTACGACCAGATGCCGAATCCCAAGTGGGTCATCTCGATGGGCGTCTGCGCGTCGAGCGGCGGGATGTTCAACAACTACGCGATCGTGCAGGGCGTCGACCACATCGTGCCCGTCGACATCTATCTGCCCGGCTGTCCGCCGCGGCCGGAGATGCTGCTCGACGCGATTCTCAAGCTGCACGAGAAGATCCAGCACGGCAAGCTCGGCGTGAACCGCGTGGAGGCCGCCCGCGAAGCGGAGGAGGCGGCCCTCAAGGCGCTCCCCACCATTGAGATGAAGGGGCTGCTGCGGTGAGCGAGTCCACACCCGACACCCCGGCGGCGCCGGGCGGCGAGACGCTGCCCGGCCAGCGCAGCGAAAGCGCCGGCGAAGTCATCGGCGTCCGGCGCGGCATGTTCGGCGGCGCCGACACGTCAGGCGCGGGCGACACCTCCGGTTACGGCGGCCTGGTCCGTACTGTCCGGCTGCCCGGCGCCAGCAGCCGCCCCTACGGCGGCGTCTTCGACGAGATCGCCGACGAGCTGGAGGGCGCCCTGGAGGAACAGGGCCTGCCGCCGGCCGAGGCGATCGAGAAGACCGTCGTCGACCGCGGCGAGCTGACCTTCCACATCGCCCGCGAGCACCTGGTCCAGGTCGCGAAGACGCTCCGCGACGACCCCGCGCTGCGCTTCGAGCTGTGTACCGGGGTCAGCGGGGTGCACTACCCCGCGGACCAGGGCCGCGAGTTGCACGCCGTCTACCACCTGCGCTCGATCACCCACACCCGGGTGATCCGGATCGAGGTCAGCGCCGCCGACAGCGACCCGCACATCCCCTCGCTCGTCCCGGTCTACCCGACCAACGACTGGCACGAGCGCGAGACGTACGACTTCTTCGGGATCGTCTTCGACGGCCACCCGGCACTGACCCGGATCATGATGCCGGACGACTGGCCCGGCCATCCGCAGCGCAAGGACTACCCGCTCGGCGGCATCCCCGTCGAGTACAAGGGCGCCCAGATCCCGGCTCCCGACCAGCGGAGGTCGTACAGCTGATGAGCAGCACACAGAGCACTCCCCACGCACCCGCCCAGGCCGAGGAGCGGGAGACCACCGAGGGCCGGGTCTTCACCGTCACCGGCGGCGACTGGGACGAGCTGGCCGAGTCGGTCGGCCGCGCCGACGACGAGCGGATCATCGTCAACATGGGCCCGCAGCACCCGTCCACGCACGGCGTGCTGCGGCTGATCCTGGAGATCGACGGCGAGACGGTCACCGAGGCCCGCTCCGGCATCGGCTATCTGCACACCGGCATCGAGAAGAACATGGAGTACCGGACCTGGGTCCAGGGCTCCACCTTCGTGACCCGGATGGACTACCTGACGCCGCTGTTCAACGAGACGGCGTACTGCCTGGCGGTCGAGAAGCTGCTCGGCATCACCGACCAGGTGCCGGACCGGGCCACCATCATCCGCGTGCTGCTGATGGAGCTCAACCGGATCTCCTCCCACCTGGTGTGCATCGCCACCGGCGGTATGGAGCTGGGCGCCACCACGATCATGATCTACGGCTTCCGCGACCGCGAGATGATCCTCGACATCTTCGAGCTGATCACCGGACTGCGGATGAACCACGCCTATGTCCGGGTCGGCGGCCTCGCCCAGGACCTGCCGCCCGGCGCGGTCGACCAGGTGCGGGAGTTCGTGAAGAAGTTCCGCAAGAACCTGCCGGAGTACGACAAGCTCGCCACCGGCAACCCCATCTTCAAGGCCCGCATGCAGGACGTCGGTTATCTCGACCTGACCGGCTGCATGTCGCTGGGCGCCACCGGACCGATCCTGCGCGCCGCCGGACTGCCGTACGACCTGCGCAAGGCGGAGCCGTACTGCGGCTACGAGAACTACGAGTTCGAGGTGCCGACCGCCGACACCTGCGACTCGTACGGCCGCTTCGTGGTCCGGCTGGCCGAGATGCACGAGAGCCTGCGGATCGTCGAGCAGTGCCTGGACCGGCTGGCGCCCGGCCCGGTGATGGTCGAGGACAAGAAGATCGCCTGGCCCGCGCAGCTCGCGCTCGGCCCGGACGGTCTGGGCAACTCGCTGGACCACATCAAGAAGATCATGGGCACCTCGATGGAGGCCCTGATCCACCACTTCAAGCTGGTCACCGAGGGCTTCCGGGTGCCGCCCGGCCAGGCCTATGTCGCGGTGGAATCCGCCAAGGGCGAGCTGGGGGTGCACGCGGTCAGCGACGGCGGCACCCGGCCCTACCGGGTCCACTTCCGCGACCCCTCCTTCACCAACCTGCAGACCATGGCCGCGATGTGCGAAGGCGGCCAGATCGCCGACGTCATCGTCGCGGTGGCGTCCATCGACCCCGTGATGGGAGGTGTCGACCGATGACGGACACGTCTGTCGCCCGGGGGACGTCCCCCGTGGATCCGGCGAGCCCGGTGAGCCCCGTGCCTCCGGCGCTCCCGATGACCCCGGCCGGCCCGACCGCGCTGGGCATCCCCTCGCTGCCCGCGCCGGACTTCCCGCCCGAGGTGCGGGCCCGGCTGGAGGCCGACGCCAAGGAGGTGATCGCCCGCTACCCCGGCTCGCGCAGCGCGCTGCTGCCGCTGCTGCACCTGGTGCAGTCCGAGGAGGGCTTCGTCTCCCGCACCGGCGTCCGCTTCTGCGCCGAGCTGCTGGACCTCACCACCGCCGAGGTCACCGCGGTGTCGACCTTCTACTCGATGTACCGGCGCAAGCCCTCCGGCCAGTACCAGGTCGGGGTCTGCACCAACACGCTGTGCGCGGTCATGGGCGGCGACGCGATCTTCGACGAGCTCAAGCAGCACCTCGGCGTCGGCAACAACGAGACCACCGAGGACGGCAAGGTCACCCTCGAACACATCGAGTGCAACGCGGCCTGCGACTACGCCCCCGTGGTGATGGTCAACTGGGAGTTCTTCGACAACCAGACCCCGCAGTCGGCCCGGCAGCTGGTGGACGACCTGATCGCCGGTCAGGAGGTCCGTCCCACCCGGGGCGCGCCGCTGTGCACGTACAAGGAGACCTCCCGCATCCTGGCCGGCTTCCCGGACCGGCGCGAGGGCGCGGTCGAGGCGACCGGCGGCGCCGGACCGGCCTCGCTGGCGGGCCTGAAGCTGCACCGCGCCGAGACGGCCTCGGGCCGGGTGGTCGGCCAGCGCGCCGAATCCGACCGGCAGGGCCCGCACGACGACGGCCCGGGGACGTACGACACCCCGACCTCGCCGTCCCCGGCGCAGCACGCCAGCTCGCACGACGCACCGGCGCAGACCGCCGTGTCCGACCCGGCCCACCCGGCCGACCCGGTCGCCGACAACGCGCAGGGCACCGCCGGTGGCAACGCCAATGAGGGGAAGGGCGAGTGATGACCGTCGAACCGGCCGAGAAGCTGCTCGCGCCCGTACTGTCGGCGTTCTGGGACGACCCGAAGTCATGGACGCTGGACACCTACCGCAGGCACGAGGGCTATGAGGGCCTGACCAAGGCCCTCGCGATGGCCCCCGACGACCTGATCGCGTATGTGAAGGACTCCGGGCTGCGCGGTCGCGGCGGCGCGGGCTTCCCCACCGGGATGAAGTGGCAGTTCATCCCGCAGGGCGACGGCAAGCCGCACTACCTGGTGGTCAACGCCGACGAGTCCGAGCCCGGGACCTGCAAGGACATCCCGCTGCTCTTCGCCAACCCGCACGCGCTGATCGAGGGCATGGTGATCGCCTGCTACGCGATCCGCTCCAGCCATGCCTTCATCTACCTCCGCGGTGAGGTCGTGCCCGTGCTGCGCCGGCTGCACGAAGCGGTGCGCGAGGCCTACGAAGCCGGCTACCTCGGCAAGAACATCCAGGGCAGCGGCTTCGACCTCGAACTCACCGTGCACGCCGGGGCCGGCGCGTACATCTGCGGTGAGGAGACCGCGCTGCTGGACTCCCTGGAGGGCCGGCGCGGCCAGCCGAGGCTCCGGCCGCCCTTCCCCGCCGTGGAGGGCCTCTACGCCTGCCCCACCGTGGTGAACAACGTCGAATCCATCGCCTCGGTTCCCGCGATCATCCAGCGCGGCAAGGACTGGTTCAAGTCGATGGGCAGCGAGAAGTCCCCGGGGTTCACGCTCTACTCGCTGTCCGGCCATGTCGCCAGCCCCGGCCAGTACGAGGGCCCGCTCGGCATCACGTTGCGGCAGCTCCTCGACCTCAGCGGCGGGATGCGCCCCGGCCACCGGCTGAAGTTCTGGACACCCGGCGGCTCCTCCACCCCGATGTTCACCGACGAGCACCTCGACGTACCGCTGGACTACGAGGGGGTCGGCGCGGCCGGCTCGATGCTCGGCACCAAGGCGCTCCAGTGCTTCGACGAGACGACCTGCGTGGTGCGGGCCGTCACCCGCTGGACCGAGTTCTACGCCCACGAGTCGTGCGGCAAGTGCACACCCTGCCGTGAAGGCACCTACTGGCTGGTCCAGTTGCTCCGCGACATCGAGGCCGGCAAGGGCCGGCCCGAGGATCTCGACAAGCTCAACGACATCGCCGACAACATCAACGGCAAGTCCTTCTGCGCGCTGGGCGACGGCGCCGCCGCACCGATCTTCTCCTCCCTGAAGTACTTCCGCGCGGAGTACGAGGAGCACATCGAGGGCAAGGGCTGCCCCTTCGACCCGGCCCGCTCCACCGTCTGGGCCGACAAGTCCCGTACGGAGGCCCACGCGTGACCATCACTACGGACGCACCCTCCTCGGGGGGAGCGGCGGTCCCCCCGGAAGACCTGATCGCGGTCACCATCGACGGCATCGCGATCTCCGTCCCCAAGGGCACCCTGGTCATCCGGGCCGCCGAGATGCTCGGCATCGAAGTGCCGCGGTTCTGCGACCACCCGCTGCTCGACCCGGTGGGCGCCTGCCGCCAGTGCATCGTCGAGATCGAGGGGCAGCGCAAGCCCGTCGCCTCCTGCACCATCACCTGCACCGACGGCATGGTGATCTCCACCCAGCTCTCCTCGCCGGTCGCCGAGAAGGCGCAGCGCGGCGTGATGGAGCTGCTGCTGATCAACCATCCGCTGGACTGCCCGGTCTGCGACAAGGGCGGCGAATGCCCGCTGCAGAACCAGGCGATGCAGGTCGGCGACCCCGACTCCCGGTTCGAGGGCCGCAAGCGCACCTACGAGAAGCCGGTGCCGATCTCGGCGCAGGTGCTGCTGGACCGCGAGCGGTGCGTGCTGTGCGCGCGCTGCACCCGGTTCAGCAACCAGGTGGCCGGGGACCCGATGATCGAGTTGCTGGAGCGCGGGACCCTGCAGCAGGTCGGCATCGGTGAGGGCGACCCCTTCGAGTCGTACTTCTCCGGCAACACCATCCAGATCTGCCCGGTCGGCGCGCTCACCTCCGCCGCCTACCGGTTCCGCTCCCGGCCGTTCGACCTGGTCTCCTCGCCGTCGGTGTGCGAGCACTGCGCCGGCGGCTGCGCCACCCGGACCGACCACCGCCGCGGCAAGGTGCTGCGCCGGCTGGCGGGCAACGACCCGGAGGTCAACGAGGAGTGGCTGTGCGACAAGGGCCGCTTCGGTTTCCGCTACGCCCAGCGCCCGGAGCGGATCAGCCACCCGCTGATCCGCGACGCCGACGGTGACCTGGTCGCCGCCTCCTGGCCGGAGGCGCTGGCCGCCGCCGCGGCCGGGCTGGCCGCGGCGCGGGGCCGGGCCGCGGTGCTGACCGGTGGCCGGCTCATCGTCGAGGACTCCTACGCCTACGCCAAGTTCGCCCGGGTGGTGCTCGGCACCAACGACGTGGACTTCCGCGCCCGCGCCCACTCCGCCGAGGAGGCCGACTTCCTGGCCGCCAGGGTGGCCGGCCGCGGCGTGGACTTGGATGGTTCGGGGGTGACCAACCGGCTGCTGGAGAAGGCACCGACCGTGCTGCTGGCCGGACTCGAGGCCGAGGAGGAGGCCCCCGGGGTCTTCCTGCGGCTGCGCAAGGCGAACCGCAAGTTCAAGCAGCAGACCTACGCGCTCGCCACTCACGCCAGCCGCGGCCTGGACAAGGCGGGCGGCATCCTGCTGCCCGCCGCCCCCGGCACCGAACCGGAGTGGCTGGACGCGCTGGCCGGCGGAGTCGGCCTGGACGAGGCCGGCCGGCTGGCCGCCGAGGCGCTGCGCGCCGAAGGCTCGGTCATCCTGGTCGGCGAGCGGCTGGCCGCCGTACCCGGCGGACTGACCGCCGCGGTCCGGCTGGCGACCGCCACCGGCGCCCGGCTGGCCTGGATTCCGCGCCGGGCCGGCGAACGCGGCGCGGTCGAGGCCGGCGCGCTGCCCGGGCTGCTGCCCGGCGGCCGGCCGATCACCGACCCGCGGGCCCGCGACGAGGTGGCCCGGGTCTGGGGCCTGGCCGCGCTGCCGGTCCGGTCCGGCCGCGACACCGGCCAGATCATCGAGGCGGCGGCGTCCGGTGAGCTGTCCGCGCTGGTCGTCGGCGGTGTCGAGGTCGCCGACCTGCCCGACCCGGCCCTGGCCCGCCGGGCGCTGGACGCGGTGGGCTTCCTGGTCAGCCTGGAGCAGCGGCCCAGCGAGGTCACCGAGCGCGCCGACGTGGTGCTCCCGGTCGCCGCGGTCGCCGAGAAGTCCGGCGCCTTCCTCAACTGGGAGGGCAGGATGCGGCCGTTCGACGCCGCCATCAAGCCGGACCAGGCCACCACCCGGCACCAGCTGCCGGACGCCCGGGTGCTGACGATGCTCGCCGACGCCCTCGACGTATCGCTCGGCCTGTCCGACGTACGGCAGGCCCGCGCCGAACTCGACCGGCTGTCCGGCTGGTCGGGCACGTACGCCGGCGGGCCGGCCGGGAGTTCCGTGCCCCTGCCGCGGCCCGAGTCCGGTCAGGCGGTGCTCGCCGGCCACCGGCTGCTGCTCGACCAGGGCCGGCTCCAGGAGGGCGACGACGCGCTGACCGCCACCCGGCACGCCGCGGTGGCCCGGCTGTCGGCCGCGACCGCCGCCGAGGCGGGCGTCTCCGACGGCGAGCGGGTGCGGGTCACCGGCCCGGCCGGCACGGTCACGCTGCCGCTGGCGGTCACCCCGATGCCGGACCGGGTGGTCTGGGTGCCGCTCAACTCCGTTGGCGGCGGCGTCACCTCGGACACCGGCGTCCGCTCCGGGCAGGTCGTCACGATCAGCTCGGAGGGGGCCGAATGAACGGCCTGACGCCGGTCCGGCAGCGCCGGACCGCTCCGGCGCGGTTGATCTCCGCTACGGCGGAAAAGGGTGCGGAGGCACAGTCATGAGCGCATCGCTCGCGGCCACCACCGAGAACCTGTCGTTCTTCGGGAACGACACCTGGTGGCTGATCGTCATCAAGGCCGTCTTCTGCTTCGCCTTCGCGATGCTGACCGTGCTGTTCTCCATCGTGTGGGAGCGCAAGGTCGTCGCCTGGATGCAGCTGCGCATCGGCCCCAACCGGCACGGCCCCTGGGGCATGCTCCAGTCGCTGGCCGACGGCATCAAGCTGATGCTCAAGGAAGACCTCACCGTCAAGCGCGCGGACAAGGTGGTGTTCATCCTCGCGCCGGTCATCGCGGCGATCCCCGCCTTCATGTCCTTCGCGGTCATCCCGTTCGGCCCGGCCGACAACGAGGTCTCCATCTTCGGCCAGCGCACCGCCTTGCAGCTCACCGACCTGCCGATCGGCATCCTCTTCATCCTGGCCACGGCCTCGGTCGGCATCTACGGCATCGTGCTGGCCGGCTGGTCGTCCGGCTCCACGTACCCGCTGCTCGGCGGCCTGCGCGCGTCGGCGCAGATGATCTCCTACGAGATCGCGATGGGCCTGTCCTTCGCGGCGGTGTTCCTCTACTCCGGCTCGATGTCGACCTCGACCATCGTCGCGGCGCAGCACGACCGCTGGTACGTCATCCTGCTGCCGGTGTCGTTCCTGGTCTACATCTTCACGATGATCGGCGAGACCAACCGCGCCCCCTTCGACATGCCCGAGTCCGAGGGCGACCTGGTCGGCGGCTTCAACACCGAGTACAGCTCGATCAAGTTCGCGCTGTTCATGCTCGCCGAGTACGTCAACATGGTGACCGTCTCGGCGGTCGCCACCACCCTCTTCCTCGGCGGCTGGCGCGCGCCCTGGCCGGTGTCCACCTTCTGGGAGGGCGCGAACCACGGCTGGTGGCCGATGCTCTGGTTCGTCATCAAGGTCCAGCTGCTGCTGTTCTTCTTCATCTGGCTGCGCGGCACCCTGCCCCGGGTCCGCTACGACCAGCTGATGAAGCTCGGCTGGAAGGTGCTCATCCCGGTCTCGATGGTCTGGCTGATGCTGGTCGCCGCCGTCCGCGCGATGCGCAACGAGAATTACGACTTCACCAGGATCGTCCTCTACATCGGCGGCGCGGTCCTCGCGCTGCTGCTGATCTCGCTGCTCGTGGACCTGTTCCGGGACGGCGAGCAGAAGCGGAGGGCCGAAGGCGGCGCGCTCGCGCCCCCGGAGCGGTTCGACCCGATGGCCGGCGGCTACCCCGTACCGCCGCTGCCGGGACAGGAGGCGGAGCGGGTGCCCCGGCGCCCCAGCCGGGCGCAGCCCCAACTCGTGGGCGCGGCCGGTCCATCCGACCCGGATGCCGCCCAGACGGAGAAGAAGGAGGACGGCGATGCCTGAGTTCCTCGGCCCGGTCGCAGGCTTCGGCGTGACCTTCAAGGCCATGTTCAAGAAGCGGCTCACCGAGCAGTACCCGGAGTACAAGAAGCCGACCGCACCACGCTTCCACGGGCGCCACCAGCTCAACCGGCACCCGGACGGCCTGGAGAAGTGCATCGGCTGCGAGTTGTGCGCCTGGGCCTGCCCGGCCGACGCGATCTACGTGGAGGGCGCGGACAACACCGAGGAGGAGCGCTACTCCCCGGGTGAGCGCTACGGCCGCGTCTACCAGATCAACTACGCCCGCTGCATCCTGTGCGGCCTGTGCATCGAGGCGTGCCCGACCCGGGCGCTCACGATGACCAATGAGTACGAACTCGCCGACAGCAGCCGCGAGTCGCTGATCTTCACCAAGGAGCAGCTGCTCTCCGGGCTCGAAGAGGGCATGGTCGACTCGCCGCACTCGATCTTCCCGGGCATGGACGACGGCGACTACTACCGCGGCGCGGTCACCGAGGCGGCGCCGGGCACGGTGCGGCAGGTGGCGCTGTCCAAGGGCGAGCAGCCGGAGGAAGCCGCGGCCGCCTTCGCGGTTCCGGTGCCCGGTGCCGACGGTGACGCCCAGGTGCCCGCCGGCCCGGACGGGCGGTCGGAGCCGGCCGGGCCGGTCGCCCCCGGCGGCTCCGTTCCCGCCGGATCGGGGGTGGAGGCATGATGCAGCTCGCGGCCGCGGCCGCCTCGCAGACCTCCACCGGAGAAGCCGTCCAGTTCTGGGTGCTCGGCACGGTCGCCGTCATCGGCGCGCTCGGCACCGTACTGATGAAGAAGTCGGTGCACAGCGCGCTGTCGCTGGCCGGCACGATGATCGTGCTGGCGGTGTTCTACCTCGCCCAGGGCGCCTACTTCCTGGGCATCGTCCAGATCGTCGTCTACACCGGCGCGATCATGATGCTGTTCCTGTTCGTGGTCATGCTGGTCGGCATCACCGCGGCCGACTCCCTCAAGGAGACCCTCAAGGGGCAGCGCTGGATGGCCGCGCTGTGCGGCCTCGGCTTCGGCATCCTGCTGATCGCCGGTATCTCCAACGCCTCGCTGCACTCCTTCACCGGGACCGGCCAGGCGGACGCCGCGGCCGGCGGCAATGTGCAGGGACTCGCCAAGCTGATCTTCACCCAGTACGTCTGGGCGTTCGAGATCACCGGCGCCCTGCTGATCACCGCGGCGGTCGGCGCGATGGTGCTCACCCACCGGGAACGCACCGAGGAGCGCAGCACCCAGCGCGAGCTGTCCGAGGCCCGGGTGCGGTCCGGCCAGCAGGTCACCCCGCTGCCCGCGCCCGGCACCTACGCCCGGCACAACGCGGTCGACATCCCGGCGCTACTGCCGGACGGCTCGATCTCCGAGCTGTCGGTCAGCTCCACGCTGCGCGGCCGCGGCCAGATCCGCGATGTGTCCGGCGACGCGATGCGCCGGCTGGCCGCCCTGGAGCAGCGCTCCGGCGAGTGGCTGGAGCGGGAGCCGGACCACCCGGCGCTCGACCTGGACGCACGGGCCGCCGAACGGGCCGCTTCACGGGCCGCCGAACGGGCCGAGGAGGGTGCCAAGTGAATCCGGCCAACTATCTCTACCTGGCAGCGCTGCTGTTCACCATCGGCGCGGCCGGAGTACTGATCCGGAAGAACGCGATCGTGGTCTTCATGTGCATCGAGTTGATGCTGAACGCCTGCAACCTGGCGTTCGTCACCTTCTCCCGGCTGCACGGCAACCTCGACGGCCAGGTGATCGCCTTCTTCACGATGGTGGTCGCCGCGGCCGAGGTCGTGGTGGGGCTGGCGATCATCGTGTCGATCTTCCGTTCGCGCCACTCGGCCTCGGTCGACGACGCCAATCTGATGAAGCTGTAGAGGGGCTGCGACAGTGGAAACCCTGATCGGACTGGTGGTCGCGGCACCGCTGCTGGGCGCGGCCGTGCTGCTGACCGGCGGTCGCCGTCTCGACCGCGTCGGCCATCTGCTCGGCACCGCGCTGGCCCTGCTGTCCTTCGTGTTCGGCGCCATCCTGTTCACCGACATGCTCGGCAAGGCCACCGACGCCCGCGCCCTGCACGCGCACCTGTTCACCTGGGTGCCCGTGGAGGGCTTCCGGGCCGACGTCGGCTTCCAGCTGGACCAGCTGTCGATGACGTTCGTGCTGCTGATCACCGGTGTGGGCACGCTGATCCACATCTACTCGATCGGCTACATGAAGGAGGACGAGCGGCGCCGCCGGTTCTTCGGCTACCTCAACCTCTTCCTCGCGGCGATGCTGCTGCTGGTGCTGGCCGACAACTACCTGCTGCTGTACGCGGGCTGGGAGGGTGTCGGCCTGGCCTCGTACCTGCTGATCGGCTTCTGGCAGCACAAGCCCAGCGCGGCGACCGCGGCGAAGAAGGCCTTCCTGGTCAACCGGGTCGGCGACATCGGGCTGTCGGTGGCCATCATGCTGATGTTCACCACCTTCGGCTCGTTCGCCTTCGGGGACGTACTGCCGCGGGCGGCCGACGCGGCCGGCTCGCAGCACGCGACCATCACCGGTATCGGCTTCATGCTGCTGCTCGCCGCCTGCGGCAAGTCGGCGCAGGTGCCGCTGCAGTCCTGGCTCGGCGACGCGATGGAGGGCCCGACCCCGGTCTCGGCCCTGATCCACGCCGCCACCATGGTGACCGCGGGCGTCTACCTCATCACCAGGTCCGGCGCGATCTTCAACGCGGCGCCGGACGCGCAGACCGCGGTCGTCACCGTCGGCGCGGTCACGCTCCTCTACGGTGCCATCGTCGGTTGCGCCAAGGACGACATCAAGAAGGCGCTGGCCGGCTCGACGATGTCGCAGATCGGCTACATGATCATGGCGGCCGGGCTCGGCCCGATCGGCTATGTCTTCGCGATCATGCACCTGGTCACCCACGGCTTCTTCAAGGCCGGGCTGTTCCTCGGCGCCGGCTCGGTGATGCACGGCATGAACGACGAGGTCGACATGCGGCGGTACGGCGGCCTGCGCAAGTACATGCCGGTCACCTTCATCACCTTCGGCCTCGGCTATCTGGCGATCATCGGCTTCCCCGGCCTGTCGGGCTTCTTCTCCAAGGACAAGATCATCGAGGCCGCCTTCGCCAAGGGCGGCACCGAGGGCTGGATCCTCGGCGCGGCGGGCCTGCTGGGCGCGGCGATCACCGCGTTCTACATGACCCGGGTGATGCTGATGACGTTCTTCGGCAAGGAGCGCTGGGCCGAGACGCCGTCGCCCGACGCACCCGGCGCCGAACCGGCCGCGGCCGGCGACGCCCACAGCGCCCCGCACCCGCACGAGTCGCCCGCCTCGATGACGATCCCGATGATCGTGCTGGCCCTCGGATCGGTCTTCGCCGGCGCCCTGTTCAGCGTCAACAGCTCCTTCGTGAAGTGGCTGGAGCCGGTCACCGGGCACACCGAGGGCGACTCGCCGGTCAGCGCCGGCACGGTCACCGCCGCCACCATGGTGGTGCTGGTCGTCGGGGTCGGGATCGCCTGGCTGATGTACGGGCGACGGGCCGTCCCCGCGGTCGCGCCGCGCGGCAGCCTGCTCACCCGGGCCGCCCGCAAGGACCTGCTCCAGGACGACTTCAACCACGTCGTGCTGGTCCGCGGCGGCGAGCACCTCACCCGCTCGCTGGTCTACCTCGACCACTCCCTGGTCGACGGCGTCGTCAACGGCACCGCCGCCACGGTCGGCGGCCTCTCCGGCCGCCTCCGCAAGCTGCAGAACGGCTACGTACGGTCGTACGCCGTCTCGATGCTCGGCGGCACCGCGGTGCTGGTCGCCGCGACTCTTCTCATGAGGGCGGTCTGATAGCTCATGTCGTTCCCCATCCTCACTGTGACGGCCGCCCTCCCGGCGGTCGGCGCGGTCGTCACCGCGGCGGTGCCGGCCGCACGGCGGGGCGCCGCCAAGTACACGGCGCTGCTGTTCTCGCTGGGCACCCTGGTGCTGGCGGTCGTCACCATGATCCGCTTCCACCCCGGCGGCGACCGCTACCAGTTCGCCGAGTCGCACGCCTGGGTGAAGAGCTTCGGTCTGCGCTACGACCTCGGGGTCGACGGCATCGCGGTCGTGATGGTCGCGCTCACCGCGCTGCTCATCCCGTTCGTGATGCTGGCCGGCTGGCATGACGCCGACCCGCTGGAGGACGTCGACCCGAACCGCCGCTGGCGCCCCACCCAGGGCTTCTTCGCGCTGATCCTGCTGGTCGAGGCGATGGTGGTGCTCTCCTTCGAGTCCACCGACGTCTTCCTCTTCTACATCTTCTTCGAAGCCATGCTGATCCCGATGTACTTCCTCATCGGCGGCTTCGGCGACCGCGCGCACGCGGGCGGCGAGGAGGAGGCGGCCCGGCAGCGGTCGTACGCGGCGGTCAAGTTCCTGCTGTACAACCTGGCCGGCGGTCTGATCATGCTGGCCGCGATCATCGGCCTCTACGCCGCCACCGCCAAGCAGCTCGGCACCGGCACCTTCTCCCTCCAGGAGATCCTGTCGGCGCGAGCCTCGGGCAAGCTGACGCTCGCGACCTCCACCGAACGCTGGCTGTTCCTGGGCTTCTTCTTCGCCTTCGCGGTGAAGGCCCCGCTGTGGCCGCTGCACACCTGGCTGCCCAACGCGATGGGCGAGTCGACGGCGCCGGTGGCCGTACTGATCACCGCGGTGGTCGACAAGGTCGGCACCTTCGCGATGCTGCGCTTCTGCCTCCAGCTCTTCCCGGAGGCGTCCAAGTGGGCGACACCGGTGATCCTGGTGCTGGCGGTGATCAGCATCGTCTACGGAGCGCTGCTCGCCGTCGGCCAGCGGGACATCAAGCGGCTGATCGCCTACGCGTCGGTGTCGCACTTCGGCTTCATCGTGCTGGGCATCTTCGCGATGACCAGCCAGGGCCAGAGCGGCGCCACGCTCTACATGGTCAACCACGGCATCTCCACGGCCGCGCTGATGCTGGTGGCCGGCTTCCTGATCACCCGGCGCGGTTCGCGGCTCATCGCGGACTTCGGCGGTGTGCAGAAGGTGGCCCCGGTGCTGGCCGGCACCTTCATGATCGGCGGTCTGGCGACCTTGTCGCTGCCGGGACTGGCGCCGTTCGTCAGTGAGTTCCTCGTCCTGGTCGGCACCTTCAGCCGCTATCCGGTGCTGGGCATCATCGCCACGCTCGGCATCGTGCTGGCCGCCCTGTACGTCCTGGTGCTCTACCAGCGGACGATGACCGGTCCGATAAAGGCCGGCATCGAGGGCATGGCGGACCTCAGGGCACGTGAAGTCCTGGTGGTGGCACCGCTGATCGCGCTGCTGTTCTTCCTCGGCGTGTACCCGAAACCGGTGACGGACATCGTCAACCCGTCCGTCCAGCACACGCTCTCCGACGTGCACAAGACCGACCCCAAGCCCGCGCTGGAGGCGAAGAAGTGAGCGCACCCGCATCCGCCGCCCCGGGGAGCGTCGTCCACAGCCTGTGGACGACGGCGGCCCCCGTGACGGACAAGATCCCGGCTCCGAAGATCGAGTACGCCCAGCTCTCCCCGGTCCTGATCGTCCTCGGGGTGGCCATGCTCGGCATCCTCTTCGAGGCGTTCCTGCCGAGGAAGTCCCGCTACACCGCCCAGGTGGTGCTCGCGGTGGTCGGCCTGGCCGCCGCCTTCGCGGCGGTGGTCGCGCTGGCCGAGAAGGGCTACGGCACCACCAAGGCGCACATCGCGGCGATGGGCGCGGTCGCGGTGGACGGGCCCGCGCTCTTCCTCCAGGGCACGATCCTGCTGGTGGCGATCGTGGCGGTCTTCACCTTCGCCGAGCGCCGGCTCGACCCGAAGGCGCACGGCCGGCACGTCGACTCCTTCGCCGCGCAGGGCTCGGCGGTACCCGGCGGTGAGCACGAGAAGGCGGCCGTCCGGGCCGGTTTCGCGTCCACCGAGGTCTTCCCGCTGCTGCTCTTCGCGGTCGGCGGCATGCTGGTCTTCCCGGCCGCGAACGACCTGCTGACCCTCTTCGTCGCCCTTGAGGTCTTCTCGCTGCCGCTCTACATCCTGTGCGCGCTGGCCCGGCGCAACCGGCTGATGTCCCAGGAAGCGGCCGTCAAGTACTTCCTGCTCGGCGCCTTCTCCTCGGCGTTCCTGCTGTTCGGCATCGCGCTGCTCTACGGCTACGCCGGCTCGGTGTCGTACTCCACCATCTCCTCGGTGATCGACGGCACCGCCAAGATGACGCCGGCCCTGAGCAACACCACCGGCAACGACGCGCTGCTGCTGATCGGCCTGGCGATGGTCGTGATGGGCCTGCTCTTCAAGGTCGGCGCGGTCCCCTTCCACATGTGGACGCCCGACGTCTACCAGGGCGCCCCGACTCCGGTGACCGGCTTCATGGCCGCCGCCACCAAGGTCGCCGCGTTCGGCGCGCTGCTGCGGCTGCTGTACGTGGTGCTGCCCGGCATGCGCTGGGACTGGCGGCCCGTCATGTGGGCGGTCGCCATCCTCACCATGCTGGCCGGCGCGATCATCGCGGTGACCCAGACCGACGTCAAGCGGCTGCTGGCGTACTCCTCGATCGCCCACGCCGGCTTCATCCTGGCGGGTGTCATCGCCACCAGCCCGGACGGCGTCTCGTCTGTGCTGTTCTACCTGGCGGCGTACTCCTTCGTGACGCTGGGCGCCTTCGCGGTGGTGACACTGGTCCGCGACGCGAACGGCGAGGCCACCCACCTGTCCCGCTGGGCGGGCCTCGGCCGCCGCTCCCCGCTGGTCGCCGCGGTCTTCGCGGTCTTCCTGCTGGCCTTCGCCGGTATCCCGCTGACCTCCGGCTTCGCCGGGAAGTTCGCGGTCTTCAAGGCGGCGGCGCAGGGCGGGGCGATGCCGCTGGTCATCGTCGGCGTGATCTCCTCGGCGGTCGCGGCCTTCTTCTACATCCGCGTGATCGTCCTGATGTTCTTCAGCGAGCCGAAGGCCGACGGCCCCTCGGTCGCGGTCCCCAGCCCCCTCACCTCGACGGCCATCGCCATAGGCGTCGCCGTCACCCTGGTGCTGGGCCTGGCCCCGCAGTATTTCCTCGACCTGGCGGACAAGGCGAGCGTCTTCGTCCGCTAGGCGGTGTCCGCCGGTCCCTCCCGCGCACGACCGCACTGCCCGGGGCCTCCTCCCTTCCCGGAGGAGGCCCCGGGCAGTCCGTCTAGTTGGGCACCGCCAGCAGGAGGGCGAAGCGGGTGGCGGGGTCGGTCCACCAGTGGCGGAGGGTGAAGCCGCCCTCGCGGAGTTCGGCGGTGAGGGTTTCGCGGCGGAATTTGCAGGAGATCTCGGTGCGCAGATCCTCGCCGGGGGCGAAGTCGACGGTGAGGTCGAGGTCGCGGATCTTGGCGGTCTGGGCGGCGCGGGCGCGCAGCCGCATCTCGACGCGTTCGAAGTCGGCGTTCCATACGGCCACATGGTCGAAGGCGTCCGGGTCGAAGTCGGCGCCGAGTTCGCGGTTGAGCACGTGCAGGACGTTCTTGTTGAACTCGGCGGTGACACCGGCCGCGTCGTCGTAGGCGCGGACCAGGACGTCCCGGTCCTTGACCAGGTCGGCGCCGAGCAGCAGCATGTCGTCGCCGCTGAGGGCGCGCGACAGGGTGCGGTAGAAGGCGATGCGCTGATCGGCGTCGAAGTTGCCGATCGTGCTGCCGAGGAAGGCCAGCAGGCGCGGGCCGGGTTCGTCGGACAGCGCGAGGTCGGTCTCGAAGTCGGCGACGGTGGCCGCGACCTCCAGGTCCGGGTAGTCGCGGCAGATCGCCCGCCCGGCCTCCGCCAGGGCGCTGGCGCTGACGTCGAGGGGCGCGTACCGGCGCAGTGTGCCGCCGGCGGTGAGGGCGTCGAGCAGCAGCCGGGTCTTGCGCGAGGAGCCGGAGCCCAGCTCGATCAGGGTGGCCGCCCGGGTGAGGGTGGCGATCTCCGGGGCGCGGCGGGTGAGGATCTCCTGTTCGGCCCGGGTCGGGTAGTACTCCGGCAACCGGGTGATCTGCTCGAAGAGGTCGCTGCCGCGCTTGTCGTAGAACCACTTCGGCGGCAGGGTGCGCGGGGTGGTGGTCAGGCCGCGCAGCACATCGGCGCGCAGCGTGCTGCTGAAGTAGTCGGCGGGCAGTCGGTCGTCGAGGGTGAGGCGGCTCTCGTTCATGGGGCGCGGTTCCTTGCGGTGGGGGCGCGGGGAGCGCAGCGGGATGATCCGTACGCCGGCCGTGGTGGCCAGCAGCAGCGAGTGGTCGGGGACTTCCCGCCACACGCCCTGGGACGCGGGGTCGGTCAGGTCACCGGCCACCCCCCTGGTCATGGTGCCCGTCGTTTCGGCGGCCGTCGCGTCGTCCGCCGCGCGATCGGTCGCCGGGGCCGTCACCCGGTCGGCGGCACCGTCCGGCTCGGAGGCGACCAGCGTCGTACCGGGCCCGGTCCGATACCACAAGGTGTCCCCCCACGCGGTGGCGGCGATCGTACGGCCGTCGGTGAGCAGCAGATTCAGCCGCGCGGCCGGCCGGGCCGCCGCGACCTCGCGGACCACCGCGGACAGGGCGCCGCCCGGTGACTCGCCCTGCCGCAGCCGCCGGGTGATCAACGCCCACAGCAGCGCGGAGTCACTGTGCGTCTCCAGGTCCAGCACCTCGGCTGCGGTGAGGGCGGTGGGCAGCCGTGTCCAGTCCGGGACCGCGCCGTTGTGGCTGAACAGCCAGCGGCCGTCCCGGAAGGGGGCCGCCGCCGACTCGTCCTGGGTGGTGCCGGCGGTGGCCGAGCGGACGGCGGCCAGCACCGCGCCGCTGCGGATCGTCCGGGCCAGCTCGGGGAAGTTGGCGTCCGCCCAGATGGGGACCGCCCGGCGGTAGCGGCCGGGCAGCGGGAACCCGGCCTCGCCCTCGTCCGGGAGGGGGGCCGGGGCCCGGTCCGCGACGTGCTCCGGGGCCGCCGCTCCCGCGCCCGTGCCCGCAGCCGCTGTGGTGTCCGGCGGCGCCTCCTCCGGGTACCAGCCGACCCCGAAGCCGTCCGCGTTCACCGTCCCGTACCGCTGCCTGGCCGGCCGCCACGACTGCTCGTACAGGCTGTGGGCCGGCTCGGTGAGCACCCGGCTCAGCGGCACCGGCGGGCCCAGATAGGCGAGGTGGCGGCACATCAGGCCCGACCGCCGTCCTCGCCGGAGGCGTCCCGCGCGGTGCGGAAGCCGGCGAAGATCTGCCGCCGGATGGGGTAGTCCCAGTTGCGGAAGGTGCCCCGGCATGCCACCGGGTCGACCCCGAAGGCGCCGCCGCGCAGCACCTTGTAGTCCGGGCCGAAGAAGACGTCGGAGTACTCCTTGTAGGGGAAGGGGGCGAAGCCCGGGTAGGGGTCGAAGTCCGAGGACGTCCACTCCCAGACGTCGCCGATCAGCTGCCGGGCCCCGCTGGGCGCCGCACCGGCCGGGTAGCTGCCCGCGGGGGAGGGCTGGAGGTGGCGCGAGCCGAGGTTGGCGTGCTCGGGGCCGGGCTCGGCGTCGCCCCAGGGATAGCGCCGGGACCGGCCGGTCGCCGGGTCGTACCGGGCCGCCTTCTCCCATTCCGCCTCGGTCGGCAGCCGCCGGCCGGCCCAGCGGGCGTACGCGTCCGCCTCGTACCAGCACACGTGCAGCACCGGCTCCTCGGCGGGCACCGCTTCGACATGGCCGAAACGCCGCCGGGTCCAGCCGCCCCCGGTGTCCCGGGACCAGAACAGCGGGGCCTCCAGACCGGTCTGCTGGACGTGCCGCCACCCCTCGGGCGTCCACCAGCGCGGGTCGCGGTAGCCCCCGGCGGCTATGAACTCCTGGTAGGCGCCGTTGGTGACCGGCACGGTGTCCAGCCAGAAGGCGGCGACGTCCACCTCATGCCCCGGCCGCTCATTGTCCAGCGCCCACGGCTCGGTGCTGGTGCCCATGGTGAAGCGGCCGGCCGGGACCAGGACCTCGCGCGGCAGCGTGGCCGCGTCGGCCGGCGCGGGCGGCGGCGCGGGCGCGTCCAGCACGGCCGGGCCGGTGCGGAGCTGATGGGTGGCCAGCATCGTCTCGTCGTGCTGCTGCTCGTGCTGGGCGAGCATGCCGAACACGAAGCCGTCGGCCAGCAGGCGCTCCGGCCGGTCGGCGGAGGTGTCGGTGGCGTCGAGCACCTCCCAGGTCTCGGCGCGGACCGCCTTGACGTAGTCGCGCGCCTCGGCCGGGCCGAGCAGCGGCAGCGCGGGGCGGTCGGCGCGCGGGTGCTGGAAGGCGTCGTAGAGGGTGTCGAGGTCGGGACGCAGCCCCGGGCGGCGGCCGGCCTCGCGGACCAGCCACAGCTCCTCCTGGTTGCCTATGTGGGCCAGGTCCCAGACCAGCGGGGACATCAGCGGGGAGTGCTGGGCGATCAGATCGGCGTCGGTGACCGGATCGGTCAGCGCCATGGTCCGGCGCCGGGCGGTCTCCAGCGCCGCCCGGGCGGCGGTCGGCGCGTCGAACGGGTGGCCGGCCGGACCGGTCACGGCCGGGGCTGAGGAGTCGGGGGATGCTGAAGGGACGGAAGCGTCAGAAGTGGCGCCATTCGGGGCAGCACTGTTGCTCAGGCTGTGAGGGTGGTTCACGACATGCCTTCCGGAGGATCAAGCGCGGCTGAGCGCGTCCAACAGGTCATGGGCCGGGCATCGGCCGCGGTCGGGATAGCGGTCGGCGAAATCGGTCAGCGCACCGGTCAGGGCCGCGGGCGCTCCGGAGCGCGCCAGCGCGCTCTCGGCCGCGGCGAAGCAGGTCCGGGCGGCCTTGGCGAGATCCGGGTCGGCGGGGCCGATCCGGGCGGCGCGCCGCCATATCTCGTCGGAGGGGATCGGCTCCCCGTCCTGGCACAGCGGCTCGGTCGCCGCGTAGGCCGCGTCGGCGGCGACCGGGTCGTCCAGCAGGGCCGCCGTCAGGGCGGTCACCACGATCCAGTCGTCGTCGTTCTGCGCGTCGATCATCCGCAGTTCCAGCCAGCCGCGTGGTCGCACCGGCGGGAACAGCGTGCTCAGGTGGTAGTCCAGATCCGCGGCGGTGGGCGCCCGCAGCCCCGGTGCCCCCCGCAGCCAGCCGCGGAAGGTCAGCCCCGGCGGCGCGGTCCAGTCCTCGGACTCCTCGCCCGGCACGCACAGCAGCTCGGCGTCCAGCGCGTACCGCGCCCAGGAGGCGCCGGGGTCGGGGTCGTAGCCGGGCTGGCGGGTGCGCCCGGGGTCCATCCGCGCCCAGTTGGCCTGCCGGGTGGACACCCAGCCGGTGGGCCCGCCGAAGCTCAGCGGGGAGTTGGCGAAGGCGGCGACCAGCACCGGGCCCAGCCGGTGGACCAGGTCCCAGCGGTAGCGGTGGCCGGATACGCCGTCGGTGTCGTCGCCGCAGTCCAGATTGACCTGGAGGGAGGCGGTACGCCGCATCATGGTGCGGCCCCAGGGGCCAGCGCGGTCGAAGAAGCGCTCCATCGCCCGGTAGCGGGGATGGTCGAGCACACGGGGCGGTTCGCGATAGGGGTCGAGACCGTGGCCGACAAGGACCAGACCGGCGCTTTCCACGGCCCGCCGCAGTACGGCGAGGTCCTCCGCCGTCGCCGCCACACATGCGGCGAGGGTGGGGGCGGGCGGGGAGCTCAGCTCCACCTGGCCGCCCGGCTCACGGGTGAGCCTGCCTCCCCGGGGCAGTGCGCCCGGGGCCTCGACCGGCGCGAGAGCCGCGTCCAGCCGGTCGACGGAGATCAGTTCATGCGGGTCGGAGCGGTCCTGGACCAGCCACTCCAACTCCACGCCCGTCCGTTCGGGCGGGCCGGTCTTGAAACAGACGCCGCGCACATGGGCTTCGGCCTCATCCTCCAGCAGGTTCGCTGCCATCGGTCCACCTCCTCTCTGGCTGCTCGGGACCCGGGGTCTCCGTTCCCGAAACGAGGACATGTCACATCGTGCGGGGGTGAGTCTAGTTGGCGCCCTTACGGGAAGGTCTTACGGAATAGTGAACGGTTCTGGGTCAAGCGTTCGAACCAGCCGGATCATTCCCGCGCTTCCGGCGGTCAATCCCCTGCCGTCCGTTCTGGCGCATCTGCCATCCTTTCGGCTGAGACATAGCGGGTAAATAAGGTAATCGGGATTATACGCGGGGTGATCGTCCACGGCCTGGTGTAGGGCGATGCCCCGGCGGTGATCCACAGTCGACCGGCTACGCTGCCGGTGTAAGCCGCGCGACCTCCGTACACAGCTCAGAGCCACCAGATCTTCGCCGGATCGTCAGCGGGACGGCCGGCGGGATCGCCAGCAGGATCGTCGTCCGGATCGTCATATGAACGCGCATGAACCTCGCCAGATGCCAGATCAGCGACAGGAGTACCCCTCGTGACCGTCGTCGGGCCCTTCGGGCTGAGCGTGTGGGACGAGGCCCTCGAGGCCGACATCCAGGCCGGTCTCGCGGCCGTGGAGGAAGGTCTGCTGGAGGCCACCAAGAGCGACGTGCCCTTCATCACCGAGACGGCCCGGCATCTGCTCAAGGCCGGCGGCAAGCGCTTCCGGCCGCTCCTGGTGATGCTCGGGGCCCAGTTCGGCGACCCGCACGCGCCCAAGATCGTGCCCTCCGCCGTGGTGGTCGAGCTGACGCACCTGGCGACCCTCTACCACGACGACGTGATGGACGAGGCCGACGTACGCCGCGGCGTCCCCAGCGCCAACTCCCGCTGGGGCAACTCGGTGGCCGTGCTGACCGGCGACTTCCTCTTCTCCCGCGCCTCGCACATCCTGGCCGACCTCGGGCCGGAGGCGGTGCGGGTCCAGGCCGAGTCCTTCGAGCGGCTGGTCACCGGGCAGATCATGGAAACCGTCGGCCCGCGCGACGGCCGCGACCCGCTGGACCACTACCTGGAGGTCATCGCGGGCAAGACCAGCTCGCTGATGGCGGTCTCCGGGCGGTTCGGCGCGATGATGTCCGGCGCCGGCGAGCCGGTGGTCGACATCCTCACCCAGTACGGCGAGCGGATCGGCGCCGCCTTCCAACTCGCCGACGACGTACTCGACATCGCCGGCGACGGCCACGAGACCGGCAAGACGCCCGGCACCGACCTGCGGGAGGGCATCCCCACCCTGCCGGTGCTGCACGTCCGCCGCCTGTACGCGCAGGCCGCCGGCGGCGTGCCGGCCGACCACCGCCGCCTCAACGAGCTGCTGGACGGCGATCTCACCGACGACGCGCTGCACGCCGAGGCGCTGGAACTGCTGCGCGCCCACCCCGCCCTGGAGCAGGCCCGCCGCGACACCGTGCGCTACGCCGACGAGGCCCGGGCGGCACTGGCGCCGCTGCCGGACAATCCGGCCAAGTACGCGCTGGCCGGGCTCTGCGACGCGGTGGTGCACCGCACCGCCTGAGCCGGCGTCCGGGGTTCCTGACGCGCCGTGAGACGCCGTGAAGCGCCCTGAAGCCCCGTGACGCCGTACGGCTCGACCGAGCCTCCACGGGACGCCCTGAGACCCGGTGGGGGGCCGCCGTGCCCCGCTCGGGGGGCATCCGGGGCGGAACCCTGCCCCGACCCTGCTCCCGGGCGCGTACGGCCTCGGGGTCTGTCATCCCCCGGGCGTACATTCGGTTGGGTCCGTCGGCTGATGTGCCGCACCGGCCGGTTTGATGGGATGGGGGACACCACTCCACGGCGGACCGGGCGACAATGGGCCCGGAGAGTGGACACGTGCGAGGCAGCCGACCGCCGCTGATGACGGAGGAAACGCAATGGCACCGATCCAACCGGCACGACCGGAAGCCGACGAGCCCGGGCGCGGACCCGGCCGCAGGCGCAGGGCCGCACGTTACGCCGTGCCGGTCGCGGTGGCGGGCGTCGCCGTGGCCACCATCAGCCTCGTACCGGCGCTGGCCGACGCCGGTGACCCGTCCCTCCCCTCGATCACTGCGCAGCAGCTGCTGACGAAGATCGCCGGCTCCGACACCCGGACGGTGGACGGATCGGTCAAGGTCACCGCCGACCTCGGTCTGCCCTCGGCGCTGTCCGGCGGCGGCAGTCTGCTCGGCGGCGCCGCGCCCTCCGGTGTGCCCGGCCTCGGCTCCGGCGGCTCACCGGCCGCGCCGCAGAGCCAGATCACCCAACTGCTCATCGGCTCGCACCAGCTGCATGTGGCGGCCGACGGCCCCGACCGGCAGAAGCTGTCCCTGATCGAGCCGGCCGCCGAATACAGCGTCATCCACAACGGAAACCAGCTGTGGGCCTACGACAGCGAGTCCGACCAGGCGTATCACCAGACGCTCCCGCAGCGGTCCGGTGCCGGGACCGTAAAGCCGCAGGACTTCCCCGCCACCCCGCAGGCCGCCGCCCAGCAGGCCCTCAAGGCCGCCGAGGGCACCGCCTCGATCACCGTGGACGGCACCGCCCGGGTCGCCGGGCACAGCGCCTATCAGCTGCTGATCACCCCGCAGCACGCGGACACCACCACCGTCGGCGCCATCCGGATCGCGGTGGACGCCGGGACGGGGGTGCCGCTGCGGTTCACCCTCAGCCCCAAGGGCGGCGGCAAGGCCATCTTCGACATCGGCTTCACCAAGGTGAGCTTCGCCGCGCCGGCCGCGAGCACCTTCGCCTTCACCCCCGGCAAGGGCGTGAAGGTGACGGAAGGCGGGACGAACGGCAAGGCGCAATCCGGCCATGGCACCGGCTTCGCCGAGGCCGCGCCCGATGTCGCGCCCGATGTCATCGGCAAGGGCTGGGACTCGATCGCGGTGATCAGGACCGGGAGCGGCCTGCCGTCCGGCGCCGCGAAGTCCCCGACCGCGAAGTCCTTCCCCGCCAAGGGCGGCGAGGACTCCGACGCCCAGTCGATGCTCGACAGCTTCGGCACCAAGGTGAGCGGCTCCTACGGCACCGGCACGCTCTTCCACACCCGCCTGGTCAACGCCCTGCTGACCGACGACGGCACGCTCTACGCGGGCGCGGTCACGGAATCCGCGCTGACCGACGCGGCCAACGCCGCCGACACCGCCAAGTAGGGGGCACGCGAGCCGGATGGACACGCACGGCGAGGTGGTGATCGAGACCCGCGGGCTGGCCAAGCGCTATCGCGGCACTCCCGCCGTGGACGGTCTGGACCTGCGGGTGCCGCGCGGCAGCGTCTTTGGCTTCCTCGGACCCAATGGCTCGGGGAAGACGACCACGATCCGGATGCTGATGGGCCTGATCACGCCGACCGCGGGCAGCGCGCGCGTGCTCGGCCTCCCGATGCCGGGCGCGGCCCGGTCCGTGCTCCCCAGGGTCGGCGCGCTCATCGAGGGCCCGGCGCTCTACGGCTTCCTGTCCGGCCGCGACAATCTGGTGCGCTACGACTCCGCCGACCCCACCGCCGACCCCCGCACCCGGCAGGCCCGGGTGGGGGCGGCGCTGGACCGGGTGGGACTGACGGGGGCCGCGGCCAAGAAGGCGAAGGCGTACTCGCTGGGCATGAAGCAGCGGCTCGGCCTGGCCGCCGCCCTGCTCCAGCCCCGCGAGCTGCTGGTGCTGGACGAGCCGACCAACGGCCTCGACCCGCAGGGCATGCGGGAGATCCGCGCGCTGGTCCGGGAACTGGCCGCCGACGGCACCACGGTCTTCCTGTCCTCGCACCTGCTGGACGAGATCGAGCAGGTCTGCACGCACGCGGCCGTGATGGCCCGCGGCCGGCTGATCACCCAGGGCCCGGTCGCCGAGCTGTCCACCGGCGCCCGCGGCCGGCTCGCGGTCGGCACCCCGGACCCGGAGCGGGCGGCCCAGGTGCTGGCGGCCCACGGCGTACGGGATCTGAGCACGGTCGGCGAACGCGTTTCCGGCGCCCTGCCCGAGGACCCGCCGGACCTGGCCGAGCTGAACGCGGCCCTGGTCGCGGCCGGGGTGCGGGTCCGGGCCTTCGGCCTCGAACGGGCCTCGCTGGAGGACGCGTTCGTCGCCCTGACCGGGGAGGGCTTCGATGTCGCGGGCTGAACTCGAACCGGCCGCGGCCGCCGCGCCGGACGGCGAACAGCCCCGTACCGCCGGGGCCGGCACCGCCGCACGGACCCCGCGGCTGTGGTGGACGCTCGGCCTGTTCCGGTCCGAGCTGGTCACCGTCTTCCGCCGCTGGCGCACCCTGGCGCTGCTGGCGGTCCTGGCCTGCGTCCCGCTGCTGGTCGGCGTCGCGGTCCGCGTCGAGACCGGCGACGGCGGCTCGGCCGGCCGCGGCGGTGACGGCCCCGCCTTCCTCCAACAGGTCAGCAACAATGGCCTGTTCCTGACCTTCGCCTCGCTCGCCGCCACCCTGCCGTTCTTCCTGCCGATGGCGATCGGCGTCGTGGCCGGCGACGCGGTGGCCGGCGAGGCCGCCACCGGCACCCTGCGCTATCTCCTGGTCGCCCCGGCCGGCCGCACCCGCCTGCTGCTGGCCAAATTCGCCGCGGTCCTCGTCTTCTGCCTGGCCGGCACCCTCGTGGTGGCCCTGTCCGGCCTCGTCGTGGGCTCCGCCCTCTTCCCCGTCGGCCCCGTCACCACCCTGTCCGGCACCACCATCCCGCTGTCCGCCGGCATCCTCCGCGCCCTGCTCATCGCCCTCCTGGTCGCCGCCTCCCTCATCGGCCTGGCCGCCCTCGGCCTTTTCGTCTCCACCCTCACCGACAGCGCGATCGGCGCGATGGCCGCCACGGTCGGCCTCCTCATCACCCTCCAGATCATCGACAACATCCCCCAGCTCCACGCCGTCCAGCCCTACCTCTTCACCCACTACTGGCTGAGCTTCGCCGACATCCTCCGCGACCCCGTCCCATGGCCCGCCATCACCAAGAACCTCGCCCTCCAGGCCACCTACGCGGCCGTCTTCGGCTCCGCCGCCTGGGCCCGCTTCACCACCCGGGACGTCGGGGCGTAAGCGAGGGCGCCGCGTCGGCCGCCGCCGCCTCGGTCGCTGCTGGTCCGGGCGCCGCCGGCGGTGACTCCGGCGCGGGGGTCGCCGCCGCCGCTGCCAGGGCGGCGTGGGTGCGGTGGGCGGTGCGGAGGGCGTCCCAGGTGAGGAGGACGAGGGCGGACCAGACCAGGAGGAAGCCGGCCCAGCGTTCGGCGGGCATGTGCTCGTGGAAGTAGAGGATGCCGAGCAGGAACTGGAGGATCGGGGCGGTGTACTGCATCAGGCCGATGGTGCTGAGCGGGAGGCGGGTCGCGGCCATGCCGAAGAAGATCAGCGGGATGGCGGTGACCAGGCCGCAGGCGGCGAGCAGGGCGGCGTGGCCGGGGCCGTGGTGGGTGAAGGTGGAGTCACCGCGGGCGCCGAGGACGAGGAGGAAGGCCAGGGCCGGGAGGAACTGCACCGAGGTCTCGGCGGCCAGTGATTCCAGGCCGCCCATCGCGATCTTCTTCTTGACCAGGCCGTAGCCGCCGAAGGAGAAGGCGAGGGTGAGCGCGATCCAGGGCAGCCGGCCGTAGCCGATGGTGAGCACCGCCACCGAGACGGCGCCGATGCCCACCGCCACCCACTGCACGGGGCGCAGCCGCTCGTGCAGCACCAGGACGCCCAGCGCGATCGTCACCAGCGGGTTGATGAAGTAACCGAGGGCGGTCTCGACCACATGGCCGGAATTGACGCCCCATATGTACATGCCCCAGTTGACCGACACCAGGGCCGCCGCCGTCGCGACCAGGCCGAGGCGCTTCGGCTGCCGGACCAGCTCGCCCAGCCAGGCCCAGCGCCGCCGCACCAGCAGGATCACGGCGACCACGATCAGCGACCACACCATCCGGTGGGCCAGGATCTCCATCGCGCCGGCCGGCTTCAACAGCGGCCAGTAGAGCGGGAACGCGCCCCACAGGCCGTAGGCCGCGAAGCCGTACACCAGACCCCTGCGCTCCTCGCCCATCCCCGGTCCCCCCTCGCCCACCGCCGGCCGTGCCCTGACCGGTCCGACGGTAGCGGGGTCCGGTCGGCCTGTCATGTCCGTTCCACAGGACAGTCATGACAGGCCGGCCGGAGCGACCGGGGAGTCGACCCCCGTCAGCCCTTGAGCGCGGCGGCCACCGTCTCCCGCACCGGCGTGGTCGGACGGCCGATCAGCCGGGCGAGGTCGCCGCTGGTCCCGGCCAGCAGGCCCTGCCCGATGGCCCGGTCCACGTCCACCAGCACGGCGGCGAAGTCCTCCGGCAGGCCGGCGCCGAGCAGCACCGCCAGGTATTCCTGCGGGCTCACATTGCGGTACGCGATCTCCCGGCCGGTCAGCTCGCCGACGACCGCCGCGTACTCGGCCAGACTCCAGGCCACGTCGCCGCTCAGTTCGTAGGCCCGGCCCTCGTGGCCCTCCGAGGTCAGCACGGCCGCGGCCGCGGCGGCGTAGTCGGCGCGGGCGGCCGAGGCGATCCGGCCGTCGCCCGCGGCGCCGACCACCGCGCCGTGCTCCAGCACCGTGCCGAGACTCTGGGTGTAGACCTCGGTGTACCAGCCGTTGCGCAGGAAGACATGGGGCAGCTTCGAGGCGAGGATCAGCTTCTCCGTCGCCTTGTGCTCCTCGGCCAGTATGAGATCAGCGTCCGGCCCGCCGAGGATCCCGGTGTACACGATCAGCGCGACCTGGGCGGCGGTGGCCGCCTCCACCACCGCGGTGTGCTGCGGGATCCGCAGGCCCACCTCGTTGCCCGAGACGAACAGCACCCGGTCACCGGCCCGGAAGGCGTCCTTCAGCGTCTCCGGCCGGCTGTAGTCGGCCTCCCGCAGTTCGACGCCCGAGGCGGCGAGGTCGGCGGCCTTGCCGGCGTCCCGCACCACCGCGGCGATCTCCGCGGGCGCGGTCCCGCGGGCCAGCAGGTCCGCGATGACCAGGCGGCCCAGCTGCCCGGTGGCTCCGGTGACGACGATGCTCATATCTGCTCCATACGGTGCGGTGGTCTACGGCTTGCCACCGTAACCCGCACACTAACCAGAGGATAGTACCCACCTTCGAGTAGGGTACGTACATGAAGGTAAGCACGCAGGCCGCCCCGAGGGTGAGCTGCCCGGAGCGGGCCGTCCTGGAGCATCTGACCAGCCGCTGGGGCGTGCTCGTCCTGTCCGCGCTGCTGGAGGGCGGCCGCCGGTTCGGCGAGCTGCGCCGGGAGATCAGCGAGGTCAGCGAGATCGCGGTGAGCGAGAAGATGCTCACCCAGACGCTCCGCACCCTGGAGCGGGACGGTTTCGTGGGCCGCCATGCCCGCCCGGTCATCCCGCCGCATGTCGACTACGACCTCACTCCGCTCGGCGAGCAGGCCGCCCGCCAGGTCCGGGCGCTGGCCGGCTGGACCGAGGAGCACGTACCGCAGGTGCTGGCCGCCCGCGAGGAGTACGACGCGCGGACGCCTGGCTAGCCTGCCCTGGTAGAGGTCCCGGACGCGCCGGTGCCCGGTCCGGGAAGCCCGGGCCGGGCACCGCTACCGCTACCGCTGCGAGGGCTGCGGCTCAGTCCACCGTCCAGGTGTCGCTGCCGGCCAGCAGCGACCCCAGGTCGCCCTTGCCCTGCCGCGCCGCGGCCTGCTCCAGCTGCTCGGCCATGTCCGTGTCGTAGACCGGCCGCGCCACGTCCCGCAGCACGCCGATCGGCGTGTGGTGGAGCGTGTCGGCGTCGGCGAGCCGGGACAGGGCGAAGGCGTTGGTCGGGCTGGCGGCGTGCGCGTCGTGGACGAGGACACCGTCGGTGCCCTCGGTCGCGATGTCGACGACCACCAGATCGCCGGTGGCCGGGTCGCGGACGACGCCCTTGCCGCCCAGCCCGTCGTCGGCCGGCGCGCCGAAGCGGATCGGCTGCCCGTGCTCCAGCCGGATCAGCGCCTCCAGCGCGGTGTCCTTGTCCTTCAGGGTGTCGAAGGCGCCGTCGTTGAAGATGTTGCAGTTCTGGTAGATCTCCACCAGCGCGGTGCCCTCGTGGGCCGCCGCGGCCCGCAGCACGCTCTGCAGGTGCTTGCGGTCCGAGTCGATGGTGCGGGCCACGAAGGACGCCTCCGCGCCCAGCGCCAGCGAGATCGGGTTGAAGGGCGCGTCCAGCGAGCCCATCGGCGTGGACTTGGTGATCTTGCCGATCTCGGACGTGGGGCTGTACTGACCCTTGGTCAGCCCGTAGATCCGGTTGTTGAACAGCAGGATCTTCAAGTTGACGTTGCGGCGCAGCGCGTGGATCAGGTGGTTGCCGCCGATGGACAGCGCGTCACCGTCGCCGGTGACCACCCACACGCTCAAGTCCCGCCGCGACGCGGCGAGTCCGGTGGCGATCGCCGGGGCGCGGCCGTGGATGGAGTGCATGCCGTAGGTGTTCATGTAGTACGGGAAGCGGCTGGAGCAGCCGATCCCCGAGACGAACACCACGTTCTCCCGGGCCAGTCCGAGCTCGGGCATGAAGGACTGGACGGCGGCGAGCACCGCGTAGTCCCCGCAGCCCGGACACCAGCGCACCTCCTGGTCGGACTTGAAGTCCTTCATGCTCTGCTGGGCCGTCGCTTTCGGCACCAGAGCGAGCGCCTCAGACATCCCCACGATCCTCAACCCCTCCCACACCAGGGACGTCTTCGCCGACGCCCGCGCTCAGTTCGGTGATGGCCGTGGCCAACTGCTCGGCCTTGAACGGCAGTCCGGTGACCTGGTTGTACGAGACAGCGTCCACCAGATATCTGGCCCGCAGCAATTGGGCGAGTTGCCCGAGGTTCATCTCCGGCACGATCACCCGGTCGTAGGCCGCCAGCACGGTGCCGAGGTTGGCGGGGAAGGGGTTCAGATGCCGCAGGTGCGCCTGCGCGACCTTGCCGCCCTCGCCCCTGATCCGCCGTACGGCCGCGGCGATCGGGCCGTAGGTCGAACCCCAGCCCAGCACCAGGGTGCCGGCCGATCCGTCCGGGTCGTCCACCGCCAGGTCCGGCACCTCGATGCCGTCGATCTTGGCCTGCCGGGTGCGGACCATGAAGTCGTGGTTGGCCGGGTCGTAGCTGATGTTGCCGGTGCCGTCCTGCTTCTCGATCCCGCCGATCCGGTGTTCGAGACCCGCGGTGCCCGGCACCGCCCACGGCCGCGCCAGCGTCTGCGGGTCGCGCAGATAGGGCCAGAAGGACTCGGTGCCGTCCTCGGCGGTGTGGTTGGGACCTGAGGCGAAACTCACCCGCAGGTCCGGCAGCTCCGAGGTGTCCGGGATCCGCCACGGCTCGGAGCCGTTCGCCAGATAGCCGTCCGACAGCAGCAGCACCGGGGTGCGGTAGGTCACCGCGATCCGGGCCGCCTCCAGCGCGACGGTGAAGCAGTCGGCGGCGGTGGCCGGCGCGACGACCGGCACCGGCGACTCGCCGTTGCGCCCGTACATCGCCTGGAGCAGGTCGGCCTGCTCGGTCTTCGTCGGCAGACCGGTGGACGGCCCGCCGCGCTGGATGTCCACGATCAGCAGCGGCAGCTCCAGGCTGACCGCCAGACCGATCGTCTCCGACTTCAGCGCCAGCCCGGGTCCCGAGGTGGTCGTCACCGCCAGCGAGCCGCCGAAGGCGGCTCCCAGGGCGGCGCCGATCGCGGCGATCTCGTCCTCAGCCTGGAAGGTGCGGACGCCGAAGTTCTTGTGCTTCGACAGTTCGTGCAGGATGTCGGAGGCCGGGGTGATCGGGTAGGAGCCCAGGAACAGCGGCAGCTCGCTCTGGGTGGCCGCGGCGATCAGGCCGTAGGACAGGGCCAGATTCCCCGAGATGTTCCGGTAGCGGCCGGCCGGGAAGGCGGACGAGGCCGGCCGTACCTCGTAGGAGACCGCGAAGTCCTCGGTGGTCTCGCCGAAGTTCCAGCCGGCCCGGAAGGCGATGATGTTCGCCTCGGCGATGTCCGGCTTCTTGGCGAACTTCTTGCGCAGGAAGGCCTCGGTGCCGTCCGTGGGCCGGTGGTACATCCAGGACAGCAGGCCGAGCGCGAACATGTTCTTCGCCCGCTCGGCGTCCTTGCGGGCCAGCCCGGAGTCCTTGAGCGCCTCCACCGTCAGCGTCGTCAGCGGCACCGGGTGCACCGCGTACGCGGCCAGCGCCCCGTCCTCCAGGGGACTGGCCGACCAGCCCACCTTCGCCATGGCGCGCTTGGTGAACTCGTCGGTGTTGACGATGATCTCCGCGCCCCGGGGCATGTCCCCGAGATTCGCCTTCAGCGCCGCCGGATTCATCGCCACCAGCACGTCCGGGGCGTCGCCGGGCGTGAGGATGTCGTGGTCGGCGAAGTGCAGCTGGAAGGACGACACCCCGGGCAGGGTCCCCGCGGGTGCGCGGATCTCGGCCGGGAAGTTCGGGAGGGTGGACAGATCGTTGCCGAACGACGCGGTCTCCGAGGTGAAGCGGTCCCCGGTCAACTGCATCCCGTCACCGGAGTCACCGGCGAACCGGATGATCACCCGGTCGAGCCGTTTCGTCTCCTTGGCCGGATTGCGCTGTTCGCCCTGAACGTCTGCGGTGACAGGCGGCTGACCTGCGTCCGCGCTGGTGGGGCTGCTGACCTGGCTGGTCACGGAAACGGACCTCCCTCGGGGCGGCGACTCACCGGTCATGGTACGTCGGTAAGGGTGGCCTTCCCCGTACGTCCCGGAATGTGGATGTCCGTGGCCGTGCGGAAGCCCCGCCTCCGGACCCGCCGCGAGGTCCCCCGGAGCAGGCCGCCGACCTGCGCGGACGGCCCGCCGGCGGCAGCGGGACAGCAGCGGGACGGGACGTGGGACGGGACGAGGGACGAGCCGTCGGCCGCGCTACGAGTTCAGGTACGTCAGTACCGCCAGCACACGGCGGTGATCCCCGTCACTCGGGGCCAGGCCCAGCTTCAGGAAGATGTTGCTCACGTGCTTCTCGACCGCGCCGTCGCTGACCACCAGCTGCTTGGCCACCGCCGAGTTCGTCCGGCCCTCCGCCATCAGCCCCAGCACCTCGCGCTCGCGCGGGGTCAGCCCGGCCAGCACGTCCTGCTTGCGGCTGCGGCCCAGCAGCTGGGCGACGACCTCGGGGTCCAGCGCGGTGCCGCCCTGGGCGACCCGCACCACCGCGTCCACGAACTCCCGGACATCGGCCACCCGGTCCTTGAGCAGATAGCCGACGCCGCGGCTGGAGCCGGCCAGCAGCTCGGTGGCGTACTGCTCCTCCACGTACTGCGACAGCACGAGCACGCCGACCGCCGGATGGTCGCGCCGCAGCTGTACGGCCGCGCGCACGCCCTCGTCGGTGTGCGTCGGCGGCATCCGCACATCGGCCACCACCACGTCCGGCGGTGCCCCCTGGGCCGCCAGCTCGTCGACCGCCTTCAGCAGGCCCACCGCGTCGCCCACCCCGGCCACCACGTCGTGGCCCCGGTCGGTCAGCAGCCGGGTCAGGCCGTCCCGAAGCAGTACCGAGTCCTCGGCGATGACCACCCGCACGCTGTCCTCCACCGTTCCGCAGCCCCCGATTTCGCTGTTCGTCCTCCCCAGCATTCCAGCATCGGCGGGGGAATGGGGAATACGGTGCCGGTGGGCAAGGTTGCGCCCGCCGGTCGAGGTGGGCGCCCCGGGGAAGAGGAGAACGTGTGCGCGCGGTCGGTTTCGACGTCAACGGCGGCCCCGAGGTGCTGCGGCCGGTGGAGCTCGCGGTGCCGGAGCCGGGGCCCGGCCAGATCCTGATCCGCGTCGCCTACGCCGGCGTGAACCACGGTGAGATGCAGCACCGGCTCGGCGACCTCGGCGCGGTGGACGGTATCGAGGTGCCGGGACTGGAGGTCTCCGGCGAGGTGGCCGGGATCGGACCGGGCGTCACCGGCCTGACCCACGGCGATCCGGTGGCCGCGTATCTGCCGGACGGCGGCGGCTACGCGCAGTACGCGGTCGCGCCCGCCGCCTTCGCCTACCCGCTGGACGGGATCTCCGTACGCGACGGCGGCGGCGCGGCGCTCACCCTGACCACCGCCTACGGCGTACTCGCCGGGGCGGCCCGGCTGACCCCCGGTGACACCGTCCTCATCCACGCGGCGGCCGGCGGGGTCGGCTCGGTGGCCGCCCAGATCGCCCGCGCGCTGGGCGCCGCCGCCGTGCACGGCACGATCAGCTCGGCCGCCAAGGCCGACTACGCCAAGCGCTTCGGCTACGACGCGGTCCATCTGCGGGACGGCTTCGCCGCCCATGTCTCCGAGGTCGATGTCGTCCTCGACCCGATCGGCGGGCCGGTCCGGCAGGCCAGTCTGTCCGTGCTGGCCCCCTTCGGCCGCCTCGCGGTCTACGGCGAGGCCGCCCGCCGACCCGATCTGAGCCTGCCCGTCCTCTCCTTCCGCGCCCACAACCGCTCCCTGACCGGCTACGACATCGCCGACCTCGCCTGCCGCGCCCCCTCCCTGGTCCGCTCGCACGCCCTGTCCGCCCTGTCCCTGCTGGCCTCCGGAGCGATCCGCCTCGACATCACCACGGAACTCCCCCTCGCCGCCGCCGCCGAGGCACACGAGACGCTCCAGGCGGGCCTCAACATCGGAAAGACGCTGCTGCGCGTCGACCAGGAGTAGCGCCGGGGCGGCGGGCCCGCGCGGCGCGTCGGCCCGCCCGCACCCGGGGGCGGGGCCCGCGGGGCCCTACGCGCGCCAGGGGAGTTCCGCCGAGACGCGGGTGGGGCCGCCCAGCGGGGAGTCCAGGACGAGGACGCCGTCGACCGAGTCGAGGCGTTCGGCCAGGCCCGCCAGGCCGGAACCCGCCGCCAGCGACGCGCCGCCCCGGCCGTTGTCGGAGACATGCAGCATCATGCGGTCCTCCACCCGCCACACGTCCACCGCCGCGCGCGAAGCGCCACTGTGCTTGCTGATGTTCTGCAGCAGCTCGGAGACGGTGAAGTAGGCGATCCCCTCGATGGCCGGCACCGGCCGGGCCGGCAGCTCGACGGTCACCGACACCGGTACGGTGCAGCGTGCCGCCACCGCGGACAGGGCCGCGTCCAGGCCCCGGTCGGTGAGGATCGCCGGATGGATGCCCCGGGCCAGGTCGCGCAGCTCCTGGAGCGCGATCTTCACCTCGCCGTGCGCCTCCTCCACCATCGCCGCGCCCACCTCCGGGTCCTCCAGCAGCTTCTCCTTCGCCATGCCGAGGTCCATCGCGAGGGCCACCAGCCGGGCCTGCGCGCCGTCGTGCAGATCGCGCTCGATCCGGCGCAGGTTGGCGGCGGCGGTGTCCACCACCACCCCGCGGTCCGACTCCAGCTCGGTGACCCGGGTGTCCAGCGGCGACGGGCCCAGCAGCCCGGAGACCAGCAGCCGGTCCACCTGCGCCATGCCGCGTACGACCCAGGGCAGCGCCAGCACCAGCAGCGCGCCGACCACGACGGACAGCGCCATGTCCTGCGGGGTGTGCAGCCACCAGCCGTGCCGGTCGGCGCCGCTGCCGCTTCCGTAGATCTGCAGGCCCGGCTGCCCGGCGTAGACCGGGAAGACCCACCGCCACAGCGGGTAGGTCAGCAGACCCCAGCCGTAGGTGAAGAAGCTCACCGCCACGCTGAAGCTGAAGACGCCCCACGGGAAGTGCAGCAGGCAGTAGACGGCGTGCCGCCAGTTGACGCCGCTGCCGAGCTGGCCGCCCAGCCGGGCGAGCGGTCCCCGGCCACCGCCGCCGCGGACCGGGGCCGGGTCCTCGATCTCCAGCCACAGCAGCGCCCGGGCCCTGGACCGCTCCACGGAGCCGACCGCCCGGCAGCCGCCGAGCGCGAGCACCAGCACCGGCAGCCCGACGAAGGTGATCAGCAGCCCGGCGCCGAGCGACAGCGTCGTCACCGTCCATACGAAGCCGGCGATGCCCATCGGCAGATTCAGCAGCAGATAGGCCAACTCGCGCCAGGTGCGCGCCTGGAACGGCGCACGCAGCGCCGTCGGCAGCCGGTGCGCGCGCTCCTCGATCGGAATGCCGTACGCCATGGTCGGGACCGTCCTTTCCGCACTGCTCGTCTCCGCACCGCTCGTCCTACCGACAGCGTGGCGCCCCGGCGCGGGGGATCCCATGGTGCGGATCGGCGTCCCTGGGGTGGGGTTACCCCTACCTCTACCGCCGCCTCTGCCTCTGCTTCACGGGGTCGGCCTTGCGGAAGTCCCGGTCGCGCCAGGGGAGTTCGGCCGTCACCGTGGTCGGGCCACCGACCGGGGAGCTGACCACGAACAGCCCGTCCACCGAGTCCAGCCGCTCCGCCAGCCCCGCCAGCCCAGACCCCGTGGCGAGGTCCGCGCCGCCCCGGCCGTCGTCCTCCACCTGGATCATCAGCCGGTCCCCGGCCCGCCAGACGTCCACCGAGGCCCGCCGGGCCCCGCTGTGCTTGCTGACGTTCTGCAGCAGCTCGGAGACGGTGAAGTAGGCGATCCCCTCGATCGCCTCGGCCGGCCGGGCCGGCAGCTCCACGGTCACCGCGACCGGCACCGTGCAGCGCGCGGCCACCGACGACAGGGCCGCGTCCAGGCCCCGGTCGGTGAGGATCGCCGGATGGATGCCCCGGGCCAGGTCGCGCAGCTCCTGGAGGGCGACCTTCACCTCGCCGTGCGCCTCGCCGACCATCCTGGCCGCCGCCTCCGGGTCCTCCAGCAGCTTCTCCCTGGCCAGCCCGAGATCCATTGCGAGGGCCACCAGCCGGGCCTGCGCGCCGTCGTGCAGATCGCGCTCGATCCGGCGCAGGTCGGCGGCGGCGGTGTCCACCACCACCCCGCGGTCCGACTCCAGCTCCGCGATCCGCAGTTCCAGCTCGTCGGACGGCTGGAGCAGGCCGCGCACCATCGACCGGTCCACGTTCGCCATGCCCCGGGACAGATACGGCAGCACCGGCCACAGCACGAACAGCGAGACCAAAGTCACCGTGAAGGTCACGATTCCCCACGGCAGCCGGATCGCGAAGTACAGCGCGTGCCGCCAGGCCACCGGGTCCTTCACCCCCGCCCACAGCCACGGCAGGAAGCCCGGTCCGACCGGCCGCGGCGGGCGCGGATCGTCCACCTGGACCCCTAGCAGCGCCCGGGCCCGCCGCCGCTCCAGGCGGCCCAGCCCGCGGCAGCCCATCAGCCCCAGCGCCAGCAGCGGCAGGCCGATCACGGTCACCGACAGGCCCGCTCCCAGGCTCACCGTGGTCACGACGTAGACGAAGCCGACGATCGCCTCGACCAGATTCAGCAGCAGATGGGCGATCTCCTTCCAGGTCACCGCGCTGAACATCGCGAACCGGGCGGGCGGCAGCGGTTCGGGCGCCGCGGTGACGGGGGAGCCGGGGGAGCCTGGGGAACCGGTCGAGCCGGGGGAGCCGGGGGAGCCGGGCGCGGGCGTGGTGTTCATCCTCCCAGCCTGCCGGGCCCGGGGCGGGGTCCGCCATGGGGTGGGCTGTCGGGGTGGGGTGGGGTTATCCCCCGGTATGCCCGCGGGTCCGCGAACAGGGAGGGGACAGGGGATGCGTGGGTGAAGCCAGGGCCTAGACTCCCTCCGTATAAATCGTCTAAAGATCCTCCCGGGTCGCTGGACACCACCGGTCAACGATGAATGAGGGGCGGACGGACGTGGACTACTTCCACGGCTACTCGGTCGTCGGCCTGGTCGCGGTCGTCGGTGTGCTCTTCGTAACGGTCGCCTTCGCGGCCGGCCGGCTGCTGCGGCCCGTCGTGCCGACGCGGGAGAAGATGCTCACCTACGAGTGCGGGGTCGACCCGGTCGGCGAGGGCTGGGCGCACACCCAGGTCCGCTACTACGTGTACTCCTTCCTCTATGTGATCTTCGCCGTCGACGCGATCTATCTCTTCCCGTGGGCCACGATCTTCGCCGCGCCGGGCTTCGGCGGCACCACGCTGGTGGAGATGTTCGTCTTCATCGGATTCCTGGCGGTCGGACTGCTCTACGCCTGGAAGAAGGGCGTACTCGAATGGACCTGACCACCGCGGGGACCGGCCAGGGCGCCGGCTCCGATGCCGGCGGCTCCCAACTGCTGCCCGAGCCACGCCGGCTGGGTCCGCTGGCCAGGCTGGCGCCGGAGCCGATGAAGGTGGTCCTCAACTGGGGCCGCCGCTACAGCCTGTGGGTCTTCAACTTCGGACTGGCGTGCTGCGCCATCGAGTTCATCGCCGCGTCCATGTCCCGGCACGACTTCATCCGGCTCGGCGTGATCCCCTTCGCCCCCGGACCCCGGCAGGCCGACCTGATGGTGGTCTCCGGCACCGTCACCGACAAGATGGCGCCCGCCGTCAAGCGCCTCTACGAGCAGATGCCCGAGCCGAAGTACGTCATCTCCTTCGGCGCCTGCTCCAACTGCGGCGGCCCCTACTGGGACTCGTACTCGGTGACCAAGGGCGTCGACCAGATCATCCCGGTCGACGTCTACGTCCCCGGCTGCCCGCCGCGCCCCGAGGCACTGCTCCAGGGCATCCTCAAGCTCCAGGAGAAGATCGCCAGGGAGTCGCTGGGGGAGCGCTACGCCACCGCGCCGGCCGGTACCGGGGCCGCCGCGGGCCGTCCGTCCGCCGCCGCGCTGACCAGCGGACTCGTCCCGCCGCCGGAGGCCCGGCCGTGACCGGATGGCTGCCGGACGAGGCGGAGACGCTCTTCGGTACGGGCGCGGTCGCGCTGGAGGCGTACGACCTGCTGACCGTCGATGTGCCGCCGGCTTCCTGGATCGCGGCGCTGACCACCGCCCGCGACGAGCTGGGCTGCACCTTCTTCGACTGGCTGAGCGCGGTCGACGAACCCGGCACCGGCTTCCAGGTGTGCGCCCATGTGGCGCGGCTGGACGGCGGGCCGCGCCGGCTGCTGCTGCGGACCACGGTGCCATACGACGCCGCCGAACTGCCCACCGCCACCGGGGTGTTCGCGGGCGCGGCCTGGCACGAGCGGGAGACGTACGAGATGTTCGGCGTCGGCTTCACCGGCCACCCGCACTTGGCGCCGCTGCTGCTGCCCGACGAGTTCGAGGGCCATCCGCTGCGGAAGGACTTCGTGCTGGCCGCCCGGGTCGCCAAGGCGTGGCCGGGCGCGAAGGAGCCGGGCGAGTCGCACGACGGCGGCCCCAAGCGGCGCCAGATGCTGCCGCCGGGCGTGCCCGGCCCCAATGAATGGGGGCCGCTCAAGGGCCAGTTGGCACCGGCGCCGGCCCGCCCGTCCCGAGCCGCCCGCCCGGACCGGACGGAGCGGCCCGCCCGCCCGGCCCGCGCCCCGCGCGGGACCACCGCCGACGCGCCCTGGGAGAAGACCACCGACCCGTCCGAACCGGCCGGACCGTCCGAATCGGCCGGACCGCCCGAATCGCCCGCCGAGGGAGGCGACACCCCGTGAGCGACACCTTCGACATCCTGCTGCGGCTGGTCGCCGTCCTCGTCGCGTTCCTGGTGCTGCCGCTGCTGGTGGGGCAGGCCGAGCACAAGGTGATGGCCCACATGCAGGGCCGGCTCGGGCCGATGTACGCCGGCGGCTTCCACGGCTGGGCCCAACTCGTCGCGGACGGGGTGAAGTTCGCCCAGAAGGAGGACATCGTCCCGGCGGACGCCGACCGCCGGATCTTCCAACTCGCGCCCGCCGTCGCCCTGCTGCCGTATCTGCTGGTACTGATCGCCATCCCGGTCGGCCCGCACGGCTTCGTCGGCGAGGCGCTGGACGCCGGACTGATCTTCGTGCTGGCCGTGATGGGCGTCGGCGTCCTCGGCTCGCTGATGGCCGGCTGGGCGTCGGCCAACAAGTTCTCGCTGCTCGGCGGACTGCGCACCGCGGCCCAACTGATGGCGTACGAACTGCCGATGCTGCTCGCCGCCGCCTCGGTGGCGATGGCGGCCGGCACGCTCTCGCTGCCCGGGATCGTCCGCGAATACCACTGGTGGTGGACGCTGTGGCAGCTGATGGGCGCCCTGGTCTTCTTCACCGCCGGGCTCGCCGAGCTCCAACGCCCGCCGTTCGACATGCCGGTGGCCGACTCCGAGATCATCTTCGGCGCCTACACCGAGTACACCGGGCTGCGCTTCGCGCTCTTCCTGCTCTCCGAATACGCCGGGATCGTGGTGCTGTGCGGGCTGACCACCGTGCTCTTCCTCGGCGGCTGGCACGGACCGTGGTCCGGCAGCGTCGGCTGGCTGTGGACGCTGCTGAAGGCCGCCGCGCTCGCCTTCGTGGTGATCTGGCTGCGGGTCAGCTATCCGCGGCTGCGTGAGGACCAGTTGATGAAACTCGCCTGGACCGTGCTCATCCCGATCTCCCTCGCCCAGATCGCCCTGACCGGCGTCGTCAAGGTGGTGATCTCCTAAGCCATGGCCATCCCCGGATCCGGTCTGGCCAAGGGCCTGGCCGTCACGCTGCGCACGATGACGAAGCGTTCCGTCACCGCGCAGTACCCGCAGGCGCAGCCCGACCTCGCGCCGCGTACCCGCGGGGTGATCGCGCTGTTCGAGGAGAACTGCACGGTCTGCATGCTGTGTGCCCGCGAGTGCCCCGACTGGTGCATTTACATCGACTCCCACAAGGAGACCGTGCCGGCCGCCGCTGCCGGCGGGCGCGAGCGCAGCCGCAATGTGCTGGACCGCTTCGCGATCGACTTCTCGCTGTGCATGTACTGCGGTATCTGCATCGAGGTGTGCCCCTTCGACGCGCTCTTCTGGTCACCGGAGTTCGAGTACGCCGAGACCGACATCCTCGACCTGACCCACGAACGCGACAAGCTGCGCGACTGGATGTGGACGGTGCCCGCCCCGCCGGCGCTCGACCCGGCGGCGGAGGAGCCCAAGGAGATCGCGGCGGCCCGCAAGTCCGCCCAGAAGACGCTGGCGGCCCGCGCGGAGGCGCCGGCCGAGCCGGGGGAGTCCGCTGAGCCGGGCGGCCCGGGCGGCCCGGGTGGGCCGGGGGAGTCCGGCGGGCCGGGGGAGGGCCAGGCATGAACCTCGGTGCCGCCGCCCACCATCCCGGCTTCCTCTCCCCGACCGGGGTCGAGATCACCTTCGTGCTGATCGGCCTCGCCATCCTCGGCGCCGCGATCCTGACCGTCACCACCCGCCAACTGGTGCACGCCGCCCTGTGGCTGGTCGTCGCGCTCGGCGGCCTGGCGGTCGAATACCTGCTGCTCACCGCCGAGTTCATCGCGTGGGTGCAGGTGCTGATCTACGTCGGCTCGGTCGTCGTCCTGCTGCTGTTCGGCCTGATGCTGACCAAGGCGCCCATCGGCCGCTCGCCGGACGCGAATTCGGAGAACCGCCCGGTCGCCCTCGCGGTGGCGGTCGTCGCCGCGGCCACCTTGGTGTGGGTGGTCGTGGACGCCTTCCGGTCCACCTGGATCGATCTGCACGGCGTGGTCCAGGGCTCCTCCCGCGTCACCGGCGAGAGCCTCTTCCGGCACTGGGTGCTGCCCTTCGAGGCCCTGTCGGTGCTGCTGCTGGCCGCCCTGGTCGGCGCGATCGTCCTCTCGCGCCGCGACGACACCAGGTCCGCGGCCACGACGGGTCCCGGCACCGGCAAGGAGAACTGATGCACCTCGCCTACCCCGCCGTCCTCGCCGCCCTCCTGTTCTGCGTCGGCGTCTACGGCGTCCTCGCCCGCCGCAACGCGATCCTCGTCCTGATGTCCGTCGAGCTGATGCTCAACGCCGTCAACCTCAACCTGGTGGCCTTCGACGTCTGGCTGCGCGACAGCCTGCACGCCGGCCAGGCGCTCACCTTGTTCACCATCACCATCGCCGCCGCCGAGATCGGGCTCGGCCTGGCGATCGTGCTGCTCGTGTACCGCAACCGCGGCAGCTCCGACATCGACCGCCTCACCGGCCTGGCCGACCCCGGGGAGTCCGGCGGCGCACCCGAAGCCCCGGCCGGGACCGCCCGCGTGCCCCGCCCGGCGGCCGACGACGAGAAGGCAGAGGCCACCGCGTGACCCTGACCGCCCTGGCCGTGCTCGTACCCCTCCTGCCGTTCCTGGGCGCGGCGGCCGGCCTGCTGCTCGGCCGGCGCGCACCCGGCTTCGTACGACCGCTGGCCGTCCTGCCCACCGCCACCGCCTTCGCGCTGGCCGCGATCGTCGCCGCCCGGCAGGGCACCGGAGCGCCCACCGACGCCGCCCACCGGCTCACCCCCACCGGCTCGGTGCCCATCGACCTCGCCCTGCACCTGGACGGCTTCTCGGTCCTGATCGCCGTCCTCGTCGGCCTCGTCGCCACCTGTGTGCAGCTCTACTCGCTCTCCTATCTGCGCCACGACCCCCGCTATCCGTCCTACGCGGCGCTGGTCTCCCTGTTCACCGCCGCGATGTTCCTGGTGGTCTACTCCGGCGACCTGATGGTGCTGCTGGTCGGCTGGGAGGTGATGGGCATCTGCTCCTACTTCCTGGTCGGGCACGAGTGGGAGAACGAGGTCGCCCGGGCGGCCTCCATCAAGGCGTTCCTGGTCACCAAGCTCGGCGACGTCCCCTTCCTGATCGGTGTGTTCGCCCTCGCCGCCGACGCCCACACCTTCCGGATCAGCGGCATCCTCACCGCCGCCGGACACGGCCGACTCCACCACCCCACCCTCATCGCCCTGCTGCTGCTCGCCGGAGTGGCCGGCAAGTCCGCGCAGTTCCCGCTGCACAGCTGGCTGCCGGACGCGATGGCCGGCCCCACCCCGGTCTCCGCGCTGATCCACGCCGCCACGATGGTCGCGGCCGGCATCTACCTGGTGGCCAGGCTGCTGCCGGTGTTCACCGCGTCCGCCGCCGCCCTCACCGTCCTCGCCGCGATGGCCGCCGTCACCATGATCGGCTCGGCGCTGGCCGCCCTCGCGCAGGACGACATCAAGCGGGTGCTGGCGTACTCCACCATCGGCCAACTCGGCTACATGGCCGGCGCGCTGGCTGTCGGCAACCGCGACGCCGCCGTCTTCCACCTCCTGTCCCACGGCGCCTTCAAGGCACTGCTCTTCCTGGGCGCCGGCGTCGTCATCCACGCCTCGGGCACCAACTCACTGACCGCCATGTCCCGCATGGGCTCGCTCGGCAAGCGCGCGCCCGACGCCATGTGGACGATGGGCATCGCGCTGGCCGCGCTGGCCGCCCTCCCCCCGCTGTCCGGCTTCTTCTCCAAGGAGTCCGTGCTGCGCGCCGCCGAGCACGCCTCGGCCGGGCACGCCGCCCACATCCCGCCCGGTGTCGGCTGGACCGTCCTCGTGTCCGGTCTGGCCGCCGCCCTCCTCACCGCGGCCTACGCCGCCCGCCTGTTCCTGCTCGCCTTCCGCGGCAGCGGCCCCGAGGTCGCCGACCACGGCCGGCAGCCCGCCGCGATGACCGCCGTGCTGTGGGTGCTGGCCGTCCCCACCATCGCCTTCGGCGGCCTCGCCTACCGCCGGCTCCCCGACTGGTTCGGCCACGCGCCGCTCGCGCCGACCCTCATCACCTCCGTACTCGGTGGCGGACTCGCCCTGGTGGGCGTGCTGATCACCTACGGCGCCTGGAAGGCGGCCACCGCCACCCGCCGGGCCGTCCCCATGGGCGCGGTCTCCGCCGAACCCGCCGGAGCCGAACCCGAACTCGTCGAGATCGAGGCCATGGCCAGCCACCAGGCCGTCTACGGCGACATCGCCGACGCCGACGACCCGGGCGACCCCGGCCGGCTGCTGCTCGGCCCACTGCACCGGCACGCCGCCCGCGGCTTCCACCTCGACGCCCTCTACGGCGCGCTGTTCGTCCGCCCGGTGCTGGCCGCCGCCGAGCTGGTCCGGCTGCTGGACCGCGAGGTCGTGGAGAACTCGGTGCGCGGCGTGGCCGGAGTGCCGCGGCTGCTCGGCGCGGCCGTCCGCAAGGCCCAGACCGGAAACGTCCAGACCTACCTCAGCGCGCTGCTGGCCGGTGCGGTCGTACTCGCCGTCCTCGTCGCCGTCGGAGCGTGAGATCCCGTGAACGACACCGCACTCCAGTACATCCTGGCGGCGATCGTGGTGCTGCCGCTGCTCGGCGCGGTCGGCGCCCTGCTGCCGCCCCCTCCCGGCCTGCGCGGGCGCGACCCCGACCAGGCCGTACTCCGCCACGGAGTGACCGTCACCGGCGCCGTACTGATCCTCGCGATCGCGCTCGCGGCCGGCTTCGACCACGACCACCCGGCGAAGATGCAGGCCACCACCGACCTCAACTGGATCCCCGCGCTGCGGATCCACCTCCACCTCGGCATCGACGGCATCTCGCTCCCCCTTCTCGTACTGAGCGCGCTGCTGACCTTCCTGTGCGCGCTCTACTCCTACTTCCGGATGCCTGCGGGCCCCAGCCCCAAGGCCTTCGTCGCCCTGCTCCTGCTGCTGGAATCGGGCACGCTGGCCACCTTCTCCGTGCTCGACCTGATGCTGTTCTTCCTGGCCTTCGAGATGGTCCTCATCCCGATGTACTTCCTCATCGCCCGCTGGGGCGGCGGGGACCGCGAGCGGTCGGCGCTGCGCTTCATCGTTTACACCGTCCTCGGTTCGGTGATCATGCTGCTCGGCCTGCTGCTCATCGGGGTGAAAGCGGGCACATTCGACATGGTGACACTCGCCACTGACAATGGGTCATCGCTCGGTCACTCCACGCAGATCATCGCGGTGCTGGCCATCGGTCTCGGCCTGGCGGTGAAGGCCCCGATGTGGCCGCTGCACAGCTGGCTGCCGGACGCCCACACCGCCGCCCCGACCGTCGGATCGGTCCTGCTGGCCGGGGTACTGCTGAAGATGGGCACGTACGGCCTGGTCCGGATCGCGCTCCCGATGGCGCCGGAGGGCATGCACGCCTTCGCCCCGTATCTCGGCGCCCTCGCCGTCGTCGGCATCGTCTATGGCTCGCTGGCCTGCCTCGCGCTCGCCCGGCAGGGCAACGGCGGCGACCTGAAGCGCCTCATCGCCTACTCCTCGGTCGGCCACATGGGCTTCGTGCTGCTCGGCATCGCCTCCATGAGCCCCACCGGGGTCAACGGCGCCCTGTTCGCCAACATCGCCCACGGCCTGATCACCGGCCTGCTCTTCTTCCTGGTCGGCGCGGTCAAGGACCGCCACGGCTCCACCGACCTCGACCAGCTGGCCGGCCGCACCGGCGCCGCCCTCTACGGCCGAGCCCCGCGCCTGGGCGGCCTGATCGCCTTCGGCGCCGTCGCCTCGCTCGGCCTGCCCGGCCTGGCCGGGTTCTGGGGCGAGATGCTGGCGATGTTCGGCGCGTTCAAACCCGCGGACGGCCTGTCCCGGGCGCCCTTCCTCGTCTTCACCGCCGTCGCGGCCTTCGGCACCCTGCTCACCGCCGGCTATCTGCTCACCGTCGTGCGCCGGGTCTGCATGGGCGACCGGGCCGGCGTCCACGCCCAAGCCCAGCTCGTGGACGTACGCGGCTACGAATTCGTCGCCTGGACGCCGCTGGCGGCGCTCACCGTCGTGGCCGGCCTGTGGCCCGCCGTCCTGCTCGGGCTCACCGACCCGGCCGTACGCTCCCTGCTCGGAGGCAATTGATGCCGTCCCTCGTGCAGTCCGTCGACTGGACGGCCCTGACCCCGGTGGTGATCCCGGCCGCGCTGGCGGTGGCGGTGCTGATCGCCGACCTCTTCCTGCCGCAAGGCCGCAAGGCCCTGCTCGGCTGGATCACCGTCGCCGGCTTCCTGGCCGCCGGCCTGACCCTGATCCCGCTGCGGGACGGTCACCGCGCCACCTTCTGTCAGACCGGCGGTACACACTGTTCCTACGCCGCCGATCACTTCGCGCTCGTCATCCAGGTGCTGGTGCTCGGCGGGGCACTGCTCACCGCGCTGCTGTCGCTCGCCAGCGAGACCGCCGAGACCGCCGAGAGGGCCGGGACCGGGGAGACCGCCGACAGCGGCGAGGGCCCGCCGTCCGGTGAGTACTGGTTCCTGCTGCTGTCCTCGGCCGCCGGCGCCGCCCTGCTGCCCGCCTCCCGCGACCTGGCCACCCTCCTCGTCGCGCTGGAGGTCACCACCCTGCCCGCCTTCGCGCTGGTCGCCCTGCGCCGCGGTGACAAGCTGGCCGGCGAAGCCTCGCTGAAGTTCTTCCTGTCCTCCGTGACCGCGACCGCCGTCTCCCTGCTCGGCATCAGCTTCGTGTACGCCGCCACCGGCACCCTGAACCTGTCCGGGGTCGCCGCGGGCCTGGCTCACCCGCCCCCCGGCCTCGGCGGCGGCATCCCCGCCGGCCAGCTCGACCACCTCGCCAAGGTCGGGGTCGCCCTCACCCTGGTCGGCTTCGCCTTCAAGCTGGCCGCCGCCCCCTTCCACTTCTGGGTGCCCGACACCTACGCGGGCGCGCCGCTGCCGGTCGCCGCCTATCTGTCGGTGGTCGGCAAGGCGGCCGGCTTCTCCGGGCTGATCCTGATCACCGTCATCGCCTTCCGGCCGTACCAGGACGTATGGGGCCCGGTGACGGGTGTCCTGGCCGCGCTGACGATGACCGTCGGTAACGTAGGGGCACTACGCCAGCGGCCGGACAGCGACCGCGGCGCCGTACGCCTGCTCGCCTGGTCCTCCGTCGGCCAGGCCGGCTATCTGCTCGTCCCGCTGGCCGCCGCGTCCTCCACCGACGACCCGGCGCACACCATCGGCACCACCGTGGCGTACGCCCTGATGTACGGCGTGGTGAACCTCGGCGCCTTCGCGGTGGCCGCGCTCGTGACCCGTACCGCCCCCCGCGGCCGTATCACCGACTACCGCGGCCTGTACGCGTCCCGCCCGCTGTCCGCGCTCGCGCTCGGCTTCTTCCTGCTCTGCCTGGCCGGGCTGCCGCCCGGCGTGATCGGGCTGTTCGCCAAGGTCGCGGTCTTCTCGTCGGCGGTCGGGGCGCGGCACGGGTGGCTCGCGGTGATCATGGCGGTCAACGTCGTCATCGCCCTCGTGTACTACCTGCGGTGGACCGCGCTGCTGTTCGCCCGCGGCGAGGGCAGCGGGGCGGCGGCCGGCGGGGGCGGGGCCCGGGTCGTCGCGGGCGCACCCGCGGGGATCGTGGCGCCGGTCCGTACGCCCATCGGCCTGGCAGCGGCCATCGCGCTCACCGCCGTGGCGGGCATCGCGCTGTCCGGGGCGCCCCAGATCGTGCTGCGCTATGCCCAGGGCACGCTGCTGTAACGACAGGGACGGTCGCGCTGCGTGCGCGGCAGGGAACCAGGGGCGCTCAGGTGGCGTTGCCCTGGGTAGGAGGTTCTCCTGAAGGGGGAGGTTCCCCCTGACGCACACTTTGGAGGGCGCACCGTGCACCGCCGGCACAACGGGCTGAAGACCGCCGTACTCCTCGGCGGGCTGTCGGCACTCATCCTGCTCATCGGCAGTTTCTTCGGCCGGACCGGGCTCATCGTGGCGCTCGTCATCGCCCTGGGCACCAACGCGTACGCGTACTGGAACAGCGACAAGCTGGCCCTGCGCGCGATGCACGCCCGCCCGGTCAGCGAGTTCGAGGCGCCCGTCCTCTACCGGATCGTGCGCGAGCTGTCGACCGCCGCCCGGCAGCCCATGCCCCGGCTCTACATCTCGCCCACCGACGCGCCCAACGCCTTCGCGACCGGCCGCAACCCGCGCAACGCCGCCGTCTGCTGCACCCAGGGCATCCTGGGCATACTCGACGAACGCGAGCTGCGCGGTGTGCTGGGCCACGAGCTGAGCCACGTCTACAACCGCGACATCCTGATCTCCTCGGTGGCCGGCGCGCTCGCCTCGGTGATCGTCTTCCTGGCGAACTTCGCCTGGCTGATCCCGATCGGCCGTTCCGACGACGACGACGGCCCCGGCATCATCGGCGTGCTCATGCTGCTGATCCTCGGCCCGCTGGCCGCCTCCCTCATCCAGCTCGCCGTCTCCCGCTCCCGCGAGTACGAGGCCGACGCCTCAGGAGCCCGCCTCACCGGTGACCCGCTGGCCCTGGCCTCCGCGCTGCACAAGCTCGACGCCGGCAGCAGGCAGCTGCCGCTGGAGCCCAAGCCGCAGCTGGAGACCGCCAGCCATATGATGATCGTCAACCCCTTCCGGGCCGGCGACGTGTCCAAACTGTTCTCGACCCACCCCCCCATGGCGGAGCGCATCTCGCGCCTTCAAGAGATGGCAGGCGGTTCACGATGAGAACGATCCTGAACGTCATCTGGCTGCTGCTGAGCGGTCTGTGGCTGTGCCTGGCGTACTTCTTCGCCGGCGCGCTGCTGTGCATCACCATCATCGGCATCCCGTTCGGCATCGCCGCCTTCCGGATCGGGATCTACGCGCTCTGGCCCTTCGGTTACCGGGCGGTCGACCGCCCGGACGCGGGCACCGGCTCCTTCATCGGCAATGTGCTCTGGGTGGTGCTGGCCGGCTGGTGGCTGGCGCTGGGCCACATCGTCACCGGCGTCCTGATGTGCCTGACGATCATCGGCATCCCCTTCGGCATCGCGAACTTCAAGCTGATCCCGCTGTCGCTGATGCCGCTGGGCAAGGAGATCGTGCCGACGGACGAGCCGTTCGCGGTCCGCTGAGGGTCCTTCCTCCGCTGAGCAACAGCCTTGCTTCAACTGCCCGTTGAGAGCACTGAGAGGTGCCTGTCCGCCTCTGGTCAGCGGTGGTGCGGCAGGATGGCCGACGACGTGGGCAGTCCACACGTGAGTCGAGCCAAGGAGATGGCGATGAGCCTGCAGGTTGGCGACAAGGCACCGGACTTCACGCTCCCCGATCAGTCGGGGGCACCCGTGACACTCAGCGACAGACTGACACAAAAGGTAGTAGTCCTCTACTTCTACCCCAAGGACAACACCAAGGGCTGCACCATCGAAGCGTGCAGCTTCCGCGACAGCTATGAGACCTTCACCGAGGCCGGCGCGGAGGTGATCGGCGTCAGCTCGGACACGGTCGCCTCCCACGAGAAGTTCGCCGGCCGCCACGAACTGCCTTTCATCCTGCTGGCCGACACCGACAAGGCCGTGCGCAAGCAGTACGGCGCCACCACGCTCGGCGTGGTCCCCGGCCGGATCACCTTCGTCATCGACCAGGAGGGCGTCATCCGGCACACCTTCTCCGCGATGCTCAAGTTCAACGACCACGTGGACCAGGCGCTGTCGGTGGTGAAGGAACTGCAGAGCGCGTAACCCCCGGACGGCCGGGGAACCCCGGGGCGCCTCCGCCCCCTCCGGACGCGGCCCCCGGAGTTCCCCCGCCGCCCTCAACCCTGATCACCTCTGATCAATCCAGTGGCGAACCACCCCTCCGGATCAGGTATCGTTTACCCCGTCGCCAAGACCCCCCGCCCCCAGCGGGGCCTCCCGGCGTCAACCCCATGGCGGTATGCCCGAGTGGCCAATGGGAACGGACTGTAAATCCGTCGGCTCTGCCTACCGTGGTTCGAATCCACGTGCCGCCACACCTCGAAGAGGGCCCCTGACCCGCGCTCGCGCGGGTCAGGGGCCCTCTTCGGTTGTTTTGGGCGGAAGGCTGCGCGCGGGACTTGATCCGGCGCCGAGCGCCTCAGCTTCCCCCTCCTCCGGCACCGTTGGTCGGTTCCGGGATGAAGTAGTCGGCGGCTTGCACTCCTGGACCCGCCAGTACGGCGGCTTGGAAGCACTCCTCGGTGATCCTCGCGAAGTCACGTGCGCGACGGTCGGTGCCGTGCTCAACCAGCTCGATCCATGAGTCGCGTGCGTTGGCCCAGTGCATACGGGCCGGCGCTCCCGAGAAGTGCCCCCTCAGGGTGAGACGGAGTTGGTCGTCGCTGAGCGAACCAAGTCGGAAGGCGTTCTCCCAGCCGCTCATGATCAGGTTGGTGAAGGCGATGCGTTCCCACTCCGCGGACGTCATGGGGACGAATGGGGGCTCCCAGCAGGGGCGTAGGGCCGGACTGGCGAGTGCGAGCAGGATCAACTCCCTGTGGGTGCTGCGATGGGCATCCTCCTGGGCTATGCGCGTCTGACGGGCTTGGTACGCCAATGAGGCGACTACACCCGCCAGTGCCGCTGCTGACAGCGGTACTGACACGGCGCCGTAAGCCTGACTGATTTCGCTGAGCTTCCCCCAGTTGGCATCTCCAGGACTGACCGCCTGGAGGAGAAAGGGAGTGGCGACGATCAGCGCGGCGAAGAGCAGCCCGCTCACTGCCACGTAGACCCCGACCTTGCCGATCCTTGCCCTCGCTGTTCGTAACACCTGGCCCCCACTCCGCGTCGCTACGGCTCTCGACCGTATCGACGCGGAACTCGCTTCGACCCGTTCCGGTGTTCGGCTCGGCCTTGTCCACAGGTGGCCTCAACCGTTGCCAATACCGCCTGGGCGCGACTCGCCGATGCGGCAGGGCGTCCGTGCTCGTTCGGTCCTCTTGAGGACTTGTACGCTGGGGTCGCCCGATGATCAGGATGGTGAGCCCCGATGGCCAAGGCGTACGAACGTATCGCTGACGATCTGCGGCGGCGCGTCAGTGCGGGTGAGTTGAGCCCGGGCGACCGTCTGCCGGCCGAGACGACGCTGGTGGAGGAGTACGCCAAGAGTCTGCCGACGATCCGCCAGGCGCTGGGTGTCTTGCAGGCGGAGCGGTTGATCGAGAAGCTGCACGGGCGCGGCAATTTCGTCCGCCGGCCGCGTACTCCTGTGCTGCGTACCAACCTGCGCCATCAGTGGGAGAAGGGCCGGGCGCGCGATGCCGAGTCGGACCGGGCGCGGACCGGGGCCGCCGAGCACGACAGCGGGCTGGACCAGAGCGACCTCGTCTTCCGTGCCGCCTATCGTGAGGTGGCTGCCGAGCCGGAGGTCGCGAAGGCGCTCGGCGTCCCGGTCGGTACGGCTCTGGTGGAGCGGGTCTACCGCACCCGCTACCGCGCGGAGCCGGCGCCCTTCACCCTTGTACGGTCCTACCTCGTCCGCGAGATGGTCGCCGTGAATCCGGACCTCCTGGACGAGGGCAAGGAGCCGTACCCCGGCGGTACGCAGAGCCAACTCTTCTCCATCGGCATCGAGTTGGACCGCATGGAGGAATTCGTCGCTGCCCGCCCGCCGACCGTGGAGGAGGCGGAGGAACTGGCGATGCCGGCCGGCTCGGCGGTCCTAGTGGTCCGCAAGACCGCGTACGACACCGACGACCGCCCGGTCGAGCATTCCGTGTTGATCCTGCCGGGCGACCGCACCGAGATGCTCTACACCACCCGGCTCGACAGGTGGTGACCTCCGGCATACCGGCCCCGCGCCGCATCGACGTCATCACCGCCGTCCACCCGCCCGCCGCGCCCTTCCTCGCGGACGCGTACAAGTCCCTCTACGCGCAGGAGCCCGCACGATGGCCCTCGCGTACGCGGCCGGCCCCTACATCAAAGTCCTCGACGCCGACGACCAGTTGACCCCGGGCGCCCTCGCCCGCGACCTGGCCCTCCTGGAAGCCGACCCCGCCCTCGGGTGGGCGACCTCCCGCGTCCTGGATTTGCTCCCGGACGGCTCCACGGCGAGCTTCGACCAGGACCCGCAGGACGGCCCGATCTAGAAGGGAGCGGTCGTCGCCTTCTGGAAGGCCAACAACTTCCGCGCCCAGGTCCACCCGGCCACCCTCTTCGTCCGCCGCGACCTCCTCCTCGCCCTCGGCGGCTGGATGGCCCTGCCAGCTTCGGAGGACACCGGCCTCCTCCTGGCCCTCAACGCCGTCGCGCGGGGCTACTTCACCCGCGAATACGGCCTCCTGTACCGGAAGTGGGAGGGCCAGGCGACCGCCCAGTCCGACCACATCGACCAAGCCGAACGGGTGGCCCGTATGGCGATAATCGAAGCTCGTGCAGAGGCGCCGCGGCAGGCGGCACCGACCTTCTTGACCCGAGTCACCGATCTCGGGCTTCCGCTAGCCAGCACCCCGGCAGGCCCTTCCCTGCCAGGATGAGCGTGCGAGCCCGATGTTGCCGACTCGACGGGCGGAGGAGAAATGTCGCGCATAGCTTTGTACTACCCCTGGATGCATTTTCAGGATGACGATTGGTTCAAGCTCGCACTGCTGACCTGGGACAGGATCGCGCGGGTTCGTCCCAAGGGAGTCGGGGATCTCGACGGCGAGTTGGTGCGGCAAGTCCGCGAGGAGTCCGATCTGCTGTTGGATATACAGCCGAGCAGAGCCGATTTGGACACCGTCGCGAATGCCTTCTCTCGGATTCTGGTCGGGCCGGGCGCGGATGCCGGCGAATTCGGCGAATTGGCTCCCCTTCGCAGTGTCTATGACGCAGCTAGGTTTCTCGGTTCTGACCCTGACGTCGGGCTCTACCGGATGCCACCGAATTGGCATTCACCCTTTCCGCACAGCTCTCTGTTTTGGGTATATGCTGGTAGTTTCAGCAAAATTAGCCAGGCCCTGCGGGAGGATCTCGTCCGGGCGGGACTTGCCGTCGAGCGACGCGATGCGGGCCCATGGCTGGGAATGCATCCGAAGGTTGGCTCCGTCTATATGGCGGCATTGGCCGATGCCATGGCGCGAAGCAATGCGATGTCGCCGGTCACCGATGAGCCGTCGATGCATTATGCCGTCGGAGCCCTGGATCGCCTCGCGAGCTTGCTGCATGGGCGGAGTCCTTACCTCCCCATCCAGGAAGCGCAGTCCGCGTACATGCACCTGGCACTCGCTGCGGCCATCCGACCGCAAGGGATCGCCGCCGTTCCTGTCTCGCGCCTCCTCGAATTCAGAAGACGGCACTCGGCCGAACTCGCGGCCTTCCAAGAACATGTGGAATCCTTGGCCGCCGAGCTGGCGCAGGTCGCGGAGGTGGAGAACCCTGTTGTTGCCCAGGCGCATCTGCAAGCGCTGTACGAGAGGACCACCAAGCGCCACCTCGACGAATTGCGCGGTGCGCTGCGCGCTTTCGGCATTGAGTCGACGGTCGGCGTACTGCAGGTGAAGGTGGACCTGGGAACTGCGTCCGGCACGGCCCTCGGAGCTGCCGCGGCGGCAGGAGGACACCTCGAACTCGCCACTGCTGCAACGGTCCTGACCGTCGTACCGTATCTCTATCATGCGGTCAGAGAGCGCCGTGGGCGGCGCGCCAATTCGCCCGCGGCCTATTTGCTCTCCGCGAGTAAAGAGTTCAACCGTGCAGGATTTCGTCCCTGAGTACTGTGCAGGAATCGAAGGCTCAGCCCTGTGTGCGGCCTTACGGCGTGTCTGGGCACCGATGGAGGCTTACGGCAGCGTCTCGGCGTCGATCCGCGAGAAGATGAGGTCGCTCTCGCCGGTGGCCGGGCCACACCAGCGGGGGGCTGAGGTGCCGTTCAGCGCGGTGGGGTTGCTCGCGGCGGCGTATTCATCGGCGAGCCGGTAGAGGTGGAAGCCGACGCCGCGCATGGTGTCCAGCAACTCGTCCACCGAGTCGCCCAATTGGGTGATACGTTCCGGTGTCACCTCTACGGTGATCTCCGCGTCCGACCGCAGCCTGCCGAGCAGCGGTGCTATGCCCCGTACGACACTGCCCTAGGCGCCTTCGCCGTCGACTTTGATGACCCGCGCCTTCGCGACGACCCTGCCCTCGGGCCGACGAGCTGTGAGGCCAGCACGCTGAGGTATCCGATGTTCGCCCCGACGTCAATGAAGGTGTCTCCGGGCCGCAGCCGTCGCCGTAGCCACTGCGTCATCCGCGGTTCCCACACGCCGAACAGGTACACGTACCGCTGGATCAGGTCTTGCGTATCGACAGCGAACCGGGGCCCGACGGCCGACTCGGTGACCAGGCGGCGCGGCTTGTCCCGTAGGCGCGAGTTCAGGAGGTCGGCCAAGGGCGCCCTGGCGAACGCGCCCGGCGCGCTCCGCACATACCACCGCCCGAGGGTTGCCCATCCGACCACCTCTCTGCCCGCCGCCACGCGCACCGTAACACCGCGCGTTTCCCGAGCCTGAGCCTGTCGGCCCCTCGCCGAAAGCGGGACAGCGGAGATGATCCGGTCCCGTCCGCCGGTGTTCGCCGCACACTCGGCGTATGGACCGGGGCGTACGGTGATGACGTGGCAAGCGAACATCTGGGGCGGACGCTGCGGCGGTTGCGTCGCTTGGCCGACCTCACGCAAGAGGAACTGGCGGAGCGTTCGGATGTGTCCGTTGACGTGATCCGTCAGCTTGAGCAGGGGCGGAAGCATTCGGCGCGGCTGCCCACCCTGCACGCGTTGGCGAACGGACTGGGCGTGGAGCTGACTACGCTTCTCGGTGATCCGCCGGCCGTCGCCTCGGGTGAGAACGACGGGCCGCGTTTCGTCGCCGTGCGTCGAGCGATCATGCCTGTGCTCTGGGGGCCGCTGCCAGCTTCCACCGGTCAGGACTTCTCCCTGGGTGGTCTGCGGGATCGGATCGCGGACGGCTGGACGCAGTATCACGCGGCCGAGTTCGACGCCGTGATGAAGGCGCTGCCCGATCTGATCTCCCAGGCCCGTTCCGCCTCGGTCTCCGGCGGCGACGACGAGCGTGAAGCCGGTTTCGCGGCCCTGGGGAAGGCACTGCAGCTCGGTGGGCACGTTGCCGTGCGCATGGGCAAGACGGACCTGGCGCTGACAAGCCTGGAGCGCGCGATAAGCGTTGCCGAAGAGTCCGCCGATCCGCTGCTCGTGCCCATGATCGTCAATTCGATGGCGTGGACTTACCAACGGCAGGGCCGCCTGGACGACGCGCTGGCCATCGCGCTCACTGCTGCCGACGACATGAGGAAAGCCGATCACACGGCCACGGCCGACGGGCTCAAGGTGTGGGGCGGCCTGACCATGAGCGCCGCCACGTCAGCCGCGAGAAGCGGCGACTACGACCGGGCGGCGGCGATGATGGAAACGGCCGAGGCGGAGGCCGCCCGGGTCTCCAAGCTGCCTGCCGGCAGCGACAACCGCATGATCAGCGTCTTCAGCCCGTCCTCGGTCCGCATCGAACGCGTCCGCCTGGCCGTCCAGTACGGCCACTCCGCCGACGCCTTGACCCTGGCCAAGGGCATGCGGCTGTCCAAGGACACACCGCCCTCGTGGCGTACGTGGCTGCTGCTCGACGTGGCGCGCGCGCACTCGGACATCGGGGACGCGCTCGGGGCCGTCAAGACGCTGGAATCACTGCGCCGGGTCGCGCCCGCCTGGATGCAGCACGACACCCTGGCCGTCGCCATCGTGCGCGACCTGTGGGCGCTCCCCAACCACCCGCCGGGGCTGCGGCCGTTGGCCGAGTTCCTGGGCGTCGCCGATTAGCGTCGCGAAAGTGGGACGCTGCGTCACTGTTGTCGCACTCAGCGCTTCGTAAGTCTGGCCAGTAGGACCCCGGCGCCGTAGCGACGGCCCGGGGCGTGGCCAACGCTGTGGCACCGTGGGTGTCGGTCTCGGAACTCTTCGGTGGGCTTGATGAGTTGAGCGAGGCGCCCGGCGGGGGCTTCACCAATGCCGGTGCGGAGACGCTGTTCGAGGCGCTGGCCAGGACGGCGGTCGACTGGGACGGGGCGACGGTCTGTGCCGCCGGGGGTGCCCCCTGCGATCTGTCCGCCTATGTCCTGGCCGATCTGGGCCACTTCGGCTCGCGCGACGAACTCTTCGCCCGCCATGGCCAGACGCTCTGCGGGACGGCCCGGCTGCTGGCCGAGCCGGTTCTCGGGCGTCGCTCGGCGGGCCGCTAGAGCTCCCGGCCGGCACGGAATCCGGCACCCACGCCAACAGGCCGAGCCCATCGAGTTGTTGGACCGGGGCCGGGTAGCCGATTCGGGAGGGCGTCGACCGGATGCCCTTGACCGGTGGGAGATGACGGTATGGGCACGGGTGAGGAAGAGCAGGCGGGCAAGGGACGGCGGTTACTGAACTCGTGGTGGGTGACGGCCCTGTTCGCCGGGGTGTTGTGGCTGGGGTTCCGGCTGCTCGCGCATGACGGTGTGGTGGCGGCGGTGATTTCGGCGGTCTTCTACGGGGGGTTCATGGCCCTCGCCGCCGTGATGGGACGGCGGCGGGTGAGCCGGTCCACCGGGGTGGACGCCAAGGATCTGCCGAGGCTGTCGCGGCAGGCGCGGCGCGGCGAGGTGCCCGAGGATCCAGAACAGCGGCGGCTGATGGGGCAGTTGGTGCGGTGGCAGCTCGGCAAGCTCCACGATGTGCGGCGCGCGGTCATGGCCTTCGCGGCGCTGTTCGTGATCGTCGTGGGCAGCGCGGTTCTGTGGTTCGTCGCCGGTCATCCGGTCGCCGGTCTGTGCTGGCTGGTCGGTGGCCTGGCGTTCCTGGCCTTCCTGCTGTGGAACCGCCGCCGCAGCCAGGCCCGGCTGACCCGGGTGGACCGTCGGCTGAACGGCCTCGACCACGGGCAGGCCCACGGACGTGCCCACGGGCAGGCGGCCTAGGTTCCGCTGCGGGCCGGTCCGCGCTCCCCTTCTATCTCCACGCTCTCGTCGCGGCCCGGTACGTTCGCCGTACCGGAGCCTGAGCAGGGAGCCGACTCCCCTGCACACAGGGGGAGTTGGCAAATTTTGGGAGGATTGAGGACATGTCGGAGCGACTGCGACGCAATCAGTTAGTGATAGACGAGTTCCGCTCGGCCGGCGGTGTCGTGGGCGGGGACTTCGAGGGCACGCCCCTGCTGTTGCTCACCACGACCGGTGCGCGTAGCGGCGAATCGCGCACAATGCCGATGACGTATCTCGAAGACGGGGCGCGGTTGGTGGTCTTCGCGGCCAATGGCGGCAGGGAGAACCATCCGGGGTGGTATTACAACCTGCTGGCCGATCCGTCGGCCCAGGTCGAGGTGGGGACCGAGGCGTACGCGGTGACGGCGGCGGAATCCGAGGGCGCGGAGCGGGAGCGGCTCTGGGCCGAGCAGCTGGGGCGTATGCCGTACCTCGCGGACTTCCAGCGGCGCGCCGGGCAGCGTCGTGTCCCGGTCATCGTGCTGACCCGTGTGGACAGCTGAGCGCTCTTTTTCCCGGTTTTTCCCGGGGGCGTACGTCTCAGGCGTGCGCCCCCGACGTATGTCCCCGACGTATGCCCCGGACGTTCCGCGCCCGCGTCGGCAGCCCGTCTGGATGCGGCGCCCTCGGCCCGGCCGCGACCCCTCCCGCGCCCCCGCACACCCCCTCCCGCGCCCCTCCGCGACGTGACGCATCTCATCGCGACGAGCCCGTGACCCCTCCCGGAACCAAGTCCGCTGTGCGGCCACGGAGATGGCCGGTAAGCACCTGTCCGGGTCGCCCGTTCGACGCCTCGCGCGAGGGGACGCGCCCGCTATCAGCTCGCTGACCTGCGTCTACCGCGCTAAGCTAATCGAACGAACGTACGAGGAAACGTATCGGGCGGCTGGCTGGAACGGGCCGGAACAGGCCGGAGCACGGCGGATCGGGGTGGAGTGATGGAGGTGCGGCATGGCGGGCTTCGCCCATCTGCATGTCGCGTCCGGTTACTCCGAGCGGTACGGCGCCGCGCACCCCGAGCAGCTCGCGCGGCGGGCCGCCGAGCGGGGGATGGAAGCGCTGGCGCTCACCGACCGGGACACCGTCACCGGGGCCGTGCGGTTCGCGCAGGCGTGCGCGGAGACAGGGGTACGCCCGGTCTTCGGCATCGATCTGGCGGTCGAGGCGCTGGCGCCGCTGCCGCCGGAGCAGCGGTTGAAGACGCCGGTACGCGGCGGCGCGTATGTCGTCGAGCCGCCGCTGCGGTTCGTGCTGCTCGCCCAGGACCGGGAGGGCTGGGCGCGGCTGTGCCGGATCACCAGCGCCGCCCATGTGGGCACCGCGAGCAACGCCGCCCCCGTCCAGGTGCCGTGGCAGGCGCTGCGCGAGCACGGCGGCCGCGGGCTGACCGTACTGCTCGGCCCGCTCTCGGAGCCGGTACGGGCGCTGGCGGCCGGCCGGGAGGACCTCGCGGTCCGGCTCCTCGCCCCCTGGCGGGAGATCTTCGGTGACGGGGTACGGCTGGAGGTGGTCCGCCACGGTCAGCCCGGCTCCGGCCCCGACTCAAGCCCAGGCCCAGCCCCAAGCACCCGCCCCGCCCCCGGCACCAGCCCCGCCACCCCCACCGGCACCACCCCCGGCTCCCTCCGCCTCGCCGCCCGTACCCTCGCGCTGGCCGACCGGACCCGTACCACCGCCGTACTGACCAACGCCGTCCGCTACGCCGACCCCGGCCAGCACCGGCTCGCCGACGTGCTGGACGCCGCCCGGCTGCTGCGGCCGATCGACCCGCGCCGGCTGGACAGCGGGCAGCGCTGGCTCAAACCCGGGCAGGACATGGCCCTGGTCGCCCAGGAGGTCGCTGAATGCGCCGGAGCGGACCGGCGAAGGGCCGCCCGGCTGCTCGCCGACACCGCCGCCACCGCGGCCGGCTGCCGCCTCGACCCGGCGGCCGACCTCGGCCTGGGCACCCGGCACTTCCCGGAGCCGGAGGTCGTCGGCGCCGCGCCGGGCGGGGCCGCGCGGCTGCTGCGGGAGCGGTGCGCGGCCGGCCTGGTCCGGCGCGGTCTGGACGGCGACCGGAGCGCCCAGGACCGGCTGGCGGACGAGCTGAAGGTCATCTCCGGACTGGACTACGACTCGTACTTCCTCGCCGTCGGCCAGGTCGTCGCCGACATCCGGGAGCTGGGCATCCGGGTCGCGGCCCGCGGCTCCGGCGCCGGCTCGATGGTCTGCCACGCGCTGGGCATCGCCACCGCCAACCCGCTCGACCACCGCCTGCTGTTCGAACGCTTCCTCAGCCCGCTGCGCAAGAGCCTGCCGGACATCGACATCGATGTGGAGTCGGCCCGGCGGCTGGAGTGCTACGACGCGATCTTCCGCCGGTTCGGCAAGGAGCGGGTCGCGGTCACCGCGATGCCGGAGACGTACCGGGCCCGCAGGGCGCTGCGCGACACCGGCCTGGCACTGGGCATCGCGCCGGACGAGGTGGACCGGATCGCCAAGAGCTTCCCGCACCTGCGGGCCTGCGACATCACCGGCGCGCTCGCCGAACTGCCCGAACTCAAGCAGCTCGCCGCCGAGGCCGGGAAGTACGGCCCGCTGTGGGAGCTGGCCGAAGGGCTCGACTCCCTCGTCCACGGCATGGCCATGCACCCCTGCGGTGTGGTCATCAGCGACGCGACCCTGCTGGACCGCCTGCCGGTGCAGCCCACCCCCCAGGGCGACTACCCGATGGCGATGGCGGCCAAGGAGGAGATCGAGGCGCTGGGCAACATCAAACTGGACGTGCTGGCGGTACGGATGCAGTCCGCGATGGCCCACGCCGTCGCCGAGATCGAACGGGTGACCGGCGACCGTATCGACCTGGACGACGGACAGCAGGTGCCGCTGGACGACGTGTTCGCGTTCAAGCTCATCCAGGAGAGCCAGACGATCGGCATGTTCCAGCTGGAATCGCCCGGCCAGCAGGATCTGCTGTCGCGGATGCAGCCCCGGGACGTGCAGGACGTCATCGCCGACATCAGCCTCTTCCGCCCCGGCCCGGTGGCGGGCGGCATGCCCGAGCGCTATATCGCGGCCCGGCACGGCGGCGATCCGCACTACGCGCATCCGGACCTGGCGCCGGTGCTGTTCGACACCTACGGGGTCACCATCTGGCACGAGCAGATCATCGAGACGCTGCATGTGATGACCGGGTGCGACCGGGACCGGGCCGAGGTCGGCCGGCGGCTGCTCGGCGACCGGGGGAAGCTGCCGGAGATCAAGGCCTGGTTCCATCGCGCGACCGCCGCCCGCGGCTACGACCAGCGGGTCCGCGACGAGGTGTGGGCGACGGTGGAGTCCTTCGGCGCGTACGGCTTCTGCCGGGCGCACGCGGTCGCCTTCGCCGTCCCGGCCCTCCAGTCGGCCTGGCTGAAGGCGCACTTCCCGGCTTTCCTGCTGGCCGGACTGCTGGAGCACGACCCGGGGATGTGGCCCAAGCGGGTCATCGTCTCCGACGCCCGGCGGCGCGGGGTCCCCCTGCTGCCGGTGGACGTCAACCGCTCGAGGACCGAGCACATCGTGGAACGGGCCGACGGGGACCAGTGGGGGGTACGGCTGGCGCTGGCCGGGGTGCACGGCATCAGCGAGGACGAGTGCGCGCGGATCGAGGCCGGGCAGCCGTACGGATCGCTGTCGGACTTCTGGCAGCGGGCCCGTCCCAGCCGGCCGATCGCCGAACGCCTCGCCCAGATCGGCGCGATGGCGCAGTTGCACGACGGCCGGCTGACCCGGCGGGACCTGCTGCTGCAGATCGCCGAGCTGCATCGCCAGTCCCGGGTCCGTAGCGCGGGCCGCGGCCAACTGCCCATCGAGGCGGGCGCGGTGGGCGGGGCGGAGCCGAGCGGGCTGCCGGAGATGACCGGCCGCGAAGGCCTCAGCGCGGAGCTGAACACCCTCGGCATCGATGTCTCCCGCCATCTCATGGAGCACCACCACCGGCTGCTGCGGGAGATCGGCGCGATCGACGCCGCCCACCTGGGCGCCTTCAACGCCGGGCAGCAGGTGCTGGTGGCCGGGGTGCGCGCCTCGACCCAGACCCCGCCGATCGCCAGCGGCAAGCGCGTCATCTTCGTCACCCTGGAGGACGGCTCGGGCATGGTGGACCTGGCGTTCTTCGAGGATTCGCACGAGAACTGCGCGCATACGGTCTTCCACTCCGGGCTGCTGCTGGTCCGCGGCACCGTCCAGGTCCGTGGCACCCGGCGGACCGTCGTCGGCAGCATGGCCTGGGACCTGGACGAGATCGCCGCCGCTCGCCGCGACGACGGCCCCGAGGCCGCGCTGAAACTGCTCGGCGCCGGCCACCCGCACCCGACCCCGGCCCAGCCGCCGCACCGCACCCTCGAAAACGGCACCAGCGGCGCCCGCCTCCACCCGTACGCCGACCTCCAGCCGGCCGGCACCCGCGCCGCCGACCTGAAGAAGCTCGGGCATCGCAGCCAGGGGAGCGCGGGATGACGCCCGGGGGCCGGACCGGGGCCGGGGCCGGGAGCCCGACCGGAGCCTCGACCGGGTCCGGGTCCGGGTCCGGCAGCCTGACCGGCACCGGCACCGGCACCGGCGCTCGGAACGCCGGCACCCGCCCGCGGCACATCGCGCATCTGCACCTGCACCTGCGCGGTGGCCCGCCCGGCTCCCCCGGAGTGCGCGGTGCCCTCGGCGGCGAGCGGTACGCCGACGCGCTGGAGCTGCTGGGCGGCATCACCCCGCACGTCCAGGCCTTTCCGCCCGACGCGGTTCAGCTCGACCTGACCTCGGCGCTCCGCTACTTCGACCTCGGTCCCTACGACCTGGTCCAGACGGCGAAGATGCGGCTGATGGCCCTGTACGGCATCGACAGCAGCGCGGGGCTCGCGGGCAACCGGATGCTGGCCGCCATGGCCGCGGCCAGTTCCGCCCCGGGGGAGACCACCCGGATCCCCACCGAACCGGCTGACATGGCCGCCTGGCTGCGGCCCCGGCCGGTCACCGCGCTGCCCGGGATCGGCCGGGCCACCGCCACCATCCTCAGCACATACGGTCTGCACACCATCGGCCAGGTCGCCGACCTCCCCGCGGCGACCCTCCAGCGCCTGCTCGGCGTCGGCCCGGCCCGGCTGCTGGCCGAACGCGCCCGCGGCCACGACCCCCGCCCGGTCACCCCGCGGGCACCCGCGGCCCATACGACCGCCGATCTCGTACTCGACCGGGACTGCCTGGACCCGGAGCAGCACCACCGCGCCGTCCTGGGCCTGGCCGAGCGGATCGGTCAACGCCTGCGGACCGAGGGGCAGGTCACCGGCCGGCTCACCCTCACCGTCCGCTACGCCGACCGCAGTTCCAGCACCCGCACCCGCGCGCTGGCCGAAGCCACCGGCCACTCACCCGTGCTCGCCGCCACCGCGCTCGGCCTGCTGACCGCGCTGGGGCTGCAACGGGCCCGCGTACGCGCCTACACGCTCCGCGCCGACGAATTGAGGCCGGTCGCCGACGCCCACCACCAACTCCGCCTCGACCCCGATGACGCCCGCGCCCGCGCCGCCGAAGCAGCCGCCGACCGCGCCCGCCGCCGCTTCGGCCCGGACGCCGTCCATCCCGCGACGCTGGCCGCCGCCCGGCCCGCCGAGGAGGGGACGCAGCGGTGAACCCTCTTGGTCCCGCGCCCCGTTACCGCACGCCCGCGCGCTGGACGGCCTCGTCGACCGTGATGTCGCCCGAGACGAGTTCGAGCACGAGGCCGGCGGTGCCGGGGGCGTCGAGCAGGGCCACCAGGACGGCGGCCACGTCCTCGCGGGGGACCGAGCCGCGGCCGGTGTCGGGCGCGAGATCGACCCGGCCGGTGCCGGCGGCGTCGGTGAGGGCGCCCGGGCGCAGGATCGTCCAGTCCAGGCCGGCGCTACGGGCCCGGATCGCGTCGTCAGCCGCGCCCTTGGCCCGGCGGTAGGCGGTGTAGACCTCGTCGGGGCCGGTGGCGTCGGCGTCGGCTCCCCTGGAGGAGACGATCAGGAAACGCCGTACGGCCGCCAGCTCGGCGGCGTCCGCGAGCAGTACGGCCGCGTCGCGGTCCACAGTGATCTTGCGCTCCGCGCCGCTGCCCGGACCCGCGCCGGCCGCGAAGACCGCCGCGTCCGCGCCGCGCAGCACCGACGCCACCTCGTCGACCGACGCGGCCTCCAGGTCGAGGACGACGGGCTCGGCGCCCACCGCCCGCACGTCGTCGGCCTGTGCCGGGTTCCGGATCAGCCCGACCGCTTCGTCACCGCGCCCGGCGAGCAACCGCTCCAGCCGTAGCGCGATCTGTCCGTGTCCGCCCGCGATAACCGTACGCATACGGGTGACGCTACGCCTCGCGGGGCGACTGGCGTGGGAGGTCGAGGACGGCTTCGGTGGCGGAGTCGCAGTACTCGCGCACCGCGCTGGTCCGGGACACCACCCGGCCGCGGTGGATCACGATCCGGCTGTACGCGAGGGACAGCACGCCGGGCAGGCTCTCGCCGCGCACGGCGAGCAGTTCGGCCGGGAAGCCGGCCTCGACCCGGACCTCCGGCAGGCCCATCACCGCGCGTGCCTCGCAGCTGATCAGGTCGTACGCCCGCAGGGGGCAGCACTCGCCGTGCGAGGCCAGCAGGAAGGCGGCCTCCAGCGGGTCGCCCCGGCCCACCGGGTTGGTGAGGTCGCCGAGCGCGCCGCTGCCGGCCGCGACCCGCACACCGGCCGAACGCAGCGCGCGCACCGGCGCCGTGCCGCCCCGGTCCAGTACGCAGCAGCCGCCCTGCGGCAGCGCCACCACCGAGATGCCGGCCGCGGCCAGTCGCGCCGCGGCCGAGGCGGCGGCGGTCGCGGGCAGCGAGCGCAGGCCGTGGCAGGGGCCGAGGGCGACGCCCGGCCGCATCCCGCCCGCCATCGCGGCCAGCCGGGCCAGCCGGGCCGGGTCGTCGGCGGCGGTGTGCAGGTCGACGGGGACGCCGAACTCGGCGGCCAGCGAGAGGGCCACTTCCGTATAGCCGCTCGGGTCCGGGTCCAGCTCCGGGCACCCGCCGACCGCGCCGGCGCCCATCTTCAGCGCGTCCCGCAGCATCGCCGAACCGTCGGCGCCCGCGACGCCGGTCAGCAGGCGCGGTACGGCGACGGTCTGCACCTCCACCAGGCCGCGCAGCGCGCGCCGGGCCTGGAGGACCGCTTCCAGCGAGCGCAGTCCCTGTACGTCGCCGATCCGCACATGGCTGCGCACCACGGTGGCCCCGTGGCCGAGTTGGAGCAGCGCGCCCTCGGTGGCGCGGCGCTGGACGTCCTCCACGTCCCCGGAGGGCGGCCCGCCCGCGGTCAGCGCCTGGTCGAGATGCGCGTGCGGCTCGGCGGGCGCGGGCAGCAGCAGATAGCCCCGCAGGTCGATCCGTGTCCCGTCCCCGGCCGCCACCCCCGCGGCCAGGCTCCCCGCGGTCCCGACCGCCTCGATCCGCGGCCCGCTCAACCGCACGTCCACGACCCGCCCATCGATCAGCCGCGCGCCGCACAGCAGCAACGTGGCGGTCTCCGCGGCGGTCTCCCGAGGGCTGTCGGTCATCGCGCTCCTCCGATGCGGGCAAGGCGGACGCTGGGGGGAGCCAAGATCTCGCACGTCAGAGCCTACGGCTCCCCACCCCGCCTGACCCGCTACCCCCAATTAGTAGTACCGCCCGGGTTTCGCCCTCCCGACGCGCCCGCCCGCAGGACCCGCCGGGTCCGCATCTGCCCCCGGTCTCGGGGGACGCGGCCCGGGTCCCCGTTTTCCGCCGCGGCGCCGGGAGGCACGACGGCGGATGTCGGCGGTGCCGAACTGCCCGCAGGCCGCCGCGAGGCTCCCGGCCGCTGCCCGGCAGGGGTGGCGGGGAGGACTGCCGTACGGGGGCGAGGCGGTGCCGGAGCCGTGGGTCGGCCGTCAGGGCGGGAGAGGCGCGGGGAGGCCCCGGGTCGGGGCCGGGCGGAGCCCGGGGGAGGGGGGAAGAGGCCGCCCCGGGCGCCCTCTTGGGTGGGGGGAACGGATTTCACGTATGGCAGCGAAGCGTGTAATGTCTTCCTCGCTCGCCCCAATAGCTCAGTCGGTAGAGCGTCTCCATGGTAAGGAGAAGGTCTACGGTTCGATTCCGTATTGGGGCTCTGATGGATCGGTTCCCCGCCGTTCACGGCGGGGGCCTGTTCATCGCAGCGGCGTAGCTCAGTCGGTAGAGCAAGCGGCTCATAATCGCTGTGTCACCGGTTCAAGTCCGGTCGCCGCTACTCTCCGTAGCCGATTGTGGGATCGGTCCCTCAGTCGGCTACTATCCATGTGTTCATAACACCCGTCCCGTTCGTCAAGGAGCACTCACGTGGCCGCCACCGACGTCCGCCCGAAGATCACGCTGGCCTGCGTGGAGTGCAAGGAGCGGAACTACATCACCAAGAAGAACCGGCGTAACGACCCGGACCGTCTTGAGATGAAGAAGCACTGCCCGCGTTGCAACGCGCACACCGCGCACCGCGAGACGCGCTGACGCTCCCCGTCCCCACGCAAGCCAAAGCCGTACGTCACAGCCCACAGCACAGCACCACGCCGTGACCGCCGTGACCGTACGCACAGGGCCGTAGACAGGCCGAATTCCGACATGCCGTGAGGCCGTTCCCGTGTCACCGCCGGGGGCGGCCTCTCGGCATGTCCGGGGTGGCCCCGCCCCCGCGGGTCAGCGCTGCGTCAGCGGCCCGGCAGGTCCCCGTAGGCCCGGAAGCGTTAAGATCCGACCCGCCGTTCCGACGTTTCCGTACCGCAGTCGTTTCCGCACCGGAGGTGCCGATGGCCCTGGACCAGTCCTTCGTGGGGCGGAGTTATCCGCCCACCGACCCCTATGAGGTGGGCCGGGAGAAGATCCGCGAATTCGCCGAGGCGATCGGTGACGACAACCCCGTGTATACGGATCCCGACGCCGCCAAGGCACTGGGTTACCCGGATGTGATCGCGCCGCCCACCTTCGCTTTTACGATCACCTACAAAGCGGCCGGTGTGGTGATCTCCGACCCGGAACTGGGCCTGGACTACAGCCGGGTGGTGCACGGCGACCAGAAGTTCGCGTACACCCGCCCGGTACGGGCCGGCGACCGGCTCACCGTGACCTCCACGATCCAGACGATCAAGTCACTGGCCGGCAACGACGTGCTGGAGATCCGCGGCGAGGTCCACGACGTGTCCGGCGAGCACGTGGTCACCGCCATGACGAAGCTGGTCGCCCGCGCGGCGGACGAGCCGGCCCCCGAACCCGTCGCGGCAGCAGAGGGAGAAGCGTGATGGCGGCCACGATCGCTTACGAGGACGTCCAGCCCGGCACCCAACTGCCGCCGCGCTCCTTCCCGGTGACCCGCGCCACCCTCGTCCAGTACGCGGGTGCCTCCGGCGACTTCAACCCGATTCACTGGAACGAGAAGTTCGCCCGCGAGGTCGGCCTGCCCGACGTCATCGCGCACGGCATGTTCACCATGGCCTCCGCGATCCGGGTCGTCACCGACTGGGCGGGCGATCCGGCCGCGGTCGTGGAGTACGGCGTCCGCTTCACCAAGCCGGTGGTCGTACCGAACGATGATCAGGGTGCGCTCATCGAGGTGACCGCCAAGATCGCCGCCCTGCTGGACGACAACCGCGTCCGGGTGGACCTCATCGCGACCAGTGAGGGACAGAAGGTCCTGGGCATGGCCCGCGCGGTCGTCCAACTGGCCTGACCCGGCGGCCGCCGCCCGGCTGAAAGCCTCCTCGCCCAGAGCCGTCGTCCATCACGGTACGTAAGAATCCCGCTCGCCCGACCGCTGCGTTCTGTCCCGGTTTGTCGGCACGACCGGCATAGGGTGTCCTGTCAGACGCACAGGACGCACAGGACGCACCGGGCCGTAGCAGAGGGCAATGGACGATGGCTGAAGCGATGTTCGACGGCCGTGAGCTGTACATGCTGCACGACATGTTCTGGCGGGAGTTCGCCCTCATGCCCGGGCTGGTGCGCGGCACCGCCGAGGGCGACCGGGAGCGGGCGGAGATCGTCGGCGGCCATATCGCCGGGCTGAACACCGACCTGCGCCTCCACCGGGCCGGCCAGGACACGTTCGTCTGGCCGCTGCTCCTCGACCGCTGCGCCGACGACGTCATCCCCGTGGTCCAGGTGATGGAAGGCCAGAACGACGAGGTCGACCGCCTCTCGCAGGAACTGGACGCGGCGCTGGCGACCTGGCGCCGCGGCCCCACCGCGGACTCCGGCAAGGCGCTGGCCCGGGTCCTCGATCAGCTGGTCCCGGCGCTGCAGGAGCACCTGGGCACCGAGGAGGCCCACCTCGTCCCGCTGATGGAACGGAACATCCCGGCCGCGGAGTGGAGCGAGATCGTCCGCAAGGGCGTGGCCGAGGCCGACGCGGAACGCATGCCGCTCGGCTTCGGCATGCTGATGTACGAGGGCGATCCCGAGGTGGTGGAGATCGCCCTGGTCCGTCTGCCGCCGGAGCTCCGGTCGGCCGTCCGGGAGCAGGCCCCGCAGGTCTACGCGGCGCACGCCGAGCGGGTCCACGGCACCCCGACCCCGCCCCGCAGCAGCGAACTGACGGCGGCGCGCCCGTACAGACCCCACTCCGTACCGCCGGACGCCGCCGCTGGAAGCACGGACGACCGGGAGGCGGCACCCGCCGTACGCCGGCGGGGCGCCACCGGGCGCGGCCGGGGCGGGCGGGAAACGTAGGCTGACGCCTGTGGATGTACTGGAGAACGCCCCCCTCGCGCCGCTGACCACCTTCCGCCTCGGGGGCCCCGCGCGGCGGCTGGTGACCGCCGGGACGGACGACGAAGTGGTGGCCGCGGTGCGGCAGGCCCAAGGCCGGGGCGAGCCCGTGCTGGTGGTCGGCGGGGGAAGCAATCTGGTGGTCGCCGACCAGGGGTTCGAAGGCACCGCCGTACGCGTGGCCAGCCGGGGCATCACGCTGGACGGCGCCCGGGTCGAGGTGGCGGCGGGCGAGACCTGGGCCCGGGTGGTCGCCGCGACGGTGGGCGCCGGGCTGGCCGGGGTCGAGTGCCTGGCCGGGATCCCGGGGTCGGCCGGGGCCACGCCGATCCAGAACGTGGGGGCCTACGGGCAGGAAGTGGCGGGCACGATCACCGAGGTCGTCGCGTACGACCGGGAGCGGGACGAGGTCGTCACCCTCGGCAACGCCGACTGCGGGTTCTCCTACCGCAGCAGCCGCTTCAAGGAGGTGGCCGGCCGCTTCGTGGTGCTGCGGGTCCGCTTCGAGCTGGAGGACGCCGGGGGGCTGTCCGGACCGGTGAAGTACGGCGAGACCGCCCGCGCCCTGGGAGTGGAGCCCGGCGACCGGGTGCCGCTGGGCCGGGCCCGCGACACGGTGCTGGCGCTGCGGCGCGGCAAGGGCATGGTGCTGGACGAGAGCGATCACGACACCTGGTCGGCCGGCTCCTTCTTCACCAACCCGGTGCTGACCGCCGCCGAGTACGACGCCTTCCTGGGCCGGGTGCGGACCCGGCTCGGCGCGGGGACGGAGCCGCCCGCGTATCCGGCCGGCCAGGACCGTACGAAGACGTCGGCCGCCTGGCTGATCGACAAGGCCGGCTTCGGCAAGGGCTACGGCACCGGCCCGGCCCGGATCTCCACCAAGCACACGCTGGCGCTGACCAACCGGGGCCGCGCCACCACCGAGGATCTGCTGACCCTGGCGCGCGAGGTGCGCGACGGGGTGTACGAGGCCTTCGGGGTGACACTGGTCAACGAGCCGGTGATGGTCGGCGTCGAGCTCTAGGCGGCGGGCTGCCCGGCAGTCCCGTCGGACGACACCCACGCGTCGATCCCGTCCAGCATCCGCTCGCGCAGCTCCGCCGGGGCCCGGGAGCCGCGGACTGACTGGCGGGCCAGTTCGGCCAGTTCGGGGTCGGTGAAGGCGTGGACGCGGCGGGCGATCTCGTACTGGGCGGCCAGCCGCGAGCCGAAGAGCAGCGGGTCGTCGGCGCCCAGGGCCATCGGGACGCCGGCCTCGTAGAGGGTGCGCAGCGGGACGTCCTCGGGCTTGTCGTAGACGCCGAGGGCGACATTGGAGGCCGGGCAGACCTCGCAGGTCACCCCGGACTCGGCCAGCCGGCGCAGCAGGCGCGGGTCCTCGGCGGCGCGTACGCCGTGGCCGACCCTTTCGGCGTGCAGGTCGTCCAGGCAGTCGCGGACGCTGGCCGGGCCGGCGAGTTCACCGCCGTGCGGGGCGGCGAGCAGGCCGCCCTCCCGGGCGATGGCGAAAGCCCGGTCGAAGTCCCGTGCCAGGCCCCGGCGTTCGTCGTTGGACAGCCCGAAGCCGACCACGCCCTGGTCGGCGTAGCGGACCGCGAGCCGGGCCAGCGTACGGGCGTCCAGCGGGTGCTTCATCCGGTTGGCGGCCACCACCACGGCCATGCCCACCCCGGTGTCCCGGGAGGCGCTGCGCACCGCGTCCAGGATGATCTCCAGCGTCGGGATCAGACCGCCGAGCCGGGGCGCGTAGGAGGTCGGGTCGACCTGGATCTCCAGCCAGCCGGAGCCGTCCGCCGCCTCTTCCTCGGCGGCCTCGCGGACCAGCCGCTGGATGTCCTCCGGGGTGCGCAGGCAGGACCGGGCGATGTCGTAGAGCCGCTGGAAGCGGAACCAGCCGCGCTCGTCGGTGGCCCGGAGTTTCGGGGGCTCGCCCGAGGTCAGCGCTTCGGGCAGATGCACTCCGTGTCTGTCGGCCAGCTCCAGCAAGGTGCTGGGACGCATGGAGCCGGTGAAGTGCAGATGCAGATGTGCCTTGGGCAGCCGGCGGATCTCCCGCGCCGGGCCGCGTACCTCGGGTACTTCTCGTGCCATTCCAGGATCCTGCTATACGACGGCCCCCGTCCGGTACCAGTTTCTCCGAACGGGGGCTTGCCCGAATACGCGAACGGGCGCCGGAACGCCTTACGCGGTGGCCTCGCCGAGCAGCTTCTGCAGCCGCGCGACGCCTTCCACCAGGTCGTCGTCACCCAGCGCGTAGCTCAGCCGCAGATAGCCGGGTGTGCCGAACGCCTCACCGGGCACCACCGCGACCTCGGCCTCGTCCAGGATCAGCGCGGCCAGCTCCACCGAGTCCGCCGGGCGCTTGCCGCGGATCTCCTTGCCGAGCAGCGCCTTCACCGACGGGTAGACGTAGAACGCGCCCTCGGGGACCGGGCAGACGACGCCCTCGATCTCGTTGAGCATCCGCACGATGGTCTGCCGGCGGCGGTCGAAGGCGGCGCGCATCTCGGCGACGGCCGCCAGATCCCCGGAGACGGCGGCCAGCGCGGCTACCTGCGCCACATTGGAGACGTTCGAGGTGGCGTGCGACTGGAGGTTGGTCGCGGCCTTCACCACGTCCTTCGGGCCGACGATCCACCCCACCCGCCAGCCGGTCATCGCGTAGGTCTTGGCGACGCCGTTGACCACCACGCACTTGTCCCGCAGCTCGGGGATGATCGCCGGCAGCGAGGTGAACGTCGCGTCGCCGTAGACCAGGTGCTCGTAGATCTCGTCGGTGAGCACCCACAGGCCGTGCTCGACCGCCCAGCGGCCGATCGCCTCGGTGTCGGCCTCGCTGTAGACCGCGCCGGTCGGGTTGGACGGCGAGACGAAGAGCAGGACCTTGGTGCGCTCGGTGCGGGCCGCCTCCAGCTGCGCGACCGACACCCGGTAGCCGGTGGTCTCGTCGGCCACCACCTCGACCGGGACCCCGCCCGCCAGCCGGATCGACTCGGGGTAGGTGGTCCAGTACGGGGCCGGGACGATCACCTCGTCGCCCGGGTCGAGGATCGCGGCGAAGGCCTCGTAGATCGCCTGCTTGCCGCCGTTGGTCACCAGCACCTGGGAGGCGTCCACCTCGTAGCCGGAGTCGCGGAGCGTCTTGGCCGCGATGGCCGCCTTCAGCTCCGGCAGGCCGCCGGCCGGCGTGTAGCGGTGGTACTTCGGGTTGCGGCAGGCCTCGACAGCGGCCTCGACGATGTAGTCGGGCGTCGGGAAGTCGGGCTCGCCGGCGCCGAAGCCGATCACCGGACGCCCGGCGGCCTTCAGGGCCTTGGCCTTGGCGTCCACGGCCAGGGTCGCGGACTCGGAGATCGACCCGACGCGGGCCGACACCCGCCGCTCGGTGGCAGACGGTACGGAGGGAGTAGCTGCGCTCATGACTGCATGCTCCCAGACCGGGGGCGGCACCGGCACTGGTGTTTGCCGGGGATTACCGGCGGATTGCCGAGCCGTTGCGCGGCTGGTGGGCCGCCGGCGGGCCGTCGGCCGGTCACCCTGTGCAAGACGTTCGACGGGGAGCGCCGAACCACGTACACTCAACGTCCGGTGGCCCTCCCGGCAGCAGGACTGAGGTACGTTGGGAGTGTCAGCATAGGGTCGTAGCTCAATTGGTAGAGCACTGGTCTCCAAAACCAGCGGTTGCGGGTTCAAGTCCCTCCGGCCCTGCTCCACACGTCCGTCAGGGCGTGGGCTGTAAGCACTCGCCGTACCGCGCGACGGGCGCGGAATGGCACACGACCGGAGTCAGGTGATGACGAGTGACCGAGATCACGGACTCCATCGGTGTTCCTGAGCCTGGCACGACTCAGGACGACCAGGAGACCGAGAAGAAGTCCCGCCGCGGCGGTAAGCGCGGAAAGAAGGGTCCTCTCGGACGTCTGGCGTTGTTCTACCGCCAGATCGTGGCTGAGCTGCGCAAGGTCGTCTGGCCGAACCGCAATGACCTGACGACGTACACCACTGTGGTGATTGTCTTCGTCGTGGTCATCATCGCGTTCGTGAGCGTGGTTGACTGGGGTTTCTCGAAGCTCGTCGCGAACGTCTTCGGCTGATCCCCGCGGCGGGTGCGGATCTTCTGCGCGCCCGCCTGTGTCCCACCCTCTGAATAGTCAGGAAGAGCAGCCACCGTGTCCGACCCGAACGTGTACGACGCCGCCGCCGAAGACGATTCTGCCGAGGGCGACGACACCGCGCTCGACATCGTCGAGGGTGCCGACGCCGACATCGACCAGGCAGAGGCTGCCGACCTGGCCGCGGGCGAGTCCTCCGAGGAGGAGGCCGTTCAGTCCGAGGACGAGGCTTCCGCGGCGGCTGCTGACGAAGACGAATCGGATGAAGAGGCCGCTGCTGCCGTTGTCGCCGCCGCCTCCGAGGACGACGTCGAGGACGCCGAGACGGGCGAGGCCGGCGAGGTCGGCGAAGAAGCCGCCGTGGCCGAGCCGGTCGACGCGGTGGCCGCCTTCCGCGAGGAGCTGCGGACCCTGCCCGGCGAGTGGTATGTGATCCACACCTACGCCGGCTACGAGAACCGCGTGAAGTCCAATCTGGAGCAGCGCGCCGTCTCGCTGAACGTCGAGGAGTACGTCTACCAGGCCGAGGTCCCCCAGGAAGAAGTCGTCCAGATCAAGAACGGCGACCGCAAGACGATCCGGCAGAACAAACTGCCCGGTTACGTCCTGGTCCGCATGGATCTGACCAACGAGTCCTGGGGCGTCGTCCGCAACACCCCCGGTGTCACCGGCTTCGTCGGCAACGCCTACGACCCGTACCCGCTGACCCTGGACGAGATCGTCAAGATGCTCGCCCCCGAGGTGGAAGCCGCGGCCGAGGCGGCCGCGATCGCCGACGGCACGGCCCAGCCGCGCAAGGTCGAGGTCCAGGTGCTGGACTTCGAGGTCGGCGACTCGGTCACCGTCACCGACGGCCCCTTCGCCACCCTCCAGGCGACGATCAACGAGATCAACCCGGACTCCAAGAAGGTCAAGGGCCTGGTGGAGATCTTCGGCCGCGAGACCCCGGTCGAGCTCAGCTTCGACCAGATCCAGAAGAACTGAGCCCTTCCGCCTTCCAGGTGTCGCGAAAGCCCCCGCCGACGGCGGGGGCTTTCGCGTGTTCATGCCTGATCGGCGGCCGGTCAGTCGTCGGCGTTCAGGACGGGGAGGTAGCCGGCCGAGTGGCCGAGGGCGGTGGGGTGGTAGGACTCCCAGGTGGGGAGGGCGAGGTCGTGGAGGTAGTCGTCGCCGGAGCAGAGTTCATGACCGCGGAAGGTGCTGCGGACGTCGCCGAAGACGAAGCCGTGGGCCGAGGCGCGGGCGGCGGTGGTGGTGTCGATCAGGTCGGCGGCCTCATCGATCTTCTGGTGCTTGGTGGCGCTCATGCCGATGCAGAAGACATTCAGGGTGTAGAGGTCCGGATACCCCAGGACCACGACCCGCGCTGACGGGGCCTTGGCGCGGATCGCGTTGTAGACCGTGTCGAGCCGGCCGGGCAGGGTGCTGCGTACGTAGTTCTCGGCGGTGTTGACCCGGTTGACGCAGGTGCTGTCGGAACCGGTCACGCATGTGGTGATCACATCCGTGAAGCCCGCGTCGTTGCCGCCGATGGTCACGGTGACCAGGGTGGTGGACGCGCTCAGCGAGCCGAGCTGGCTGTTGGTGACATCGGTCGTCACGGCCCCCGAACAGGCGGCGAAGGCGAACGACGAGGGCCCGTGGGCGGCGGCCCACAGTGCGGGGTACGCGCTGTTGCTGCGGTGGCAGTCGCCACTCGAACTGATGTAGTTCCCGGCGCCGTTCCCGGCCGAGTACGAATCCCCGAGCGCGACGTACGACACCCCGGCCGCTTGGGCCGGGCCGGTGGCGACGACGGCGAGGGCGAAGGCGGACACCAGCGCGCCGAGCGCTGACAGTGACCTGGTGAGTCTCACGGAACCTCCTGGTCGGGCAGGATCGCTGCCACTGAATTGTGACCAGTTGATTACGTAGCATCACCAAGAGGTGGTGTCCATGCCAGGAACAACGCGTGTAGATTTTTCTTCGGGTCTGGCCCTTCGCGGGCGCCCCGGGACCGCACTCAGGCCAGCGACCGCCCGGTCACGACCGAGACCCGCTCGTCAAGCACCTTCGCCGCGTCGGGATTGAGCGTCCGCAGCGCCACCACCGGGGTCAGGAACCCTTCCGCGGATTGGCGGCGTCACGAATTCCCCCTCCCGGGCACGACCCGCGGGGGGACCTGACCGGCTCCACCCGGCCGGTACGCGGCGATCCGGTCGGCGATCACCTGCGGTGGTGACACCTCGGCGTCGACGACCAGGACCTCCACGCCCCACCCACGCAGGATCACCACGGCCCGTTCGTACAGTGCGGTCTCCCGGCGCGGGATGTCGGGATCTCGCTCGAACCGGTGACGGGCGCCCCGGCGGGCGATGCGCGCCGCGATCGTTTCCGGGGCGGCGGTGAGCACCACGGCCAGGTCCGGAAGCAGGACGCCGGCATGGAGATCCAGCAGGTACTCCTCCGGCACACCGTCGAGCCGCTGGACCACAAGGCTGGACGCCAGATAGCGGTCGCACACCACGGTGCGGCCGGCCGCGAGCTGCGGCAGGATCTCACGCTCCAGGTGGTCGTACCGGTCGGCGGCGATCAGGCAGGCCAGTGCCCGGCCACCGATCCGGTCGGCGTGGCCGCGCACGAATTGGCCGAGATCGGAGTCGGTGGGTTCGGCCGTGGGGAGGACCGCTTCACCCTCGTCGGCGAGCAGGGCGGCCAGGGCCGCGACCGTGCTGGACTTGCCGACACCGCCCGGCCCGTCGAGGGTGATGAAGCGACCCCGCCGGTTCAATGCCGCCGCCCCCGCTGCTCCCGCGGACCGCAGGGCGTCGCGCACGCTGCCGTCAGCCGGCCGGTCGGGCGCCGTGGGTGGTGGCGAGGGTGGTGATGCGGGTGGCCAGGGCGGTGTCCTCGGCGGTGATCGCGCCGTCGGCGTCGTGGGTGTTGAGGGCGAAGCTGATCGTGCCGTAGAGGATGCGGATGGCGGCGTGATGGTCGGCTTCGTCCTCGGCGGCGGCGACGGCGGCGTAGAGGCCCGGGAGGTCGGCGCGGGCGGCCTTGAAGTTGGCGGTGAGGAAGCCTTCCTTGACCGTCCAGCCGGGTAGTCCGGTCAGCGCCTGGTCGAGTTCGGCGCGGGTGAGCGGCGCGGTGGCCATGCGGGGATCTCCTTGTCGGCGGGCTGGTCAGGCACGTACGACACTAAGGGTGACCGGGGAGCGACGGGTCGGTTCGACCACGCTCCGCGCGGCGGGGAACCACGAGGTGGCCGGATGCCCGTAGGGGAGGTGGTTTCCGCTGCCGGACGGGATGAGCTGGCCCGTGGGAGTGAAGGCATCGCCGTGGACGCCCCGGACGCGGGGCTTGCGGGAGCGGACGAAGCGGGGCTCCGGCCCGGCCCTGGTGATCCCGGCGGAGTCGTTCGCCGCGTTCGTGGCCGCCGTCCGCGAAGGACGCTTCGCCGTGTGATCCCGCTGCGGCCGGCAGTATCGGGCGAGGACATCCGAACCCTTCAAGCCGAGAGGGAGAGCACTGTGACAGCCCAGCCCGAACATCCGACGCCGGGTCCGCGGGTCCGCCCCATCCCGCACACCATCGACGCCGTGGCCGGCTCGCTCGCTCCCGCCAAGCGCATCAGCCGGCCGGAGGGCTCGGCCCACTGATTTCGGCCCGGGGCGCGATACCCGCTAAAGTGGTGCGGTATGCCTGCTCGCAGGCACGAACACTCTCAACAGGACCCGGAGAGAGCAATGCCTCCCAAGAAGAAGAAGATCACGGGGCTGATCAAGCTCCAGATCAACGCCGGTGCGGCCAACCCGGCTCCGCCGGTCGGACCCGCGCTGGGTCAGCACGGCGTGAACATCATGGAATTCTGCAAGGCGTACAACGCGGCCACCGAGTCGCAGCGCGGCATGGTGATCCCGGTGGAGATCACGGTCTACGACGACCGCAGCTTCACCTTCATCACCAAGACGCCGCCGGCCGCCAAGCTGATCCTGAAGGCCGCGGGTGTGGACAAGGGCTCCGGCGAGCCGCACGTCAAGAAGGTCGCGAAGCTGACGCGCGCCCAGGTGCGGGACATCGCCACCACGAAGCTCCCCGACCTGAACGCGAACGACCTGGACGCCGCGGAGAAGATCATCGCGGGTACGGCTCGTTCGATGGGCATCACGGTCGAGGGCTGACGCCCCGTACCAGCCCCTGCGGCACCCCCTGTGGCAGGGCCTGCTCGGCCCGCACCACGACTCCATCCACTTACAGGAGCAGAACGTGAGCAAGCGCAGCAAATCCCTCCGCGCTGCGGACGCCAAGATCGACCAGGAGCGCCTGTACGCGCCCCTGGAGGCCGTTCGCATCGCCAAGGAGACCGCGACCACCAAGTTCGACTCGACCGTCGAGGTCGCCTTCCGCCTGGGTGTCGACCCGCGCAAGGCCGACCAGATGGTCCGTGGCACCGTGAACCTCCCGCACGGCACCGGCAAGACCGCCCGGGTCCTGGTCTTCGCGACCGGTGACCGTGCCGCGGCCGCGGAAGCCGCGGGAGCCGACATCGTCGGCTCCGACGAACTGATCGACGAGGTGGCGAAGGGCCGGCTGGACTTCGACGCCGTCGTCGCCACCCCGGACCTGATGGGCAAGGTCGGCCGCCTCGGCCGCGTGCTCGGCCCGCGTGGTCTGATGCCGAACCCGAAGACCGGCACCGTGACGCCCGACGTGGCGAAGGCGGTCACCGAGATCAAGGGCGGCAAGATCGAGTTCCGCGTCGACAAGCACTCGAACCTGCACTTCATCATCGGCAAGGTGTCGTTCGACGAGACCCAGCTGGTGGAGAACTACGCGGCGGCGCTGGACGAGATCCTGCGGATCAAGCCGTCCGCGTCGAAGGGCCGTTACGTACGGAAGGCGGCGGTCTCCACCACCATGGGCCCCGGCATCCAGGTCGACCCCAACCGCACCCGTAACCTCCTGGTCGAAGAAGACCCGGCGTCCGTCTGACCCACCCGTCCGACCCGGCCGTCCGACCTGTCCGTCCGACTGGTCATACCCGCGGTCGTATGGTTCAGGACCCCGCCCCGCGAACCGGGGGCGGGGTCCTCGCCGTTCGCGAGCGGCTTCGCGGCCGCCCGCGCCGCCGCCCGCCCCGCCGGAGGCGATTTGCCCGGTGGGGGACCGGTCCCGTACGCTGCCGGAGAAGCCATAGACCGCTGGTTGTCGCCGTGCCCCGCAGGGGGTGGGGTGGCCGAAGGATCCGCTGACTGCGGACGGCCCGCGCAGGTGACCGAGAACGATCTCCGGAAGCGTGCGAACGCGTCCGTCGAGCTCCGCCCCGTGCGCCCGCGCCGGGGCGTTTCGCATTTCGCTGCCATTCGATCATTTTCGGATGTCTCCTCCTTCAACGCCGGGCGGTCCGCAATCACCCGGAAGGAGGCCGAGACTCATGGCGAGGCCCGACAAGGCTGCCGCGGTTGCCGAGTTGACGGACAAGTTCCGTACCTCGAACGCCGCGATGCTGACCGAGTACCGCGGTCTCACCGTGGCGCAGCTCAAGACGCTGCGCCGTGCACTCGGTGAGAACGTCACGTACGCCGTGGTGAAGAACACGCTGACCAAGATCGCGGCCAACGAGGCCGGGATCAGCACGCTCGACGACCTGTTCGCGGGTCCGTCGGCCGTCGCCTTCGTCGCCGGTGACCCGGTCGAGGCGGCGAAGGGTCTGCGTGACTTCGCCAAGGACAATCCCGCTCTCGTCATCAAGGGCGGTGTCCTTGACGGTAAGGCGCTGTCCGCCGACGAGATCAAGAAGCTCGCGGACCTCGAGTCCCGCGAGGTTCTGCTCGCCAAGCTGGCGGGCGCCATAAAGGGCAAGCAGTCCCAGGCTGCCGCGCTCTTCCAGGCGCTTCCCTCGAAGTTCGCCCGCACCACCGAGGCGCTTCGGGTCAAGTTGGCCGACGAGCAGGGCGGTGCCGGTACGCCGGCTCCCGCCGAGGCTGCCGAGTCGGAGTAACCGGCTCGACGGTCCAGCGGGCACCGAGTACGCCCGCCGACATGTACATCCGGCACCAGCCGAATTAGTGGAAGGACCGCCATCATGGCGAAGCTCAGCCAGGCCGAACTGCTCGAGCAGTTCGAGAACCTCACCCTCATCGAGCTCTCCGAGTTCCTGAAGGCCTTCGAGGAGAAGTTCGACGTCACCGCCGCCGCCCCGGTCGCGGTCGCCGCCGCCGGTGGCGCTGCCGCCGCCGTCGAGGCCCCCGAGGAGCAGGACGAGTTCGACGTCATCCTCACGGGTGCCGGCGAGAAGAAGATCCAGGTCATCAAGGTCGTGCGTGAGCTGACCTCGCTGGGTCTGAAGGAAGCCAAGGACCTCGTGGACGGCGCTCCGAAGGCCGTTCTGGAGAAGGCCACCAAGGAAGCCGCGGAGAAGGCCAAGGACGCCCTCGCGGCGGCCGGCGCCTCCGTCGAGGTCAAGTAACACCTCGCACAGCACCCAAGCGACACCTCGGGCGGTCCCGGCTCCACTCCGCTCGACGCCCGGCAGCGACATCCGGCCCCGCCAGGTCCGGATGCCCGCGCCGGCTCTGCTCCACCCGCCGAGGGCGGCCACTCGAAAGGGTGGCCGCCCTCGGCCGTTTTCGATCTACGCGAGGCTGGGGCCTTGACGTGGGCGGCGCATCGCGCAATTCTCAGGACGCGCCCGCTGCGTCGGCGTACGCGTCCCGCGGTGTCCCGGAGATCGATCCGGGTCGGATGCATGGATCGACGCCCAAGCGGGAATGCATGGCTATGCAGCGTGACGGACAGCGGGTCCGGGCTCCGAGGGCCGGACCCCGCGAGGTAGACGAGGGGGCGACGATTCGGTACTCCGAATCTCAGCTCTGGACATCAGTGGGCCAAGTGGCTACACTGACCCTTTGCGCTGCCTGTTAGCTGCTGCCTGGCCCGTCACCAGGAGCATGCCCGTATCTGAGCGACACTGAAGAGGCCTGTCATCAGGGATTTCTCTTCAGCTCAGGGGTGGACCGGTACGCGCGTAGTGAGTCCGAGCCCTCGGAAGGACCCCCTCTTGGCCGCCTCGCGCAACGCCTCGACTACCAACTCGAACAACGGCGCAAGCACCGCACCGCTGCGCATTTCTTTCGCGAAGATCCGTGAACCGCTCGAAGTTCCGAACCTCCTCGCGCTCCAGACCGAGAGCTTTGACTGGCTGCTCGGGAACGCCGCGTGGAAGGCCCGGGTCGAGGCGGCCCTTGACAGTGGGCAGGATGTCCCCAGGAAGTCCGGTCTGGAGGAGATCTTCGAGGAGATCTCTCCGATCGAGGACTTCTCCGGGTCGATGTCGCTCACTTTCCGTGACCACCGCTTCGAGCCGCCGAAGAACTCGCTGGACGAGTGCAAGGAGCGCGACTTCACCTACGGTGCGCCGCTCTTCGTCACCGCCGAGTTCACCAACAACGAGACCGGCGAGATCAAGTCCCAGACGGTCTTCATGGGCGACTTCCCCCTGATGACCAACAAGGGCACCTTCTGCATCAACGGCACCGAGCGTGTCGTCGTGTCGCAGCTGGTCCGCTCGCCGGGCGTCTACTTCGACAGCCAGATCGACAAGACGTCCGACAAGGACATCTTCTCCGCCAAGATCATCCCGTCCCGGGGTGCCTGGCTGGAGATGGAGATCGACAAGCGCGACATGGTCGGTGTCCGCATCGACCGCAAGCGCAAGCAGTCGGTCACCGTGCTGCTCAAGGCGCTCGGCTGGAGCACCGAGCAGATCCTGGAGGAGTTCGGCGAGTACGAGTCGATGCGCGCCACCCTGGAGAAGGACCACACCCAGGGCCAGGACGACGCGCTGCTGGACATCTACCGCAAGCTGCGCCCGGGCGAGCCGCCGACCAAGGAGGCCGCCCAGACCCTGCTGGAGAACCTCTACTTCAACCCCAAGCGCTACGACCTGGCCAAGGTCGGCCGCTACAAGGTCAACAAGAAGCTCGGCGGCGAGGCCCCGCTGGACGCCGGCGTGCTCACCACCGACGACATCACCGCCACCATCAAGTACCTGGTCAAGCTGCACGCCGGGGAGACCGAGACCTCGGGCCACAACGGCTCGCAGATCGTGGTCGAGGTCGACGACATCGACCACTTCGGCAACCGCCGCCTGCGCAACGTCGGCGAGCTCATCCAGAACCAGGTGCGTACCGGCCTGGCCCGGATGGAGCGCGTGGTCCGCGAGCGGATGACGACCCAGGACGTCGAGGCGATCACGCCGCAGACCCTGATCAACATCCGGCCGGTCGTCGCCTCCATCAAGGAGTTCTTCGGCACCAGCCAGCTGTCCCAGTTCATGGACCAGACGAACCCGCTGTCCGGCCTGACCCACAAGCGCCGCCTGTCGGCGCTGGGCCCCGGCGGTCTGTCCCGTGAGCGGGCCGGCTTCGAGGTCCGCGACGTGCACCCGTCCCACTACGGGCGGATGTGTCCGATCGAGACCCCGGAAGGCCCGAACATCGGCCTGATCGGCTCGCTGGCCTCCTACGGCCGGGTCAACGCGTTCGGCTTCGTCGAGACCCCGTACCGCAAGGTCATCGAGGGTGTCGTCACCGACGACGTGGACTACCTGACCGCCGACGAGGAGGACCGCTTCGTCATCGCGCAGGCCAACGCGCCGCTGACCGAGGACCTGCGGTTCGCCGAGTCCCGGGTGCTGGTCCGCCGCCGCGGCGGCGAGATCGACTACATCCCCGGCGACGACGTGGACTACATGGACGTCTCGCCGCGCCAGATGGTGTCGGTCGCCACCGCGATGATCCCGTTCCTGGAGCACGACGACGCCAACCGCGCGCTCATGGGATCGAACATGATGCGCCAGGCCGTACCGCTGATCAAGTCCGAGGCGCCGCTGGTCGGCACCGGCATGGAGTACCGCTGCGCGGTCGACGCCGGTGACGTCATCAAGGCCGAGAAGGACGGTGTGGTCCAGGAGGTCTCCGCGGACTACGTCACGGTCACCAACGACGACGGCACGTACAACACCTACCGGGTCGCCAAGTTCTCCCGGTCCAACCAGGGCACCTCCTTCAACCAGAAGGTCGTGGTGAACGAGGGCGACCGCGTGGTCGCCACCCAGGTGCTCGCCGACGGTCCGTCCACCGAAGAGGGCGAGATGGCCCTCGGCAAGAACCTCCTGGTGGCGTTCATGCCCTGGGAGGGCCACAACTACGAGGACGCGATCATCCTGTCGCAGCGCCTCGTGCAGGACGACGTCCTGTCCTCGATCCACATCGAGGAGCACGAGGTCGACGCCCGTGACACCAAGCTCGGCCCCGAGGAGATCACCCGGGACATCCCGAACGTCTCCGAGGAGGTCCTCGCGGACCTCGACGAGCGCGGGATCATCCGGATCGGCGCCGATGTGGTGGCCGGCGACATCCTGGTCGGCAAGGTCACGCCCAAGGGCGAGACCGAGCTGACCCCGGAGGAGCGGCTGCTGCGCGCGATCTTCGGCGAGAAGGCCCGCGAAGTGCGGGACACCTCGCTGAAGGTGCCGCACGGCGAGGTCGGCAAGGTCATCGGCGTCCGCGTCTTCGACCGCGAGGAGGGCGACGAGCTGCCGCCCGGTGTCAACCAGCTGGTGCGCGTGTACGTGGCGCAGAAGCGGAAGATCACCGACGGCGACAAGCTGGCCGGCCGCCACGGCAACAAGGGCGTCATCTCCAAGATCCTGCCGGTCGAGGACATGCCGTTCCTGGAGGACGGCACCGCGGTCGACATCATCCTCAACCCGCTCGGCGTCCCGTCCCGGATGAACCCGGGCCAGGTGCTGGAGATCCACCTCGGCTGGCTGGCGAAGCAGGGCTGGGACGTCGCCGGTATCGCCGACGAGTGGGCGAGGCGGCTGGACGTCATCGGTGCCGGCCGGGTCGAACCCAACACCAACGTCGCGACCCCGGTCTTCGACGGCGCCCGCGAGGACGAGATCGCCGGCCTCTTCGAGGCCACGGTCCCCAACCGCGACGGCGACCGGATGGTGCTGCCCTCGGGCAAGGCCAGGATGTTCGACGGCCGCTCCGGCGAGCCGTTCCCGGAGCCGATCTCGGTCGGCTACATGTACATCCTCAAGCTGCACCACCTGGTGGACGACAAGCTGCACGCCCGGTCCACCGGCCCGTACTCGATGATCACCCAGCAGCCGCTGGGCGGTAAGGCGCAGTTCGGCGGACAGCGGTTCGGCGAGATGGAGGTGTGGGCGCTGGAAGCGTACGGCGCCGCTTACGCCCTCCAGGAGCTGCTGACCATCAAGTCCGACGACGTGCTCGGCCGCGTGAAGGTGTACGAGGCCATCGTCAAGGGCGAGAACATCCCCGAGCCCGGCATTCCCGAGTCCTTCAAGGTGCTCATCAAGGAAATGCAGTCGCTCTGCCTCAATGTGGAGGTGCTGTCCTCGGACGGTATGTCCATCGAGATGCGGGACACGGACGAGGACGTGTTCCGCGCGGCGGAGGAACTCGGTATCGACCTGTCCCGGCGTGAGCCGAGCAGCGTCGAAGAGGTCTGACGGGTTGTCGCCGGGCCTCCCAGGGCCCGGCGTCGCTCGCCCCCTGAGCCGCTGACGCGGCCCGGGGGGACCCCCAGGACCCGTCCAGACCATTTTGAGAATCAACCCGAGAGGGATTGACGACACAGTGCTCGACGTCAACTTCTTCGATGAGCTGCGGATCGGCCTGGCCACCGCGGACGACATCCGGACCTGGTCCCACGGCGAAGTCAAGAAGCCGGAGACCATCAACTACCGCACCCTCAAGCCGGAAAAGGACGGGCTCTTCTGCGAGAAGATCTTCGGCCCCACCCGGGACTGGGAGTGCTACTGCGGTAAGTACAAGCGTGTCCGCTTCAAGGGCATCATCTGCGAGCGCTGCGGCGTCGAGGTCACTCGCGCCAAGGTGCGCCGCGAGCGGATGGGCCACATCGAGCTGGCCGCGCCGGTCACCCACATCTGGTACTTCAAGGGTGTCCCGTCCCGCCTCGGCTACCTGCTGGATCTCGCCCCGAAGGACCTGGAGAAGGTCATCTACTTCGCGGCGTACATGATCACCTGGGTGGACGAGGAGCGCCGCACCCGCGACCTGCCGTCGCTGGAGGCCCAGGTCTCCGTGGAGCGCAGCCAGGTCGAGCAGCGCCGTGACTCCGACGTGGAGGCCCGCCAGAAGAAGCTGGAGGCCGACCTCGGCGAGCTGGAGAACGAGGGCGCCAAGGCCGATGTGCGCCGCAAGGTGCGCGAAGGCGCCGAGCGCGAGATGAAGCAGCTGCGCGACCGCGCCCAGCGCGAGCTGGACCGCCTCGACGAGGTGTGGGCCCGCTTCAAGAACCTCAAGGTCCAGGACCTGGAGGGCGACGAGCTGCTCTACCGCGAGCTGCGCGACCGCTTCGGTACGTACTTCTCCGGTTCGATGGGTGCCGCGGCGCTGCAGAAGCGCCTGGAGTCCTTCGACCTGGACGAGGAGGCCGAGCGCCTCCGCGAGATCATCCGCACCGGCAAGGGCCAGAAGAAGACCCGCGCGCTCAAGCGCCTCAAGGTCGTCTCGGCGTTCCTGCAGACCACCAACAAGCCCGGTGGCATGGTGCTGGACTGCGTACCCGTGATCCCGCCGGACCTGCGTCCGATGGTGCAGCTGGACGGTGGCCGCTTCGCGACCTCCGACCTGAACGACCTGTACCGCCGGGTGATCAACCGCAACAACCGCCTGAAGCGGCTGCTGGACCTCGGCGCGCCCGAGATCATCGTGAACAACGAGAAGCGGATGCTCCAGGAGGCCGTCGACGCGCTCTTCGACAACGGCCGCCGCGGCCGCCCGGTCACGGGCCCCGGCAACCGTCCGCTGAAGTCGCTGTCCGACATGCTCAAGGGCAAGCAGGGCCGCTTCCGCCAGAACCTGCTCGGCAAGCGCGTCGACTACTCCGCCCGTTCGGTGATCGTGGTCGGCCCGCAGCTCAAGCTGCACCAGTGCGGTCTGCCCAAGGCGATGGCGCTGGAGCTCTTCAAGCCGTTCGTGATGAAGCGCCTGGTGGACCTCAACCACGCGCAGAACATCAAGTCGGCCAAGCGCATGGTCGAGCGCGGCCGCACGGTCGTGTACGACGTGCTGGAAGAGGTCATCGCCGAGCACCCGGTGCTGCTGAACCGCGCGCCGACCCTGCACCGCCTGGGTATCCAGGCCTTCGAGCCGCAGCTGGTCGAGGGCAAGGCCATCCAGATCCACCCGCTGGTCTGCACCGCCTTCAACGCGGACTTCGACGGCGACCAGATGGCGGTGCACCTGCCGCTGTCGGCCGAGGCGCAGGCCGAGGCCCGCATCCTGATGCTGTCCTCGAACAACATCCTCAAGCCGGCCGACGGCCGTCCGGTCACCATGCCGACCCAGGACATGGTGCTGGGTCTGTTCTTCCTGACCACGGACTCCGAGGAGCGCGAGGTCGTCGGAGAGGGCAGGGCGTTCGGCGCCACCGCCGAGGCGATCATGGCGTTCGACAACCGCGAGCTGTCGATGCAGGCCCCGGTCGACATCCGCTTCCCGGTCGGCACCGTGCCGCCGCGCGGCTGGACCCCGCCGGAGCCCGCCGAGGGCGACACCGACAGCCGCCCGTACCAGCTGGGCGACTCCTTCCGGCTGCGCACCACGCTGGGCCGCGCGCTCTTCAACGAGCTGCTGCCCGAGGACTACCCGTTCGTGGACCAGCCGGTCGGCAAGAAGCAGCTCTCCGAGATCGTCAACGACCTCGCCGAGCGGTACCCGAAGGTCATCGTGGCGGCGACGCTCGACAACCTGAAGGCGGCCGGCTTCCACTGGGCCACCCGTTCGGGTGTCACCGTGGCCGTCACCGACATCGTCGTGCCCGAGGCCAAGAAGGCGATCATCGCCTCCTACGAGGCGCAGGACGAGAAGGTGCAGAAGCAGTACGAGCGCGGTCTGATCACCAAGCAGGAGCGCTCGGACGAGCTGATCGGCATCTGGACCAAGGCGACCAACGAGGTCGCCGTGGCGATGAACGCCAACTTCCCGCGGACCAACCCGATCTTCATGATGGTCGACTCGGGCGCCCGCGGAAACATGATGCAGATGCGGCAGATCGCCGGTATGCGCGGTCTGGTCTCGAACGCCAAGAACGAGACCATCCCGCGGCCGATCAAGGCGTCCTTCCGTGAGGGCCTGTCCGTGCTGGAGTACTTCATCTCCACCCACGGTGCCCGTAAGGGTCTGGCCGACACCGCGCTGCGTACCGCCGACTCGGGTTACCTGACCCGTCGTCTGGTGGACGTCTCGCAGGACGTGATCATCCGTGAGGAGGACTGCGGCACCGAGCGCGGTCTGAAGCTGCGGATCGCCAAGCGGGACGACGACGGCACGCTGCGCAAGACGGACGACGTCGAGACCAGCGTGTACGCGCGGATGCTCGCCGAGGACGTGGTGGTGGACGGCAAGGTCGTCGCGCCCGCCAACGTCGACCTCGGCGACGTGCTGATCGACCAGCTCGTCCGGCTGGGGGTCGAGGAGGTCAAGACCCGCTCGATCCTCACCTGCGAGTCGGCCGTCGGCACCTGCGCCTTCTGCTACGGGCGCTCGCTGGCCACCGGCAAGCTGGTGGACATCGGCGAGGCCGTCGGCATCATCGCGGCCCAGTCGATCGGTGAGCCCGGCACCCAGCTGACCATGCGTACCTTCCACACCGGTGGTGTGGCGGGTGACGACATCACGCAGGGTCTGCCGCGTGTGGTCGAGCTCTTCGAGGCCCGGGTCCCGAAGGGTGTCGCCCCGATCTCCGAGGCGGCCGGCCGGGTCCGGATCGAGGAGACCGAGAAGACCAAGAAGATCGTCGTCACCCCGGACGACGGCGCCGAGGAGATCGCCTACCCGATCTCCAAGCGCGTCAAGCTCCAGGTGGGCGAGGGCGACCACGTGGAGGTCGGCCAGAAGCTCACCTACGGCGCCACCAACCCGCACGACGTGCTGCGGATCCTCGGCCAGCGCCAGGTGCAGATCCACCTGGTGCAGGAAGTGCAGAAGGTCTACAACTCGCAGGGTGTGTCGATCCACGACAAGCACATCGAGATCATCATCCGGCAGATGCTGCGCCGGGTGACGATCATCGAGTCGGGTGACGCGGAGCTGCTGCCCGGCGAGCTGGTCGAGCGCGGCCGGTTCGAGCAGGAGAACCGCCGGGTGGTCACCGAGGGCGGTCACCCCGCCTCCGGCCGGCCGCAGCTGATGGGTATCACCAAGGCGTCGCTGGCCACCGAGTCGTGGCTGTCGGCGGCCTCCTTCCAGGAGACCACCCGGGTGCTGACGGACGCGGCGATCCACGCCAAGTCCGACTCGCTGCTGGGCCTGAAGGAGAACGTCATCATCGGCAAGCTCATCCCGGCCGGTACGGGTCTGTCCCGCTACCGCAACATCCGGGTGGAGCCGACCGAGGAGGCCAAGGCCGCGATGTACTCGGCCGTCGGCTACGACGACATCGACTACAGCCCCTTCGGCACCGGCTCCGGCCAGGCGGTCCCGCTGGAGGACTACGACTACGGCCCGTACAACGGCTGAGGTCACTGGCTGAGGCCACCGGCTGAGCGCGTCTCAGCCACCATGCGACCCGGGTAAGCCAACCGGTGAGCACAGGGCGGTCGTTCCCCTCCGGGAACGGCCGCCCTGCGGCATGATGAAGGGATGCTGGCCGGTGATGCTGACCGTGAGCGGGTGGTGCGCGTCCTCAAGGACGCCTTCGCCCAAGGGCGTTTGAGCCTGGAGGAGTACGAGGACCGGGTCGGTCACGCCTATGAGGCGCGTACGTACAAGGAGTTGGACCTCCTCACCGGGGACATCCCGCGCCCCAGGGCGGCCGGGGCGCCCGATTCCCCGGCCCCTCCCTACCCGCCGCCCCCGTCCTCGCCGCTGCCCCCGCCGCCCAAGACCAACAGCAAGGCGATCGGGTCCCTGGTGGCCTCGCTGGTCGGCGGCTTCCTGTGCGGTACGGGTTCGGTGGTGGGGGTCGTGCTGGGCCACATCGCCAAGCGGGAGATCAAGCGGACCGGTGAGCGGGGCGACGGTCCGGCGACCGCCGGGCTGGTGATCGGGTATCTGGGGATCGCCTTCTGGGCGTTCGCGTTCGTGGTGGGCACCATCTGGTGACGCCGGACAGCTGGTTCACCGACGGCTCGTCCGATGCCGCCGGTCCGAGGAAGTGCGGTGCGCCGGGCGGCCACCCC